>CAXTCK010000356.1:0-2009 GCA_964242425.1 uncultured Acetobacteraceae bacterium | reverse complement strand
GGTGGATGGCGGCGGGTTCGCCGAGGCGCGGCTCGCGTTCGGAACCGGGCCGTCGGCGCGCGTGCTGCCGGCGCGGCCGGACGCGTTCCCGGCCGCGCCGGCGACCGAAGTGGCCATGGAAGCGGCAAACGATTATCCGCTCGGGGTGCCGGTGGCGCAGGTGTTGGACACCTATATTCTCGCCGTAGCCGCCGACAACAGCCTGGTGCTGGTGGACCAGCACGCGGCCCACGAGCGGCTGACGCACGAGGCCCTGCGCCAGCAGTACCTCGACGGCGTGGTGCGGTCGCAGCGCCTGCTGCTGCCGGAGGTGGTCGACCTGCCGCCACGGGATGGAGCCCGGCTGCTGGAGCATGTCGGCTCGCTGGCCGCGTTCGGGATCGAGATCGAGCCGTTCGGCGGGAGCGCCGTGCTGCTGCGCGCCCTGCCGGCATTGCTCGGCCATCCCGATCCGGCCGCCCTGCTGCGCGACCTGGCGGAAGAGCTCGGCGCCGACGAGCTGGCAACGCCGGCGGAGGCCGGCAGCCTGGCTGGGCGGCTCGACGCGGTGATCGCGCGCATGGCCTGTCATGGCAGCATACGCGCCGGCCGGCGCCTGGGCCCGGAGGAGATGGACCGGCTGCTGCGGCAGATGGAGCAGACGCCGCGCGCCGCCACCTGCAGCCACGGCAGGCCGACCTTTCTCAGGCTGACCCGGGCCGAAATCGAGCGGATGTTCGGCCGGCGCTAAGGTCCGCCCTCGATCAGGTCCACCAGATTACGGGTGCGGCGAGCTGGATAACGGAAAGGAAGTTCCGCGCCAGCTTGTGGTAGCGTGTCGCGATCCGTCGCCAGTCCTTGAGGCGGCTGAACAACCGCTTGATCAGGTTGCGCTGCTTGTAGGCGTTGCGGTTGAAGGGGCGGACATGCTTGCGCGTTGGGTTGTTCGGGATGACGGGTCTGGTGCCGCGCTCGATCAGGAACTGACGCAAACCGTTTGCATCATGGGCGGTGTCGGCGGCGCAGAGAGCGGGCACTGGCACACTGAGGCGCTTGGGCATGGTCGCCTGGGCGCTCCTTTTGCTGCCAGGGGCTCCGGCCCGCTCCAGGCGTTCCCAGTCCGGCCATGTTCCATACGGAAGTTCAGGGGAACAGGCCCCGGAGCCGCTTGCCGGCGCGCACCTTTTCCACGCCGATCGCCATCGCCGCCGTGCGGTTGGAGGTTCGTCGCGCCAGGGCGCGGGTGCGGACCTGGTTGAACGCGCCGTCCAGCAGGAGCTCGAGGCGGTTGTTCACCTCGTCCTCGGTCCAGAACAGCCGCTGCAGGTCCTGCACCCATTCGAAGTAGCTGACGATCACGCCGCCGGAGTTGCACAGGATGTCGGGGATGACGAAGACGTCGCCGCGCTCGTCCAGCACGGCGTCGGCGTCGGGCGTGGTCGGGCCGTTGGCGCCTTCCGCCAGGATGCGGCACCTGAGCCTGGAAGCGTTGGCGGCGGTGATGACCCGCTCCAGTGCCGCAGGCACCAGCACGTCGCAGGGCTGCTCCAGCAGGGCCGGGCCGTCGATGGTCATCTGGTTGGTGAAGCCTGCCAGCACCCCATGCTGCCCGACATGCTTCTCGATCGCGTCCAGCGGCAGGCCCTTGGGGTCGAACAGGGCGACGGTGTGGTCGCTGAGCCCGGTGACGCGCATGCCGTGGCGCCGCGCCAGGGCGTAGGCCGACACGCTGCCGACGTTGCCGAAGCCCTGCACGATCGCCGTGGCACCCTGCGGCGCCACGCCGACCACGTCGCAGGCGCGTCGCACCAGGTGGGCCACGCCGCGGCCGGTCGCTTCCCGCCTGCCCTCGGTGCCGCCCAGGCTGACCGGCTTGCCGGTGACAATCTCGCTGACGGCGTGGCCCTCGTGCACGGAATAGGTGTCCATGAACCAGGCCATCACCTGCTCGTTGGTGCCCATGTCCGGCGCCATCACGTCGGTCTGCGGGCTGACGAAGGGGATCATCTCCTGCATGTAGCGGCGCGACA
>CAXTCK010000355.1:0-2013 GCA_964242425.1 uncultured Acetobacteraceae bacterium | reverse complement strand
AGAACAGACCCAGCACGATCGCCGTCATCACCCCGCCCGAGGTCAGGCGCTGCTGACGGTCATACCGCTGCTGGCGTATCACCAGCGCGCCGTTGAGCTTGGCCGTCACCTGCCCCGTCAGCTCGTCCACCGTGTGGTTGACCAGCTTCTCCCGGTCCACCTCGGCATGACGAAGCGCAATCTCGGCCCGCTTGTTGTGCTCGTCGCTCAGCGCCAGCGCCTTCTTCAGCGCCTCGACCTGGCTGTCCACGAGACCCTTGGAGTCCTTCACCATGGCGAGGATGCCGGCCTCCTGCTTGTCCGCCAGATCGGACTGCGCTGTGAGGGTGCGCTCCAGCGAGCGCACCCAGATCCCGAGCGGACCATCCGGCTCAAGCCCTTCCCGCCACGCTGCCTCGCGTAGGGCGACGGCAGCGAGGCGCAGGTTGTTGCTCTCCGCGCTCACGGCAGCCAGTCCTGGATCCCGGCATCGGCGAACTGGCTCTCCAGCTTGTCGATCCAGGTCTTCACCATGAACTGGCGGACCGGGTCCAACGGCTTGCCGTTCTTGCCCGGCTTGTTCCCGGCCGCCTCATAGAAGCCGAGCCCACTCGCCCGCATCTCCGTCATGCACGGAAGCCGGGGCACGAAGATGAACTCCGTCCCCTTGGACATCATCTCCTGAAGCTCAGGCCGTTCCAAAATCTCGGCGAAGGCACCCGTGGTGGTCTTGCCCGACCGCACCAGGCTCTCGTTCAGGAACAGGATCGACTTGGTCGTGGTGAAGTACTTCGCCTCGTGGATGGCGACGATATGGTCGAAGTCGTCCTTCTCCGGACCGCTGAAGTAGAGCGGCAGGCAGGAGACGCCCGAGGCTTCGCAGAACTCCACCAGCGGCACGTCCTGCCCGTAGTCGGACAGCACCCGGTCGCCGCCACCCAGGTCGAGCACCATGGACGCACGGTTCACCACCATTTGGCCCACCTGCTCGGTGATCCAGTCCTTCATGTCGGCCAGTTCGTCGCTCGGAGGCACGCTGGCACCTCCCGGCCCACCGGGCGGATAGAGCCCGGCCAGGGTCGGATTGCGCCGGTCGCCATCGGCCACCATCACGGCATTGCCGGCCTTCCGGCCGCGCTGGACCAGGAAGTCGCAGACCGTGCTGCCACCCAGGCGTCCACGACCAAGCCGTGTGGCCAGGATTGGCGTGCGGGCGGTTGCCCACTTCGTATCGCGCTCGGGCTCGTTGTTCTCAGGTTTCGGGGTAATCGCGTTCATGGTCTTCCTCAGAAAAGGGGTTCGCCATTGGGTTTGCGGCCGCTGCGAGCGTTCATCAGCTCACGGACACGATCGAGGCTCCGACCAGGACGGCGCGTCCCTTGGGGCGTGTCCGGCGTCGCGGCGGGTGCCGGCTGCTGTTGCAGCGCGGCTGGCAAGGCAGCAGGGGGACTGCCTTGATGCTCATCCCCTGTCGGGGATGGCGCATTCGGTTTGGGATAGCCTGACGGGCGCCAGTCGGCTGGCAGCTTCTTCGGGCGGGGAGCCGCAACAGGCAGCATGCCGGTCGCGCGCAAGGCGCGCTGCTTGCGGACCTCGTTGCGGACCTTGCCCCACGTCTTCCGTGCGGTCGCAGCGGTTGCCGGCTTTCCGTCCCCGTCCGTCAGCTCAAGGTTGCTGAAGTCGGCAGCCAGTGGCACCCACCTGATGCGACGGCCGGCTGACGCCCGCACGATCTCATCGTGGTTGTCATAGAGGTAGTAGAACAGGGACGACCGTTCCGGCCCCCTGGCTATGGTGTTCAGAACGGCCCCAAGGCCGGATCGCTTCTTGCCCATGACCTGACGGTCACAAGCGCGGACGCGAATGGAAACCGATCTATTTTTGAGGCTGGCGCCTGTGGTTACGTTCCACTTCCGCCGCACATCCGCCTCGGCATCGCCGCGGGTGCGCCGCACCACCGTCCCGGGTCCGTCCCATTAGCGTCCCAGGAGCGCCGCACGTTTGAAGGCAGAATAGGTGCATACACCATTGCAT
>CAXTCK010000354.1:0-2018 GCA_964242425.1 uncultured Acetobacteraceae bacterium | reverse complement strand
GCCATGCTGAACGTCTTACCCGCCCCCACGGCATGGGCGATGTAGGTGCCGCCGGCGGCGATGATGCGCCAGATCACCCGCTTCTGGTGGTCGCGCAGGCTGATGACGCTGCTTGCACCCGGCAGCTGCAGGTGGCGCCCGTCGAAGGCGCGCGGCACCAGGTTGTTGAACCGGTCGTTGTAGAGGCGGGTCAGGCGGCTGGCCCGCTCCACGTCGGTCCAGATCCAGCGCTCGAACCCCTGCTTGATCTTGCCCAGCTTCTCCTTGGCGGCCTCGGTTTCGGTCGGGTTGAGCTTGCGGTGTTCGCCGTCGGCATCCCGCCAGACGTCGTAGATCTGCGGGATCGAGGCGTTCAGCGCGTCCCACAGCAGCTCGCCCGCGTGGCGGCGCGCAGTCCCCCACTCCGATGTGGCGGCCGCGTGACGGGCGAACGCGTCGATGTCGAGCGACCAGCTCGCCACCTCGACGGTGTGCCTCACCAGGGTCGGGATACCGATCACCTGGGCGGAGAACAGCTCCACGATCTCGGCCGGGATCCAGGGCGCGCCCAGGCGCGCGGTGATCTCGGACGGCTTCAGGTCGACCGGCTGTACACGCTTCAACGCATCAACGTTACGCGCGTAGGCCCGGTCGCGCGCAGCCGCGGCGGCGGCCACGACCAGCTTGGTCCGGACCGCGCCGGACAGGTAGGCATCCGCCGTTTCCCACGCCTCATGCTCCGGCGTCGTCAGAGTTGGGTTGAGGAACACCGCCTCGCCCAGGTCCGCCAGGGCCTCCCCGCGCGGGCGACCAAGCATCTCGGCGATGCGCGCCACATCCACATGGCCCACCTCGTGCAGCGTCACCGCCAGGGCGTCGGCGGCCGACGTGATCACCGGCTCGGCCGGCGGATGGATCACGCGCTCGTTGAAGATCGGCCCCATGCTGCCCAGGCCGGTCTCCTCGTCGTAGCTCTCGATCGACGACACCAGCCACACGTCCGGGTCGTCCAGGAACGGCGACAGGTTCGGCCGGCGCACGGTCTCGCGGGCCTCGCCCGTCTTGGGATCCGTGCTGACGCTGATGTTGGTCTGGTTGATCGGCCCGAACTGCCGCACGAAGGTCTGGTAGGCGGTGCGCAGCCGGCCCTGCAGCATGCCCCAGGGCTCGTTCGCCTCCTGCGCCCGCAGCACCGCGCGCACCGCATCACGCACCGGCAGCAGCAGGCGGATGATGCGGGCGTGCTTGGCGAAGATACCCTCCTTGACGGTCGAGGACTTCACCGCGACCGGCACCGGCACGCCGTCGATCACCTGCATCAGCGCGTCATCGAGGACGAGGTAGCTGCCCTCCTTGACCGTGGCGCCCTCGGCCGCAGTGCCGACCTGCACCCGCGGACCGGGCTTCTGCCGCGTCGCTGCGGGAGCCGGTGTCGCCGTGTAGATGTCGCGGGGCAGGTTCTGCAGAGCGGCCGTCAGGCCAGCTTCCGGCGACACGGCGGGATCGGCGATGCAGGTATAGACCACACCATGCTGGCTCGTGGTGCGGCCGTGGCTGCCTAGCACCATCTGCGGGTTCACCACAAAGTAGCGGTTCACCGCCTGCGCGGGCTCGCCGTCTTCCTCCGCCAGCACCTCGGCAAGGTCGGTCCAGGCGACGCCATTCGCCTCCTGGCCAGCCGCGCGACGCTGGAAGAACAGCACGTCCACCACGACCTCGGTGCCTGCCGCCGCCAGCATGGCCCCTTGCGGCATCCGGATCGCCCCAACCAGGTCGGCCAGGGATGCAATGTGCTCCCGCGCCTTCCGGTCCGACTTGTCCATCGTGAACCGGCTGGTCACGAAGGCCGCCAGGCCGCCCACCTTCAGGCGCTCGATCGAGCGGGCGATGAAGTAGTCGTGCAGGCTGAGGCCGAGCTCGCCGGCCGGGTCCTCGGCCCGCACCGTGCGGTCGCTGAACGGCGGGTTGCCGACCGCGAGGTCGAACACCTCCGGCAGGCGGGTCTTGGTGAAGTCCTCGTTGCGGATCCACGCGTCGGG
>CAXTCK010000353.1:0-2081 GCA_964242425.1 uncultured Acetobacteraceae bacterium | reverse complement strand
AGTTCTACCAGCTCGACTTCGAGATGAGCTTCGTCACCCAGGAGGACGTGTTCGCCACCATCGAGCCCGTCATCGCCGGCGTGTTCAGCGAGTTCGGCGGCAACCGCGTCGTCGACGCGGCGCCGTTCCAGCGCATCCCCTTCGACACAGCCCTCGCCGAATACGGCAGCGATAAGCCCGACCTGCGCAACCCGCTTCGCATCAGCGACGTGACCGACACGTTCGCCGGCTCCGGCTTCGGCCTGTTCGCCCGGATCGCGGCCTCGGGCGGCCAGGTGCGCGCGATCCCAGCGCCCGGCGCCGGCGACCGGCCGCGCTCGTTCTTCGACCGCCTCAACAACTGGGCGCGCGACGAGAAGCAGGGCGGGCTCGGCTACATCACCTTCGACGCGGAAGGAGCTAAGGGCCCGATCGCCAAGAACCTGGAGCCCGAGCGCTGCGAGCGCATACGCGCCGCCTGCGGGCTCGACGCCGGCGACGCCGTGTTCTTCGTCGCAGGTCCCCGCGACGGGCTGAAGGGCACCGAAACGGTGAAGTTCTCCGGCCTGGTCCGCACCCGCATCGCCACCGAACTCGACCTGATCGAGCAGAACGCGTTCCGCTTCTGCTGGGTGGTCGACTTTCCCATGTACGAGCTGAACGAGGAAACCGGGCAGGTCGACTTCAGCCACAACCCGTTCTCGATGCCCCAAGGCGGGCTGGACGCGCTGGACACGCAGGACCCGCTGACCGTCAAGGCGTTCCAGTACGACATCGTATGCAACGGCATCGAGCTGAGCTCCGGCGCCATACGCAACCACCGTCCCGACGTGATGATCCGCGCCTTCGCCATCGCGGGCTACGGCGAGGACGAGGTGGAAGCCCGCTTCGGCGGCATGCTGAACGCGTTCCGCTACGGCGCGCCCCCACATGGCGGCTCCGCCCCGGGCATCGACCGCATCGTCATGCTTCTGGCCGACGAGCCCAACATACGCGAGGTGATCCTGTTCCCGCTCAACCAGCAGGGTGAGGACCCGATGATGGGTGCCCCCGCCCCGGTGCCGGAAGCGCGCATGAGGGAGCTGTCGCTCCGCACCGTGCCGCCGCCGGCCAAGCCCGCGCCGGGTGCCACGGCGCCCGTGGTGCCGGAAACCGGGCCCACCTGACACGGACGCCGGAGCTGCAGCACCCGCTGGCGGGAAGGCGTCGCGGTGCTAGGTTCGGTCCCGGACCAGCCGGAGCGCCAGCCGCATGCACCATTCGACCATCGCGGCCGTCCCGATCCGGCTGCGTGCGGCCTGCACGCTGCTCGCCGCCTTGTTCGCGGGCACGGCCCTGCCGGCCCGCGCCCATGCCGTCCCGGCGCAGGTCCCGGTCCATGCGCCCGCTGCCGGCGGCAGCGCGTTCCTCGCGCCCCATAAGGCCACCTACGACCTTGCCCTTTCCTCCACCCATGGCGGCGGCACCGTGGCCGCCACCGGCAGCATGAGCTTCCAGGTCACCGACGCCTGCACCGGCTGGGCGGCGCAGCAGCGGCTGCACCTGCAGCTGGTCACGCGCGAGGGCGGGTCCAGCGACATGGTGTCGACCTATGCCACCCTGGAAAGTAAGGACGGCCGCCACCTCACCTTCGACATGCAGGAGCGCGACAACAACAGCCTGACGCAGCAGGTGCGCGGCGAGGCCAGCCTGGACGCGAGCGGCGCCGGCTCCATCCGCTTCACCCTGCCGCGCGTGTCCACCATGACCCTGCCGCGCGGCACCTTGTTCCCGATGGCGCACACCGCCGCGATCATCGCCGCCGCGGAAGCCGGCCGCACCAGCATCGACCCGTTGCTGTTCGACGGCACCAGCGCCGACGGCCCCACCGACAGCTACGTGACGATCCTCGGCTGGCATCCGGCTCCGTCGCCATCGGACTACCCGTCGCTGCAGAACCAGGCATCCGGCCGGGTGCACGTCGCCTTTTTCGCCCGCAAGCCCGGCACGGTGACGCCCGACTACGAGGCCGGCATGCGCTACTTCGCCAACGGGGTGTCGGACCAGCTCGACATGGATTTCGGCGACTTCTCCATGCACGGCACCATGCGCAGCTTCGTGCC
>CAXTCK010000352.1:0-2099 GCA_964242425.1 uncultured Acetobacteraceae bacterium | reverse complement strand
CCGTGATACATAGGTGACGATACACATGGATAGTCACCTATGCAAGACGACTGGTCGATGTCGAACGTCCTGTCGACACCGGGGCACCTGATCAGCCTGGCGGCGCGGGGGTTCGCACGCCTGAGCGAGGCACGCCTCAAGCCGTTGGGCTTCGGCATCGGCCACCTGCCGGTGCTGGTGGCGCTTCAGGACGGGCAGGCCGGGTCGCAGCGGGACCTGGCCCGGTTCGCCCGGATCGAGCAGCCCTCGATGGCGCAGATGCTGGCACGCATGGAGCGCGACGGACTGATCCGCCGCACACCGGATCCGGCCGACGGCCGCAGCAGCCACGTCGTCCTGACACCAACCGCGCGGGATCGCCTGCCGGACGCCTGCGAAACGTTGTTTCAAGGCAATCGAGAGGCTCTGGATGGCTTCGGGGCCGAGGAAGCCTCCCAGCTCGTTGCCCTGCTGATCCGCCTCGTCGCGAACCTCGACCGCATCGCCGATGCCGAGGCCCTGTCTCGCCGCACCTGAACTTCCCAGCCGGCGCTTTGACGGGTTCGACCCTACCGGGAGCGGGACCGCCCGAGCAGGGCACGAAGCAGGCGCCGCGGCACCAGCAGGGCCGCCAGCGTGGACGCGGCAAGCGGCGCCATCGTGTCGAGCGCCCACAGCGCCCGGTGGTCCATCACCAACAGCAGGCCGCGTTCCAGCAGGTGCGGCAGCAGCGCCATGCGCAGCAGCAGCAGGTCCACCAGCGGCAGGAGAAAGGCCACCAGGAGCTTGGGCGCCACCCGTTCCGGCCAGCGCGCAGCGACGGCGCCGATCAGCAGCCCGGCCGGCACCACCCCCTTCAACAGGCCGAGCAGCCCGAGCCCGAACAGCACCGGCACCAGCACCACGGTGAACAGCAGCCAGCGCAGCAGCTCCCAGGCGAACAGCGCGGTGATCACGAACAGCGCCCCCGGCACCAGCAGGGTGTAGAGCCCGGCGAACACCATGGTCGCCAGCAGCAGCCGGCCGACCGGCGCGCTGGCCCCTGGCGAGGCGCCGGACAACAAAAAGCCGCCCGGCGGGGTGCCGGGCGGCTGGAATGGTTCGGGGAGCGGGGAGATCAGCTGTGCGGCTGCGCCGAGAACAGCGGGGCTTTGCCCGGCTTGTCCTTCCACTCGTCCGCATCCGCTGGCGGCGTGCCCTTGCGGGTGATGTTGGGCCAGGTCTTGGAATAGTTGGTGTTGGCCTCGGCCCAGGCACCGGCGCGGTCGTCGCTGTCCGGGAAGATCGCCTCGGCCGGGCATTCCGGCTCGCACACGCCGCAGTCGATGCATTCGTCCGGGTTGATGACGAGCATGTTCTCGCCTGCGTAGAAGCAGTCCACGGGACACACCTCGACGCAGTCCATGTACTTGCAGCGGATGCAGTTCTCGGTGACCACGTAGGTCATCGCCATCTCCGATCATGCGGCACGACATCCGCCGGCCACGCGTGAATGCAGCAAACATCCGGCCCGGGGCGGGCCGGCGGCGGGCGCGACATATGGGAGGGTTTGGGGAGCAGCGCAAGACAAGCGCGCCGTGTCAGCCGGGAACCTCCTCGTACAACAGGCGCGCTTCCGCCGCAGGCCCGCGCCGTCTGGCCAGCGCCAGCACGCGGATCACGCGCACACCGGCGCGCGGCAGCGGCAGGGTCACGACGTCCCCGGGCCGCAGCCTGGCATGCGCCTTGTCGGTCGGCTGCCGGTTGATGCGCACCATCCCTTCGGCGATCAGGCGCTGGCAGTCGGAGCGCGCCTTGAGGAACCGGGCCGACCACAGCCAGATGTCGAGCCGCTGCCAGTCTCGGTCCTCCTCCCCCGGCATCAGCGTCCGAAGCGGAGGCCGGCGAGCACGGCGAACGGGCTGTCCGGGTTGACCGGCCGCGGTGCCGGCCGGGGCGGCGACGTCCGCGGCGCCTGCGGCTTGGCTGGCCGGGGACGCGGCGGTGCCGTCGCCTGGATCGTCGCCTCAACCGGGGCCTCAACCGCGGCCTCGACCAGCGTTCCGCCCGGCACCCCGCCCGGAGCTTCCCACAATGAAGATCCGTCCGGTCTTCAGTCCTAAGCTATTGACACTCGCTCC
>CAXTCK010000351.1:0-2100 GCA_964242425.1 uncultured Acetobacteraceae bacterium | reverse complement strand
CAAGTGGTCTTAAGGGTCTCGTAACGAGCCCTCCAGAGGAGAGAGTCCTTGAGACTGCAATCGACGAACTGCCGCCGCACCCTTCTGCTTGGCTCCACGCTCGCCCTGTCGCTCCTGTATCGGAGCCCGCCTGCCGCCGCGGCGGCGCCTGCGGAGGACCTCAAACCGGTTGCGAGCGACACATCGATCACCGCCACCTTGTGGCTTAAGGCACGGGACGAGCGAGCCCTGGAAGCCGCGGTCGCCGATCGCGAGGATCCAGGTTCGCCCGACTACCATCACTGGATGAGCCCCTCGCAGGTCGCAGCCTTCGGCCCGAGCGCGGCTGACCTGTCGACGTTGCTCCAGGCGCTCAAGGCTGCCGGGTTCAGCGTGTCGGCAAGAGGCAGCTCAGGCGATAACCTCCTCATTACGGGGAAGGCCGGTGCGGTCCAAGCCGCGTTCGGCACCACGCTTCATGACGTCCGCATCGGGAGCCGGCAGTTCCGCGCGACGACGGCCGAACCGCACTTCTCGGGCGCAGGCAACGCGTTGATCTCCGGCATCACCGGGCTGACGACCGCACCGATGCGACCCTACTTGCTTCGCCAGATGCAGTTCTCAACCAGCAAGCCGGTGCAGCTGAGCCTGGCGGCCGCAGCCAATCCGGCGAGCGTCTTCACCGACAACTGCTTCAAGCAGAAGCAAACCTTCACGCTTACCCACTTCGTGCCGAACGGCGGAACCGAGGCCGCTAACCTGACCGGTCCGCGATACGTGCAGACTGGCACGACGCCGGCGACCGCGACCTGCGGCTATACTGCAGCCGAGATCAGCGCCCATTACGGGCTCTCCGCTGTCTATCAGGCTGGGGATCAGGGCCAAGGCCAGACGATCGTTCTGGTCGACGCCTACGGCTCGCCGACCATCCAGACGGACGCCAACAGCTTCTCGAAGATGATGGGGCTTCCGGCACTCGATGCCTCGAACTTCAGCGTCGTCTATCCGGACGGGCCGCCGATCGCCAACCCCTACCCGACCGGCTGGCCTGTCGAGATCTCACTCGACGTGGAGTGGGCTCATGCCATGGCGCCGAAGGCGAAGCTCGTGCTCGTGGTGGCACCCAGCGACGATGCCGACGAGCTGACTTACGCGCTCGACTACGCGGTGACGCACCATCTAGGCCAGGTGATCTCGAACAGCTACGGCTATCCGGAAGCCGGATACGGACCAGCGACTGCGCGCGCCTTCAACACGGTGATCCGGAAAGCTGCGGCGCAGGGCATCGCCGTCAACGTGTCCACGGGCGACAGCGGCGACTTCGGGCTCGGCACGCCAGACGGCGCCGCATCCATCCCGGCCGACTCGCCATATGCAACCGGTGTCGGCGGCACCAGCCTTGGGGTTCCAAGCGACAACGGGCCGGTTGAAACCGCCTGGGGCACCAACATCACCGACATCGGCGACGTCAACGGGATCTCCATCCCGCCCGGATTTGAGGGGTTCCGGCAAGGTGGCGGCGGTGGAGAGAGCGCCTACCTGGAGAAGCCGCGCTGGCAGAAAGCGCTGGTCGGGACCGGCCGCCTCCTGCCGGACGTGTCCGCCGTCGCCGACCCGTTCACCGGTGCGATCATCGTGACGCCGAACGACGACGGTTCGGCCAGCGTGGTCGAGGTGATCGGTGGCACCAGCCTGTCGAGCCCGGTGTTCTCGGGCATCTGGGCGCTCGCCAACCAGGAAGCCGGGACCTCCCTCGGACAGGCGGCGCCGATCATCAGCCGCTTGCCTGCTGCTGCGCTGCGCGACATCGTCCCGATTGCCGCCTCCAAGTCGAACCTGTCCGGAACGGTGGGCCTCGCCTCGGCGCCCACCTTCTATGACGCGGCTGCCCTGCTCGACCTGCCTGCCTCGCAACCCAATGGCTTCGTCGGCACGGGCGTCACCATCACCTCTCCAGCCGCTGGGATCGGTGCCCTGTTCGACCTGAGCTTCGGCACAGACTCGTCGCTGATAGCCTATCCCGGCTGGGACGATGCAACAGGCTACGGCGTGCCGAACGGGCTCGCGTTTGTCCGCGCCGCTGCTGCCGCCAAGTAGCGCCCAATGCTCGGGTCAGCGGCG
>CAXTCK010000350.1:0-2105 GCA_964242425.1 uncultured Acetobacteraceae bacterium | reverse complement strand
CTTAGGACCAGGAACGCCAGCAGCGCCGGCGACACAAATGGAACTCGAATTGCCAGGGCGACGATCGGCACCATCTGAGCCGCCAGCGCCGCGAGCTGCTGGAGGGCCATCGCCCGGTCGCGGTCCACGAACAGCAGGAGTGCTCCACAAAGTGCCGGCATGTCGTAAATGAAACCGTGCGGCGTCGCCAGGAGAGAGGCGGTGCACACCAGCGGGATCGCGGCTCCGTGCAGACCTGCGCGGCAGCCCCGCCACACCAACCACGAAGTCAGTAAGACTGACGCCGCCTGCGTGAGGCGGATAATCGGCCACGGCGCCTGCGAGGCCGCCAAACTGGCCGTCAGGGTCGGGGAGAAGCGCAGGAGCGTTCCCGCATCGCTGTGCCACTGTTCGGCGGCACTCGGCAGCGCGTGCAGCCATGCGAGCCAGGCTCCGAAGCCAAACGTCAGGCCGCCAACGACCGCCAATGCTACGGCGGTGACACTGGTAGCGGCGATCGCCCGCCACTGCTTGGATGCGACCAGCGCCACGGGCACCAGCACGCCCATCTGCGGCTTGATCGTCAGAAGGCCCAGCAGCACGCCTCCAAGCACCGGCCGCGACGGCGCCAGACGCAGGCCACCCAGCAGGAGGGCGCCGGTGATCAGTCCGGTCTGTCCAAAGGCGGCGCTGACCAGGGTCGCGGGCAGCAGCAGGAGCAGGATGGCGCGACCTGGACGGCGACGATCCGGCAGAACCGCAAATAGCAGCGCCGCGAGCCCGAATGTCGTCCAGAGCATCCATGCCGCCACCGGCCCCATCAGCCCCAAGGGTGCCAGCAGGAGCAACATGGTCGGCGGATAGAAGAACGGCAACGCCCCGGGCAACATCGGGAACAGCGCGTGCTGGTAGGAGGTCAGGGCGACGACATCGTAGAGCGTCCGCAGATCGCCTCGCGCTGCGAGTCGTCCATAGCTCCAGACGCCGAGGAAGTCGCCGAAGCGCAGCATGCGGTCCAGGTGACACCACGACCATAAGTACTTCGCGTCGAAGCAGACGGCGAGCAGCACGAACAGGAACAGCTCCCGCCACCGTGCCGAACCGCGCCCGCCGGTCAAGGCCGCCGCCAGAAATGCTGGGGCGCCAGTGCAGACGAGGCCGCTCGCTGATCCGCGCCCACCGTCACGGCGTCACCACCACAGGAAGCTCGGACCGGCCGGTCGCGGCCTCCCCCGGGCCGAATATCCGCATCCCGAACGCAACGATCCGCACGGCGGGATGGGTTGGGGGATCGCCAGCCGGCAGGCCGCGCCATTGATCAAGCACGCGAACGGCGTAGGAAGCCCCTTCGGCGGCCAGGGACGAATGGTAGCGCGCGATCGCAGTGCTCCAGGATCCGGCCACCGCGCCCAGTTCGGCCAGGAAGCGCGCCGCGACTCGAGCGTTGGCGAGCGGATCAAAGGCCGCGGACGGGTCGGCGAAGGCGTCTGGATGCCAGCGGAGATCGACTTGGAAGCAGCCGACGTCGATGAACCGTGCGCCCCGCGCCGCCGCCGACCGTACGACCTCGACTGCGGCGGGAACGTCGGCCGAGACCGAGGCTTTGCCGTCGATGTCGATTGCGAGGGCGCGGTCGTGGCTCTCTACGGCGCCGATCGCGCCAAGGATGCCGACCGGAAGTTGCTGCTCGCGCTCGGCGAGCGCCGCCGCTGCCGCACAGTCGGACGGAACCGCCGTGGCCGGCAGGCTCGCCAGCGGCAGAACCGCAGCCGAAAAGATGGTGGCCACGAGGATGCTCCTCGCCGCCGGTGAGAGGAGTAACGGCATGAGCCTAATCTCGTTCCGGTCGGCTTAAAGGCTGGTTAAGCCCTCCGGTTCTGTCAGCTCCTGCGCCAGAGTTCTGATCGTTCTTCATAGGAGCTTGCTGGATCACGCGTTCTGCATGATCCCGAGTGCAACTCGGGCACCTCTTGCGAAGCGGAAGCGACGGAGGGAGGCGGGGACGATCTGGTTGTGACGGCGACGCGGGCGGAGGAGGTCGCGGAATTCGCCGTGCTCGCGGCAGAAGCGGTGGACGGCTTCGTGGCTGACCTCGATGCCGCGCAGCGCCATGATCTCGCTCAGGT
>CAXTCK010000349.1:0-2124 GCA_964242425.1 uncultured Acetobacteraceae bacterium | reverse complement strand
CCCGGGAAGGAAGATGTTCCCAGTTGGTTCAGGTTCAGCGTATGTAAAAGTCACTCTCGTGCAGTGACCCCAACCTGATGTCGAACAGGCTGCGGACCATGAGGACGAGGCGGCTTCGGAAGATTAGGATCAGCCAATCTGCAAGTGGACAGCCAAAGTCTGAAGACCAGGGTTCCATCCATGCCCTGTGTGCCTTTTGTCCTTTCCTGACCGCCCGTCCGCTCCGCGCGCACCAGCGTCGCCTGTTTGGCCTCGTGCAGGGCATGGCCTGCGGCCAGACGAACGCGCGCGACATCCTGGCCACCGTCACCCCCGGCGGTGGTAAGTTGCTGCTGCCGGTGCTGGCTGGCCACGTCCTGGTCGGCGCCAGCCTGGTGGAGCGCGTCTGCTGGGTGGTGCCGCACGATAGCCTGCGCCTGCAGGCCGACGAGGCGTTCGCCGATCCCATCTAGCGGCAGGCGCTCGGTCACGCGCTGTCAGTGCGGGCGTCCGATAACACGCCCGACCCTAGCCGCGGCCTCGTCGGCTATGCCACCACCTACCAGGGCGTCGTCGCCGCCCCCGACCTGCAGGAGCACATCAGCCTGACTGCGCATTACATCTGGACCAGAGTTGCAGAGCCCGAATGCAATGGCTTCACGCCTCTAAGTCGGCCTCAGTCCCTGCTGGTGGTGTGAGGTTCTACATCCGCTCAGCCTTGGCATAAGTAGAACCAACTTTCGTGCAGCGACCCCTATCCGTCCGCCTGTGACGGGCTGGGTGTGCTGATCCAGAGAACCGCTACGGAGCGCGCATGCGAGTCATCATCATAGGCGGAGGCGCCATCGGGACCTCAGTCGCCTATCATCTCGCCAGACGGGGCGCGGATGTCGTCCTCATCGAGCGGAACGCAGTGGCATGCGCCGCCTCGGGTAAATCCGGCGGGTTCCTGGCCCTCGACTGGTGCGACGAAACGCCTGTCGAAGCCCTCGCTCGCCGGAGCTTTGCATTGCACGCCGAGTTGGCGGACGAGCTGAACGGCGATTGGGGCTACCGCCGGATGACCACCTATGCCGGCACGGTAAGCCATGCCGTGGCCCGGACGTCCCGAACTGCGGGCCTGAACTGGGTTTCGCCCGAGGTCGCCATCCACAGTCGGCTCGGTTCGCGTGGCACGACAGCCCAAGTGCATCCAGCTGCCTTCACATCGGCGATGATGCGCGCTGCTGAGGAGCGACGCGCCGAGCTGCTGCTGAGCCGAGCCACAGGGCTGCTGTACCGGGAAGGTCGCGTGGCCGGCGTGCGCACTGAGGGTGGGACGCTGGAGGGCGATGCCGTCGTGATCGCCATGGGGCCATGGTCGATGCTGGCGGCGGGATGGCTGCCACTCCCGCAGATCTACGGTCTGAAAGGGCATAGCTTGGTGTTCGAGACAGGAGCATCGCTGCCGCCAGAGGCTTTGTTCCTCGAGTTTAGAGAGCAAGCGGGGTCGATGCTCACGCCCGAGATCTTTCCGCGCGCCGACGGCACGACCTACGTGTGCGGGATCTCCAGCGAGTCCCCCGTCCCGATCGATCCCAACCAAGTTGCCCCTGACGATGGCGCGATCGACCGGCTGAAGGCGCTATGCGCCCGCATGTCACCGATTCTGGCCCGGTCGAAGATTCTCGCCAGCCAGGCGTGCTATCGTCCCGTGACCGCGGACGGGATGCCCTTGATCGGCGCGATATCAAGCGTGCAGGGCGCCTACGTGGCCACGGGTCACAGTGTCTGGGGCATTCTTAATGCACCGGCTACAGGCGAGGCGATGGCGGAGCTGATCCTGGATGGGGCGGCACGAACTGTCGACCTCTCGCCTTTCGATCCGGCTCGCCTTGCAGCTCTCGATCCTGCACGTGTCGCGATCAATCGCAGGCTCGGCGGCTGATGCAAACAGCGCCTGCCACCACGGATCCGTTCACCAGACCAAATCGAACCTTAGCTTCTCGAGCATCTTCAGCGGGAGCGAACCGCTCGCTACCGGCCTTGCCCAGGAGCACGAGAGCATGCCGGCTTGAGCTTCGGGATCAGCGAAGATGAGCAGACCTATCATACCGGTGAGTCTATGAAGTGACCTGTCTGATCCATGGGTAGTTGCAGAGGGAG
>CAXTCK010000348.1:0-2167 GCA_964242425.1 uncultured Acetobacteraceae bacterium | reverse complement strand
GGCGACGACCGGTGGCGCGTGGGCGCAGGACAAGCCGACCGGGCGCATCACCCACCTGCCGGCGTCGACCCTGCTGCGGCTGTGCCAGTCGCCGCAGACGGTGCGCACCTGCGACGCCTATGTCAGCGGCATCGCCGACGGCATCACCCTGGTGGAAGCGGCGGCCGGGCCGGCGGCGGGGCGCAAGGTGTGCATCCCGCAGGCGACCGGAACCCAGCTTCGCGGCACCGTGGTTGCCTGGATGTCGAAGCACAGCGATCGGATGTCGGCCGACGTGGGGCCGGTGGTGTACGACGCGCTGGCCAACGCGTTTCCCTGCGCCGGCGGAGCGGACTCGAAGCCGTGAAGGCCGGGATCGTCGTCTTCCCGGGCACCAACCGGGAGCGCGACATGGCGATCGCGCTCAAGGTGGCGTCCGGGCGGGCGCCCTCCATGCTGTGGCACCGCGACACCGAGCTGCCGCCGCTCGACCTGGTGGTGCTGCCGGGCGGGTTCAGCCACGGCGACTACCTCCGCTCCGGCGCCATGGCGGCGCACGCGCCGATCATGCGGGAGGTGCGGGCGTTCGCCGAGCGCGGCGGCCACGTGCTGGGCGTGTGCAACGGGTTCCAGATCCTGACGGAAGCGCAGATGCTGCCGGGCGCGCTGCTCCGCAACGCCGGCATGCGCTTCCTGTCGCACGACTGCCGCCTGCGCGTGGAGCGTGGCGACACCGCGTTCACGCGCAACTGGCGGCCGGGCGACGTGTTCCGGGCGCCGATGGCGCATGGCGACGGCAACTACGTCGCGGACGAGGACACGCTGGACCGGCTGGAGGGCGAGGGGCTGGTGGCGTTCCGCTACGCCGACCGCAACAGCAACGGCAGCGCGCGCGCCATCGCCGGCGTCCTGAGCCCGTCGCTGCGGGTGTGCGGGCTGATGCCGCACCCCGAGGACCTGGTGGACCCGCTGATGGGGGGCATCGACGGCAGGCCGTTGTTCGACGGCCTGGTGGGAGCGCTGGTGCATTGAGCGGGGGCAAGCCGGTCGACGCGCGGCTCGCCCGCGAGTTCGGCCTCACCGGGGAGGAATGGGACAAGCTGCTGGCCATCATGGGCCGCGAACCCAGCCTGTGCGAGCTCGGCATCTTCTCGGTGATGTGGTCCGAGCACTGCTCGTACAAGTCGTCCCGCATCTGGCTCCGGACACTGCCGACCGAGGCGCCGTGGGTGATCCATGGCCCGGGCGAGAACGCAGGCGTTGTGGATATCGGGCAGGGGCTTGCCGCCATCTTCAAGATGGAAAGCCACAACCATCCGAGCTTCATCGAGCCGTACCAGGGGGCCGCGACCGGGGTGGGGGGCATCCTGCGCGACGTGTTCACCATGGGCGCGCGCCCGATCGCCAACCTGAACGCGCTCCGCTTCGGCAGCCCGGACCACCCCGGCACGCGTCGCATCGTCGACGGCGTGGTGCGCGGCGTGGGCGGCTACGGCAACTGCGTCGGCGTGCCCACGGTGGGGGGCGAGATCAACTTCCACCCGTCCTATGACGGCAACCCGCTGGTCAACGCGATGACAGTGGGGATCGCGCGGCAGGACCGCATCTTCCTGTCCGCGGCGGCGGGGGTGGGCAACCCGGTGGTGTATGTGGGCTCCCGCACCGGGCGCGACGGCATCCACGGCGCCACCATGGCCTCGGCCGAGTTCGACGAGGACGCGCAGGCCAAACGGCCCACCGTGCAGGTCGGCGACCCGTTCGTGGAGAAGCTGCTGATCGAGGCCTGCCTGGAGCTGATGGCCACCGACGCGATCGTGGCGATCCAGGACATGGGGGCGGCCGGCCTGACCTCGTCGGCCGTGGAAATGGCGGGCAAGGGTGGGGTAGGCATCGAGCTCGACCTGGACAGTGTCCCGCAACGCGAGGCCGGCATGACCGCCTACGAGATGATGCTGTCCGAAAGCCAGGAGCGGATGCTGATCGTGATCCGCCCCGAGCGGACCGACGCGGCGCGGGCGATCTTCGACAAGTGGGAGCTGGAGTTCGCGGTGGTCGGGCGCATCACCGAGACCGGGCGGATCGTGGTGGTGCACAAGGGCCACGTCGAGGCGGACATCCCCCTGGCGCCGCTGGCGGACCAGGCGCCGCTGTATAGCCGGCCGCTGTTCTCCAAGCCGCCGCCGGCGCC
>CAXTCK010000347.1:0-2168 GCA_964242425.1 uncultured Acetobacteraceae bacterium | reverse complement strand
GCACGCGCTTGATGTGGCTGTCGATGGTGCGGTCGTCGACGTAGATGTTCTCGCCATAGGCCGCGTCGATCAGCTGGTCGCGCGACTTCACCAGCCCTGACCGGGCGCTCAGGGCCTTGACCAGCAGGAACTCGGTCACGGTGAGCTGGATGTCGGTGCCGCGCCACAGGCACTGGTGCCGGGTCTCGTCCAGCGACAGCTCGCCGCGCACCATCACGCCGGCGGGCGCGCCCCCCGCCGCTTCCGCCCGGAGCGCCTCGCCGCGACGAAGCAGGGCGCGGATCCGCTCCAGAAGCAGGCGCTGCGAGAACGGCTTGGTGATGTAGTCGTCGGCGCCCAGCCTCAGCCCCATCAGCTGGTCGACCTCCTCGTCCTTGGAGGTGAGAAAGATCACCGGCATCTGCGAGCGCGCGCGCAGGCGCTGCAGCAGCTCCATCCCGTCCATGCGCGGCATCTTGATGTCCAGCACGGCGAGGTCCACCGGCCGTGCGCTCAGGCTGGCCAGCGCGCTTTCCCCGTCCGTATAGGTGCGCACCCCGAAACCCTCCGCTTCCAGCGTCATCGACACGGAGGTGAGGATGTTGCGGTCGTCGTCGACGAGCGCGATCGTGTGCTTGGTCGGCTCCATCGCGTGGGGCTCCTGCTTGGCGCGTCTGATTGCGGCGCGATTGTGGCGCGAAACGACCGTTGGAGCCAATCGCCCCGGTTCCGGCGGCGTTCCGGCGGCGTTCCGGTGCCCCCGGTGCCGGCACCTGACGCCTTGTTCATGCTTGTGTGGTGCCCTACTTCACCGCCATGGACGACACCCAGCCTCATGCCAGCGAGACGATGATCCCTCCCAGCGACAGCTTCCGAGACGTGCCGCCGGCCAGCCGGCCCGTGCCCCGCTTCGACCAGGCGACGCCGCCGGAGCCTCCCGCGCCCGAGGCGGAGGCGGCCAGGGCGGAGATGGCCGAGGCGGGCGACGGTCCGGACGCGCTGATGCAGGCGGCGAGCGAGCGGATCGGCGCGCTGGAAGCCGAGCTGGAAGCGATGCGCGAGAAGTGGATGCGCTCGGAGGCGGAAACCCAGAACGTGCGCAACCGCGCCCGGCGCGACGTGGACGACGCGCGCCAGTACGCGGTGCAGAAGTTCGCCAAGGACGTGGTGGAGGCGGCCGAGAACCTGCGCCGCGGGCTCGCCAGCCTGCCGCCGGCGGATGCCAACGACAGCCCGGTGGTGACCCGGCTGCGCGAAGGCTTCGAGGGCGTGGAGCGCTCCTTTCTCGGCATCCTGGAGCGCAACGGCATCACCGGCGCCGATCCCACCGGGGCCGCGTTCGACGCCAACCTGCACCAGGCCATGGCCGAGCAGCCGACCGCCGACCATCCGCCGGGCACCGTGATCCAGGCCTGGACCTCGGCCTGGACCCTGAACGGCCGCCTGCTGAAGCCCGCCATGGTGGTGGTGGCCAAGGCTCCGGACGTGGCGCCGGCGATCGAGGCGACCAGCTTCGACCGCACGGTCTGATCGTTCGTTCCGCCGTTCCGCCATGTGACGGGCGGGGCTTGTCGTGGTGGTTGGCCCTGAATACATCGGTGCCGGGCCGCCTGACGTCGACGGGCGGGAAGGCGGGCTCGCGTCGCATCCGCCGACGGATCCAGTTCCAAAGGGCAGCACCCGGTGCTTCGGGCCGTGTGCCGCCGCTGTGCAAGGAGAAACAAGATGAGCAAGGTTATCGGTATCGACCTCGGCACCACCAACTCCTGCGTGTCCATACGCGAGGGTGACGAGAACCGGGTGATCGAGAACAGCGAAGGTGCCCGCACCACGCCGTCCATGGTCGCCTTCGCCGAGAACGGCGAGCGGCTGGTCGGCCAGGCCGCGAAGCGCCAGGCGGTCACCAACCCGACCAACACCCTGTATGCGGTGAAGCGCCTGATCGGCCGCCGCTTCGAGGACCCGACCGTCGAGAAGGACCGCGCCCTGGTGCCGTTCGGCATCGTCAAGGGCGACAACGGCGACGCCTGGGTCGAGGCGCGCGGGCAGAAGTACGCCCCCTCGCAGATCGCCGCCTTCGTGCTCGGCAAGATGAAGGAAACGGCCGAAACCTATCTCGGCGAAAGCGTGAGCCAGGCCGTCATCACCGTGCCGGCCTACTTCAACGACGCCCAGCGCCAGGCCACCAA
>CAXTCK010000346.1:0-2183 GCA_964242425.1 uncultured Acetobacteraceae bacterium | reverse complement strand
CCGGGACGCGGTCCCGGCGGCTTCGATCATCCCGGCGGCGGATATGGCGGTCCCGGCGGGCGTCCGGGTGGCCCGGCCAGACCAGGCCCTGGCGGATCAGGCCCTGGCGGACCGAACCGTGGCGGTGCGCCGGGCGGCCAGCGCCCAGGCCCCGAAGGCCATGGCGGGCCCGGTCCGGGCGGACACCAGGGCGACCACGACGGGCGGGGCGACCACCATCCCGGCTAGACACGCCGCCGGGTCGGTCAAGGGCGTCCGGCCCGGTGGTAGGGATGGCCGGCACTGATGGCCCGGGCGCGGTACAGCTGCTCGGCCAGCAGCCCGCGCACCAGCATGTGCGGCCACGTCATGGCGCCCAGCGACAGCGATGCGTCCGCCCGCGCCAGCACGGACGCATGGAGGCCCTCCGCGCCGCCGACCAGGAAGCATAACGGCCGACCGCTGCCGAGCCAGCCTTCCAGACACGCCGAGAACGCGGCGCTGTCCGGGCGCTCGCCACCCTCGTCCAGCGCCACTGCCAGGGCGTTGCCAGGCAGGCAGCCGAGCAGGGCCTGCGCTTCCCGGCGCTTCATCTCGACCGGAGCACCCCGCGCTTCCGGCACCTCGACCAGTTCCAGACGAGGCAGGAGGCGCTGCACGTAGCGCTCCAGCAGGTCCCGCTCCGGCCCGTTCTTGCAGCGCCCGACCGCGATCAGCCGCATCAACCGGACCGGCCTGCGGCCTAGGCGGGACCGCCGCCGCCCGCCTCGACGGCCATGGCAGGCTCGTCCAGCTCCGCGCCCCACATCCGCTCCAGCGCGTAGAGCGCGCGCGCGTCCGGCTTGAACAGGTGCACGACGATGTCGCCCGCGTCGATCAGCACCCAGTCGGAGCCGCCCGCCCCCTCGATCCGGATGCGCTTCAGCCCGGCTTCCCCCAGCTTGGTCTCGATATGCGTCGCCATGGCGGTGATCTGGCGGTCGGCGAGCCCGGTCGCGATCACCATGCGGTCGGCGAACGAGGAGCGCCCCACGAGGTCGAGCACGACGATGTTCTCGCCCTTGTCGTCCAGGAGGCTTTCGGTGATCAGGCCGAGGTAGCGGTCCAGCACGTCCGGCTCCAGCGCCACCCGTTCCGCCTTGCGCGCGCGTCGGACCACCGCACCGTCCTGCGGTCCGGCCACTGCCGCCTTCTTGCGCGGCGTGCCCGGGACCTTGGCCGCCTCGGCGAGCGAGGCGACCGGATGGGGCGTGCGCCGCTTCGTGTCCGTGCCGGCGGCGCGGCCGGTCTTGCCCGCATCAACGGTTGGCTTCCTGGCGATGACCCGAACTCCCGTGCCGGCGCGGACGCGGAACCACCGTGTTCCGTCCGGTCGCGCCCGGACACGCAGCTTATCGGCTGCCCGGGCCTTCCGGCCAAGTCCCGCGTGACGACGAGCGCAACGCGGTTGCGGAAATGTTTGTCTGCGGCGCGAACAGGAACACCCAGGCCGGCGTGGCGCTGCCGGCCAGCCCCGCTGCGGCGCCGGCCGGACGGCGGGCATGCGCCAGCCGCCTCGCGGCGGCCCCCGACAAAGCCCGGTGGTTGTAGCCCGGGCGCGGCAGCACCGCGATCGGCACCGCGCGCACGAGGTCGCGCCAGCGCCGCCAGCGCGGCAGCTCGGCCAGGCCGTCGGCACCCATCAGCCAGACGAAGCGGACGCGGGGAAACAGTTGTCGAAGCCGAAGCAGGGTGTCGCGCGTGTAGCGGGTGCGCAGCCGGCGCTCGATGTCGGTGGCGACGATGCGCCGCCCGTCGGCGATCGTGCGCGCGCTGTCGAGGCGCCGGGCGAGCGGCGCCATGCCGCCCTGCGGCTTCAGCGGGTTGCCGGGCGACACCAGCAGCCAGACCTGGTCGAGCCGGAGCCGCGCCAGCGCCAGGCGCGCCACCTGTTGGTGGCCGGCATGGGCCGGGTTGAACGAGCCGCCGAGCAGGCCGACGCGCAGCCGGCGCTTGTCGCCCCAAACCGGCAGTGCGGCCGGAAGCGCTCCGGCGCCGGCGGAAGGTCGGGCGGTCACGGCCTGGTCTGGCCGGTCCCGATCACCTCGTAGCGGAAGGAGGTGAGCTGCTCGAGCCCGACCGGCCCGCGCGCATGCACCCGTCCGGTGCTGATGCCGATCTCGGCGCCGAAGCCGAACTCGCCCCCGTCGCAGAACTGCGTGGAC
>CAXTCK010000345.1:0-2186 GCA_964242425.1 uncultured Acetobacteraceae bacterium | reverse complement strand
GCATCATCATCGTGCGTGACCCGCACGACCTGGGCGCCGAGGATGGAACCGCCTGCGAGGGCGCGCTCGGCGCGGCGGATGCCTTCTTCCGGTGAGCGGCAGGCGATCGGCGTGCCGGCCTTCAAGGCACCGCGGGCACCGGCGATGTAGGGCTGGTAGATGACCTGGGACGACGACGGCATTCAGCGTTCCTGTTGGGTCCGCGACTCCGGACGGAGCCACTTCGAGTTCATGTAGGGATTCCGGCTCGCATTTTATCTGACTGATATCCAACAGACCGGGCCGCTTGGGCACGAAAGGGGCTTTCTGCAACCCCCGTGTTCACGTTACGTTCTAGTGCTTGGGTTTGGGGGTCGGTATGGAAGGAGCACGGCTGGAGGCTCTTGCGAGCCTGCGCGCGGAGATCGCCAGGCTGGAGCGGGGGAAGCCGACCTTCGAAGAGCCCGCGGCGCTGCCCTTCGGGGTTGCGGCGATCGACGCGCAGCTGCCGGCCGATGGCCTGCTGCTGGGGGCCATGCACGAGCTGCAGGCAGCCGGTCCGGACACGGAGACCGGGGCAGCACCGGCGCTGTTCGCGGCGGGCATCCTGGCCCGCCGCCCGGGAACCGTGGTGTGGATCGGTCGCGACGCGGAGGTGTTCGCTGCCGGCTTGCTGGATGCCGGGCTGGACCCTCGCCGGGTGGTGTTCGTCGACGCCGGCAAGACGACGCTGCTGGCCATGGAGGAGGCGCTGGGCGTCGCCGACGTGGCCGGCGTGGTGTGCGAGCTGGAGGGCCGGCTCGACCTGGTGACCTCACGCCGGCTGCAGCTGGCGGCCGAGGGTTCGGAGGTGCTGGGCCTGTTGATCCGCCGCTCGAGGCGCTTCGACGATCCCGTGCTGCGCCAGCCGTCCGCCGCGGCGACGCGGTGGCGGATCGGCACGCTGCCGTCCCCGGCCGCGCTGGCGCATGCGCAGGACATCCCCGGGCTGAGCCGACCGGTGTGGCAGCTGGAGCTGCTGCGCTGCCGAGGGGGTGAGGGAGGATCCTGGATCGTGGAGGGTTGCGATGCGCAGGGTCGTCTCGCTTTGGCTACCGTACTGGCCGATCGACCGGCTGCGCCGGCACGACGCTTCGCTGCCGGCTGATGTTCCGCTGGTCACGCGGCTGCACGACGGGCGCCGCATGGTGATCGCGGCCGCCTGCTCGGCGGCGCGCGAGCTCGGACTGCACGCCGGCATGCCGGTGGCGCACGCCCAGGCGATGGTGCCGAAGCTCACCGTGGTGGATGCCACCCTGGACGACGATGCGGAGGCGCTGGGGCGCCTGGCGGCCTGGTGCCTGCGCCTGTCACCGATGACCGCGCCCGATCCGCCGGACGGGATATGGATCGACGTTACGGGCTGCACGCACCTCTACGGGGGCGAACGGGCGATGCTGGACGGGCTGGTGGAACACCTGGCCGATCAGGGCCTGCGGGGCAGGGCGGCAATTGCCGACACCCCGGGAGGTGCCCACGCGATGGCCCGCTTCGCCGGAAGCCCGGTCGTAGTGGTGGACGTCGGCGGCGGCGCCGACGCGGTGGCGCTGCTCCCAGTCAGGGCGCTGCGTCTCGACGGCCGGACGATCGGCGGGCTGCGCAAGCTCGGTCTCGATCTGGTGGGGCAGCTGACGACCGCACCGCGGGGGCCGCTGGCCCGGCGCTTCGGCGCCGGGCTGCTGCTGCGGCTCGACCAGGCCCTGGGCCGGGTGACGGAGCCGATCGAGCCGGTGCTGCCGTCCGAGATCGTCGCGGTGCGCCGGAGCTTCGTGGAGCCGCTGTCCACCCCCGAGGCGTTCGCGACGGTGATCGCGGTGCTGGTGGAGGAGGCCTGCGCGCAGCTGGAGCGGCGCGGCGAGGGCGCGCGCCGGCTGGACCTGCGCTACGAGCGGGTGGACGCCACGGTGCAGGTGGTCAGCGCCGGGACGGCGCGACCGGTGCGGGATGCGCGGCATCTGGCCCGGCTGCTCGAGGAGCGGATCGAGCAGGTGGATCCGGGGCTGGGCGTCGAGGCGATGCTGCTGGTGCTGCCGCTGGTGGAGGCGCTGGGCTACCGGCAGCAGGGCAGCGGCCTGGGCACCGACCAGCCGGGCGAGGCGGCGCTGGCCGAGCTGGTGGACCGGCTGAGCAACCGGCTCGGGGCGGACCGGGTGTACCGGCTGATGCCG
>CAXTCK010000344.1:0-2198 GCA_964242425.1 uncultured Acetobacteraceae bacterium | reverse complement strand
GGCTGGTCTGGGGCGGGGCGCCCCGGCCGGACCACCTGCCGGCCAACGCGGTCGACCGGCGGCGGAGCATGGGGCTGGGCCAGCTGGCGCCGCTGGCCGCCCTGCGCCACGTCAGCCTGGTGAGCCTGCAGTTCGGCCCCTATGCCCGTGCACTGCACGATCCGCCGCCAGGGCTGCACTTGGCCGACCCGATGGAGTTCGTGGGCGACCTGGACGACACCGCGAGCCTGATGCGCTCGCTGGACGTGGTGGTGAGCGTCGACACCTCCATGATCCACCTGGCAGGCGGGCTTGGCGTGCCGGCGATCCTGATGGACCGCTACGACAACTGCTGGCGCTGGTTCCACGGTCGTACTGACAGCCCCTGGTATCCGTCCGTGACGATCGTGCGGCAAACGCGGCTCGGTGAATGGGTCGGCGTGGTGGAACGGGTGGTGCCGATGCTGCAGCGGATGGCCGACGCCAAGCAGGCGGCGTTCGCCTGAGGCCGGATCCCGATCAGGTGGATCGCCTGACCGGGTCGAGGGTGTCCTGGCCGCGCCGGTCGCTCGACGCCTGGGGTTCGGGCGGCGTCAGGCCGCCAGGCGCACCTCGACCACCAGGCTTTCCACGGCCTTCACTAGGTTGGTCGACTTCACCGACAGCGACTGGACGGAGCTGTTGAGATGCTCCGCCGCCTCGGTGGTCTGGCCGGTGTCTCCCTGGATGCCGCTCATGAGCTGGTCGACCTGCTGGTTGCTGGCCGCCGCCTGGGTGGCGCTTTGCGCGATCTCGGAGGTCGCCATGCCCTGCTCCTTCACCGCCGACGCGATGCCGGAGCTGATGTCGCGCATCTCGGTGATGGTGCCGACGATGCTGGAGATGGCCTGCACCGCTTCGGCGGTGGCCGCCTGCATCTGGGTGATCTGGGTGCCGATGTCGGCCGTGGCCTTGGCGGTCTGCGCGGCCAGCTGCTTGACCTCGTTCGCCACCACCGCGAAGCCCTTGCCCGCGTCGCCGGCACGCGCGGCCTCGATGGTCGCGTTGAGCGCCAGCAGGTTGGTCTGCTGCGCCACCTCCTCGATCAGGCGCACCACCACGCCGATCCGGCTGGCGCCTTCCGACAGGGCCTTCACCACCGTGTCGGTGCGCCTTGCATCCTCCACCGCACGCTCGGCGACCTTGGTCGACTGCCCGACCTGCTGCATGATCTCGGCCACCGACGCGGACAGTTCTTCTGCCGCGGCGGCAACCGTCTGCACCCCGGAGTTGGCTTCCGCCATGGCGCCCGCGATGGCGCCCACATGGCTCGCTGAATGGTGGGCGGCGCTGGCGATGCTGCGCGTGCTCTGGTCCAGGTCGCGGGTCGACAGGTCGATGTCGCTGACGACACCGCTCATCCTGGATTCCAGCGCCTGCGCGAAGCTTTCCGCCGTGCGCCGCCGCAGGGCGGCTTCCGCCTCCGCATACGCTTCCAGCAGCACCTCCAGATCGAACCAGGCCGCCTTCTGCAGGGCGATGCGCTGGCCGCGCCGGGTCGCGGCACTCTGCGAAGGCAGCCGTTGTAACCGATCGAGCTCCAGGTCACGGATCACGCCGTCCGCCACGCTGAAGTGGCACAAGGTGAGGGCATAGGCCGGTATCTTGTGGTCGAGAAACGTTGTGGCAAGTTGCTGGGCGCTTTCGATGAACCCGTCGCCCAGGTCGCCGCGCAGCATCCGCTGCCAATGCGCCAGGCGCACCCGATGAACCGAAGGGTCCATTAACGCCGTTCGGATCTCGGGCCGCCGGACAAAGGCTGAATGCAGCTCTTCCAGAAGCTGCGGGAAGCGGGCATTCCCGTAGCTGCCCAGTCCGCGCAGCTGCGCCTGATCGTTCTCCGTGATCGAGAAGGCAACGAAACGCTCGTGGTTCTGTCGGTCGGTCAGGTGATGCATGGGTGTCTCGGCGCCTGGAGTTCGTCGGTCGGCCGATGCTGACACGCCATGTCATAAGACGAGGTTAAAGCCGGGTCGGACCGGCGCATCCTGGTCCGGGACGCGCACCTTGCACATCGCCGTTGCAGCCGCGACCATGGCGCATGCCCAACCGGCGTCGCCTGCTGCCAATGCTGTGCCTGGTCGCCCCCTCGCCGACGCGAAGGGGGCGCCGCCGACCGGGAAACCCGCGCACCACGACGCGGTGACGCATCCCTCCGACGCGCCGCCGCCGCCGTCCGG
>CAXTCK010000343.1:0-2241 GCA_964242425.1 uncultured Acetobacteraceae bacterium | reverse complement strand
GGTGTCGGCGCTGTCCGCCGCATGGTCCAGGTTCAGCCTCGGCCGGGCCGCCTGATGGATACCCATCCCGGCCTCGGCATGCCGGAGCCGGTCGCGCCCCGGCCCCTGCGCCGGCCGGGAGGGAGCACGGGCGCGCAGGCCGCCGGTCCGCGCCGCCGGTCGTGCTTCCCGTTCAGCGCCATCGTCGGCCAGGAAGAGATGAAGCTGGCCCTGTTGGTGGCGTCGGTGGACCCGACAGTAGGCGGCGTGCTGGTGACCGGCGACCGCGGCACGGGCAAGTCGACCGCGGTGCGGGCGCTAGCGGCGCTGCTGCCGGACATGCGCGTGGTCGAGGGCTGCCGCTACAACTGCGATCCCGCCTCTGACAGCGGCGGCTGCGCCGACGGCTGCACCCTGCGCGGCGGAGGCAGGCCGCGTGTCGCCACGGTGCCGGTGCCGATCGTGGACCTGCCGCTCGGCGCCACGGAGGACCGCGTCGTCGGCGCGCTCGACCTGGAGCGGGCCCTGTCGCAGGGGGTGCGGGTGTTCGAGCCGGGGCTGCTGGCACGTGCGCATCGCGGGTTCCTCTACATCGACGAGGTGAACCTGCTCGAGGACCACCTGGTCGACCTTCTGCTCGACGTGTCGGCGTCCGGCGAGAACGTGGTCGAGCGGGACGGGCTGAGCCTGCGCCACCCGGCCCGCTTCGTGCTGGTCGGCAGCGCCAACCCGGAGGAAGGCGAGCTCAGGCCGCAGCTGCTGGACCGCTTCGGCTTGTCGGTGGAGGTGCAGACGCCGCGCGAGATCGCGCCCCGGATCGAGGTGATCCGCCGCCGCGACGCGTTCGACCGCGATCCCTTCGCGTTCTGCTCCGGCTGGGATGCGGCGGAACAGGAACTGCGCGCACGCATCCTGGCCGCGCGAACCGGGGTTGCGAGGGTCGTGGTGCCGGATGCGATGCTGGAGCGGGCGGCCGCCTTGTGCCTGGAGCTCGGCACGGACGGCCTGCGCGGCGAGCTGACGCTGATCCGTTCGGCGCGGGCGGTGGCGGCGCTGGACGGCGACCCGGTTGTCGGGCTCGCCCACCTGCGCCGTGTCGCGTCCCCGGTGCTCCGGCACCGGCTGAGGCGCAACCCGCTCGATGAATCCGGCTCGACGGTGCGGGTCGAGCGGGCGACGGCCGTGACCCTGGCCGATTCGTGACGGAGCTGCCGGCAGCATGGCCGGACGCGATCCTCGCCGCCGCCCTGCTGGCGATCGATCCCGCCGGACTCGGTCTGTGGCTGCGCGCGCCGGCCGGGCCGGCACGTGACGCCTGGCTCGGCTCGCTCCGGACGCTGCTGCCGGCCTGCCACCCGATCCGGCGCTGTCCGCCCGGCATCGCCGACGACCGGCTGCTCGGCGGCCTCGATCTCCCGGCCACCGTCGCCGCCGGCCGGCGCGTCGCCAGGTCGGGCCTCCTGGCCGAGGCGGATGGCGGGCTGGTCACGGTGCCGATGGCGGAGCGGCTGCCACCGGCCCTCGCGGCACGCCTGGTGGCGGTTCTTGACAGCGGGCAGGTCGCCGTCGAGCGGGACGGCTTCGCCGCCCGGCATCCGGCCCGCATCGGCATCGTGGCGCTTGACGAGGGCCGGGACGAGGACGACCCGCCGCCGGACTGCCTGCTCGACCGGCTGGCCCTGGTGCTGGTGCTCGACGACGCCCCGCTTGCGCCGATACCTCCCGGAGCCACCGACGCGATCCCCTCTGCGCGGCGTCGCCTTCCTGCGGTGACGGTGGCCGACGCCGTGATCGACGCCTTGTGCCGGACCGCGCTGCTGGCCGGCATCGACTCCGTGCGGGCGCCGCTGCTGGCGCTGCGGGCGGCCCGTGCGGTGGCGGCGCTGCATGGACGCGACGCGGTGACCGACGCCGACGCCGCGGTCGCAGCCCGGCTGGTGCTGGCGCCGCGTGCTACCCGGCTGCCGGAAGCCTCCAGCGGGCCGGACGCGGCCGACCCGCCGGAGCCGCAGCAGGATCCGTCACCCGGCGCTGCTCCGGAACCGGACAGGCCCGATCGCAGCCACGACGCGACCGGGGCCGGTGCCGGCGCAGCGACCGGTCCCGAGGACGCGGATGGCGGCGATACGCGGGAAGCGGTGCTGGACGCCGTGCGCGCCGCCCTGCCGCCGAACCTCCTCGCGCGGCTGCGGCCGTCCGCCGGCAACGCCGTCCGGTGCTCGGCCGGCAGCGGCGGCCGGATCGAGTCGCGCCTGTCCGCGC
>CAXTCK010000342.1:0-2245 GCA_964242425.1 uncultured Acetobacteraceae bacterium | reverse complement strand
CGGAACAGCTCGCCGAAGCCCTCGATGCGCTTTTCCAGCACGCGGTCGAGCGCTTCGGGCGTGACGTCACGGCCGGTGACGCCGGTGCCGCCGGTGCTGACCACCACGTCGACCGTGGGGTCGGCGATCCAGCCGGACAGGCGGGCGGCGATGCGGGATGCGTCGTCGGGCTCGATCGCGCGGTCGGCCAGCACGTGGCCGGCGGCCTCGACCCGGGCGGCGAGGATGTCGCCGGAGGTGTCGTTGGCGGCGGTGCGGCTGTCGGACACGGTGAGCACGGCGATGCGCACGGGAAGGAACGGGCGGGACAGGTCGAGGCGGGACATGGGGCCGGACTTGGACGCCTCCCGGGGTGCCGTCAATCCGGGACCGGGTGGTTTGGCACGCCTGGCACCGACACGACCTCGTGTCCCGACGCCCTCAGCGCCGAGGCTTCGCCGGGACACGGCGACAGCCGGACAAGCCTGGCGCCGGACGATGCCAGCGCGTCCAGCACCGCGACGGCCTCGCCGGGCGCCACCACGCGTCGGCTGGCGTCGCGCCGCGCCAGTTCCAGCACCGCCGGGTTCTCGCCGGCCTCGTGCACGATCACGTCCGCCTCGCCCAGCAGGCGCAGTGCCCGCAGGGTCAGCAGGTCGGCGTCCGGGGGCGGGGCCACGAGAAAGACGATGCCGCGCTCGGGTTGCTCGGAGTCCCGCTCGGCGGCGAGAAGGGCGACGTGGTAGGCGGCTTCCGCTTCCGCCTCGCGCCCGTCCAGCATCAGGTCGGCGATGCGGCCGGACAGGACGCGCTCCAGCATGCGTCGGCGTCGCAGCACGTTCGGCAGGCGTTGGCGGGTTTCGGCCTGCATGCGGTCGGCGAGTGCCGCCAGCCGGCCGAAGCCCGGGGGCACCAGCGTCTCGATCCGCGCCCGAAGCAGGCGCGCCAGCACCGGGGCGGCGCCGCCGGACGCGATCGCCACCTGGAGCGGCAGGCGCGACACCACCGCGGGCGTCGAGAAGCCGGACAAGGCGGGGCGGTCCACCACGTTGAACGGGATGCCGCGGGCGCGGGCGGCCTGCGTCATCGCCAGCAGGGCGTCGTCCGGGGCCTCGGCGCCGACGGCGATGGCGCAACCGTCCAGCATGTCGGGGGTGAAGCGTTCGGGCTCCTGCCGCACGACCGCGCCGCAAGCGCGCAGGGTGGCGACGCGCCGGTCGGCCGCCTCGCCGGCGCCCAGCACTAGGGCCTGGCGGCCGCCGAGGTCGAGAAAGATCGGCAGCAGCGGCGGTTTGGGCGATGTGGGGGGCGAATCGGCGGGCGATGCGGGCATGGATGGCGGCCTCCCCGGCCGGGGCGGGGTCAGCCGTGCCCCGCGTCGGCGAAGCCGATCCGGGTGCCGCCCAGGCGGGACGCGACCTCCTCGCGGCAGGTCAGCACCAGGATCTGCATGCGCGTGCCGGCGTCGGTCAGGATGTCGAACATGCGCTCCATGCGCGCGCTGTCGGCAAACACGAGCGCGTCGTCCAGCACCAGGAAGGCGGGCCGGCCGCTGCCGAGCAGCATGTCGGCAAAGGCGAGACGGGACAGGATCGCCACCTGCTCGCGGGTGCCGTGCGACAGGTTGTCGAAGCTCTCGCCCTCCTCGCCGGCTGGATTGTCGCCGCGCGACAGCTCGTCGATCAGGAAGTGGTCGTTCAGGCTCAGCCGGGCGCGCGGGAACAGGGCCTGCAGGTAGGGGCGGATGCGCATGGTCAGCGGCAGGAGGTAGCGCTCCCGTGCCGCCGCGTCGGCTTCCCGCAGCGTGTCCCGGAGCAGGGACAGCACCGCCACCTCGCGCTTGTCGTGCGCAGCCCCCTGCTGCGCCGCCTCCCCCCGCCGGCGCACCGCCTCGATCGCCTCGTCGAGCCCGACCCCTTCCTCGCCGGCGATGCGCGCGTCCAGGCGCGCGATCTCCTCGCGCAGGGTGGCGACCCGGGCACGCCGGTTGGACTGGCTTTCCTCCAGGCGACGGATCGCGGCGTCGGCGAGCTCGGGCGTGCCTTCCGGCGCCGACGCCGTGATCGCCGACACGGCGCGCTCCCGCAGGCCCAAGGCTTCCGCGGCCTCGGCCCTGCGCGCGTCCAGCGCCGCGTCGGCTTCCGCGTCGGCCGCGCGACGCTGCTCGGCCAGGAGCCGGTCGCGCTCCGCCTGCCTGCCGTGCCGGTCGAACGCCGCCTGCTGGTAGAGCAACATCGAAAACATGGTTGACTTGCTCAGCTAGAGC
>CAXTCK010000341.1:0-2257 GCA_964242425.1 uncultured Acetobacteraceae bacterium | reverse complement strand
GCGCCGCCGCCGCCGCGCCGCCGGCCAAGCCTGCCACCCGTGGCCGGACCGCACGCGGGTCCGCCCGGACCAGGCCGGGCACGAAAGCGGGTGCGAAGGTGGCCGCAAAGCCGGGCAAGCGGCCGCGCAAAGCCCCTGCGCAGGCGTCCGTTCCCGCCGCGACCGGGGACACACCCCTGCGCATCCCCTTCGGCAACAAGGAAGCGGCGCAGAAGCTGGGCGCGCGCTACCGCGACGGCGGTTGGTACGCGCCGTCCGGCATCGACCTGGACCGGTTCCGCGATCATGGCTGGCTCTAGGACGCTCCCGACCGACGCAAGCGACGGCGGCGAGGTGGTCGCCTCCGCCGTGAACACTGTTCACAGACGCATCATCCACGTCGACATGGACGCGTTCTACGCCTCCGTCGAGCAGCGCGACGACCCGGCCCTGCGCGGCCGTCCGGTGGCGGTGGGCGGCTCCCGCGCCCGCGGCGTGGTGGCGGCGGCGAGCTACGAGGCCAGGCGGTTCGGCGTGCGCTCGGCGATGCCGTCGATCACCGCGCGCCGGCTGTGCCCGGAGCTCGTGTTCGTGCCGCCGCGCTTCGACGTCTACCGCGCGGTGTCGCAGCAGATCCGGCAGGTGTTCGAGATCTATACCGACCTGATCCAGCCCTTGTCCCTGGACGAGGCCTATCTCGACGTGACCCGGCCGCTGCGCGACCTGGGCTCCGCCACCGCCATCGCCAGCGAGATACGCGCCCGCATCCGCGAGCAGACCGGGCTGACCGCGTCGGCCGGCGTGTCCTACAACAAGTTCCTGGCCAAGCTCGCCTCCGACCAGCGCAAGCCGGACGGGCTGTTCGTCATCACCCCGGCGCGTGGCCCGAGCTTCGTCGAGACGCTGGCGGTGGACCGGTTCCATGGGGTGGGCCCGGTGACGGCGGCGAAGCTGCACGGGCTCGGCATCCACACTGGGCTCGACCTGCGCGCTTGGCCGATCGAGCGCCTGGTTCGGCACTTCGGCAAGAACGGGCCGCACTACCACGCCATCGCCCGCGGCGAGGACGACCGTCCCGTGGTGACGGACCGGCCGCGCAAGTCGCTGGGCTCGGAGCACACCTTTGCCGCCGACGTGTCGGACTGGGAGGACGCCTGCGCGGCCCTGGCACCCGCGATCGACAAGGTCTGGACCGGCTACGAGAAGGCGGGGCGGCCGGCGCGCACGGTGACGCTGAAGGTGAAGTTCTCCGACTTCCGTATCGTCACCCGGGCGGCATCCAGTGCGGCGCCGTTCGCGACCCGGACGGCGCTGGCGGAGGCGGCGACGATGCTGCTGCGCGGGCTGTTCCCGTTCGAGCGCAGCATACGGTTGCTGGGCGTCAGCGTGTCGCGCTTCGAGGCGCCGGTCGCCGCGGCCATGCCCGACCTGTTCGGGTGATCGACCTGTTCAGCTGATCGACCGGCTGGTCCCGATCCTCCCGGGTTCCGCGAGAAGCCCGGACGTGGTATAAACATAAATCATCATAACACTATGCATCCGATCCCTTGCCGTCGCGCTTTCGCGTGACGATGCGGAAAACGGTCGTGCGCACGGTGCGGCATCCCGGTGCCGGGCGGGACAGGAGACAGCAGGCCCATGCTGACCAAGACGGCGACACAGGTCCAGGACGACCGGCTGGACGACGCGATGGCCGATGACGTGGCGGCCGATGCCGTGGTGGCCGACGATGTGGCGACCGATGACGTGGCGGCCCAGGACGTGGCGGCCCAGGACGTGGCGGATGACGACGCGTCCACCGAGGCGGCCGTGCCTGGGGAGTCCGGCTCCGATGCGCCGTCGGACAGCAGGCCGCGTCCCAACCCCGTCCGCAAGCCCCGCGACGACGAGCCGTTCGCGGAAGGCGACCACGTGGTCTACCCGACGCATGGCGTCGGCAAGGTCGAGCGCATCGCCACCGAGGAGATCGCCGGGCACAAGCTGGAGCTGATCCACATCACCTTCGAGGAGAACCGGATGACGCTGCGCGTCCCGGTCGCGAAGGCCAAGAGCGCCGGCCTGCGCAAGCTCGCCACGCGCAAGCTGTTCGACGAGGCGCTGGCGATCCTGAAGGGCCGGGCGCGGATCAAGCGCACCATGTGGTCCAGGCGGGCGCAAGAATACGAGGCCAAGATCAACTCCGGCGACCCGCTGGCGATCGCCGAGGTGGTGCGCGACCTGCATCGCAACGCCGGCCAGCCGGACCAGAGCTTCTCCGAGCGGCAGATCTACGAGGCGG
>CAXTCK010000340.1:0-2265 GCA_964242425.1 uncultured Acetobacteraceae bacterium | reverse complement strand
CCTCCCGGTCCCTTCCTCTGGTGCTGGCGATCGAGGCTGGCCGGACCGCCCTGGACGCTTGCGCGGCGAAGGGATCGCCGGCGACCGTCGAGATCGTCGATCTCAACGGCCTGGCCAAGGTCGTCCTATCCGCGGACGGCGCCAGGACGAGTTCCTTCGAATACGACCGCCGGAAGGCCTACACGGTGCTGCACAAGGGGATGTCGTCGCGCGACTTCGGCAGGAGCCTCGGCAGGCTGCCCGCGCACCCTGCGCCGTTCGAGGGCGACCCAAACCTGATCCAGTACGGGGGCGGCCTTCCGATCATGCGCGGTGCGGTGATGATCGGCGTGATCGTGGTATCCGGCCCGACCGGCGATGACGACGACGAGGCCTGCGCCCACGCCGGCCTCGTCCGGATCGCGGCGCGACTGGGCACCGCCGCGGCCGGATCGACGCCCTGATCACGGGGCCAGGTCCAGCCGGTTGTTGCTGCGGTCGATGTCGGGGAGCCGGTTGTCGGGATCGAGCAGCACCGACCGTACCTTGTCATGCGTCGGCAGGGCGATCTCTGTGTGGTCGCCCTTCATCCAGGTTTCAACCGGCACCGTGACCCGCATGGAGCCGCCGTTGGCCAACCGCACCTCCAGTGTCGCCGGCATCAGCAACCAACCTTTCGTGTCCAGCCCGACCAGGGCGCCACGGGCAGGATCGCCGCCGGAATAGGTGACGCCGGTGACGGCCAAGTCGAGGGTCCAGTTGCGCTCGTACCAGCCGCGCCACCACCAGGACAGGTCCTCGCCTGCCTCGCTGTCCATCAGCCGGAAGAAGTCGTACGGCGTCGGGTGCTTGAATGCCCAGGCGGCGATGTAGCGCCGGAAGGCGGGGTCGAACCGGTCCGGACCTAGAATCTGCTCGCGCAGCAGAACCAGCCCCAGCGCCGACTTGAAGAAGGTGATCGGGTGCCGGTAGGTGTCCGGCACCAGATCGGACGGTTCCAGCAGCGGCGGCACGTTGGGATTGCGCAGCCACGGCACGATTTCATCCGCCGGATTGCCGCCGCCCGGCGCGTATTGCGGGTCGCGCTTGGGGGCGTACTCGCCGTGGTTGAAGTCGTCGGAGGCGGAGATGCCGATGAAGGTATCGAAGCCCACGTTCATGAAGGCGTTGCGGCGCTCGTTAGTGCCGACGATCATCGGGAACCAGCCATGGCCGAACTCGTGGGCGGTGATCCAGAACAGGTCCTTGCCCTTGTCGTCGATGCCGTCGAACGCCATCGCCTGATACTCCATGCCAGCGCCGTGCCCGGCTAGGTTAACCGCATTCGGGTACGGGAACTGGTACCAGCGGTTCGAGAAGTATTCGATCGCGTATTTCACGTATTCGGTGGAGCGCTTCCAGTTCTCCGCCGCCTCGACCGGATAGATCGATATCGCCAGACGCGGCTGCATGGTGGGGGCGCCCGGAAGCCGGGACGACGCGCCGCTGTTCCGGTCCAGCGGCGGCAGGTCCAGCCGGGCGGCGTCCCAGGCGAAGGCGGCCGAGGTCGCGAATGCCACGTCGCGGGTGTTGCGCATGCGGAAGTGCCAGGTCTGGGTGCCGGACCGGGTCGGCCGTGTCGACGGGTCGGTGACCTCCGAGGGCGCCCGGATCATAACGGTGCGATCGCTGCGCGCGGCTTGGGCGAGGCGTCGGCGTTCCGTGGCGGTCAGCACCGCGTTGCCGTTGACCAGTTCGCCCGAGCCCTGCACCAGGAAGTCCCACGGCACCGTGACCCGGTAGTCGATATCGCCGTATTCGAGGTAGAACTCCTGGCCGAGATACGGGCCGGTGTCCCAGCCGTGCAGGTCGTCATAGACCGCAATGCGCGGATACCACTGACTCATCTCATAAATGTGGTTCTGTCGGCCTTCGCGCCGGTGACGGATCTGGTGGCGGCTGGAAGCCTGACGTAGCGTCGCCGGCCATGGCAGCAGGTGGGTTATCGGGATGAACTGTGTGTGCTGTGGCTCGAGTGCAGTGAGTGAGCGCCCTGAGGTCACGGTTCGCGGCTACCGGCGGTTTCGCTGCCGGGACTGCGGTCGCCAGTTCAACGAGCGCAGTGGCGGCGCGCTGAACCGGACCTGCCTGCCCAGCGACATCATCGCCTTCGTGGTGTTCTGCCGGCTCCGCTACCGGCTGACGCTGCGCGACCTGAGCGAGATCCTGGCGCTGCGCGACATCGAGGTGAGCTACGAGGCCATCCGGGACTGGGAAGCGAAGCTGCTACCGGTGATGGGCGACGTG
>CAXTCK010000339.1:0-2272 GCA_964242425.1 uncultured Acetobacteraceae bacterium | reverse complement strand
CGGTGCGCGCCCTGCTCCGCCTGCAGCCGCGCACCGCACGCGTCACCCGGAACGGCGTCGAGCAGGAGCTTCCGGTCGCGTCCCTCCTGCCCGGCGACCTGATCCTGGTCCGGCCGGGCGAGCGCCTGCCCGCCGACGGGACGGTCGCGGCCGGCGCCTCCCACGTCGACCAGTCCATGCTCACCGGCGAGCCGATGCCTGTGTCCCGCACGCCGGGGGACCCGGTGGTCGGCGGCACCGTCAACGGGGAAGGCAGCCTGACGGTCCGCGCCACCGCGGTCGGGGAGGCCACGGTTCTGGCCGGGATCGTCCGCACCGTGGAGGAAGCGCAGGCCGGACGCCTGCCGATCCAGGCCCTGCTCGACCGGGTGACGCAATGGTTCGTGCCCGCGATCATCGCCTGCGCCGCGCTCACCTTCGCCGGCTGGCTGCTGGCCGGCGCCGGCATCGGCCCGGCGCTCGGCTTCGCCGTGTCGGTGCTGATCGTCGCCTGCCCCTGCGCCATGGGCCTGGCGACCCCGGTCTCGATCACCGTCGGCACCGCGCGCGCAGCCGGCCTCGGCGTGCTGTTCCGTCGCCCGCTGGCGATGCAGCGGCTGGCCGAGGCCACGATCGTGGCGCTGGACAAGACCGGCACCCTGACCCTCGGCCGCCCGACCCTGGGTCCCGTCGTGCTGTCCGACGACGCCCCGCTCGACGAGCCCACCCTGCTCGGCCTCGCCGCCGCTCTGGAGACCCATTCCGAGCACCCGCTGGCGCGCGCCATCACCGACGCGGCCAGCGCTCGCGGCCTTCTCCTGCCACCGGTGGAGCGGTTCGAATCGCACCCTGGCCTGGGCGTGGTCGGCCTGGTCGGCTCCCACGCGGTCGCGGTCGGGGCGCCACGGCTGATGCAGGCGCTCGGCCTCGACCCGTCCCCCTTCGAGCCGGCGATCCGCAGGGTGGCTGGGGAAGGCGGCTCGCCGGTGCTGGTGTCGGTGGATGGCCTGGTGTCCGCCTTGCTTCCCGTGGCCGACGCACTCCGTCCCGACGCCGCCGCCACGGTCGCGGCCCTGCATGCGCGCGGGCTCGAGGTCGCCATGCTGACCGGCGACGACTCGCGCACCGCCGACGCGGTTGCGGCCCGCCTCGGCATACGCACCGTGCGCGCGGGCCTGCTCCCCGCCGACAAGCCGGCCGCGCTGCGCGCGCTTCGCCCCGGCGCCACCACCGCCTTTGTCGGCGACGGCGTCAACGACGCGCCGGTCCTGGCCGCCGCCGACATCGGCATCGGCATGGGCACCGGCACGGACGTTGCCATCGAGACCGCCGACGTGGTCCTGGTGCACGGCGACCCGGCAGCACTCCTCGCGGCGCTGCACCTGTCGCGCGCGATCATGCGCAACATCCGGCAGAACCTGTTCTGGGCGTTCGGGTACAACGTCCTGCTGATCCCGGTCGCCGCCGGCGCGCTGTATCCCGTCACCGGCCTCGCCTTGTCGCCGATGCTCGCCGCCGCCGCGATGGCCTTGTCCAGCCTGTTCGTGCTCGGCAACGCCCTTCGCCTGCGCCGGGTGGTCGTGCCGCGGTCCTGACGAACCGCGCGTCCGCGGTGTCGCGCGGCGGGTGCGTCGCGGATACACCGGTCGTTGGCTGCCGATAGGGCGGACTGCGCCGCCTACGCACCGCCTCGCGGCCACGATCCACGACCGCAACTACCGCGGACGCGCATCGGCACAAGCTGTTCGCACCTGGCCATCACCGGGTCAGGAACGACGCGCGACATGGGCTGTCGGCTGTCACGAGGCGGCACGCTTTGGCTGATGGCCAGGGCGGGTCGGCGCACGCCCGACGGCTTTCCGGCCGGTGGCATGCGAAGATAATGGCAGGAACCACGCTTCACAGGCTCATGCCGGTGAAACCCAACCGGCCGAAGCTCCCCATCCCGGGACCGGTCGCGCGACCAGTCGGCGCTCCCCTTACGGCCCGATCCAGTCCGCCGAAAGGCTCTGCCCGGTGAAGCGACCTGCAGCCCGCGTTTGTGCGCCCTCGGGGCCGAGCCGCAACACGTCCACGCCGACCGGCGACACCAGGATCACCGCGAAGCGCTGGAACTGCTCGTGTTCCGGCAGATGCGAGCGATCCCCCGGGTGGTCGAGGCGACTGCCTGGATCGCTGCGCAGACCATACGCGTTGCGCGCGCCGGGCGACAGCGCGTCCCACCGCGTGCGGCACACGTCGTCCGCCCGGTGCAGCCGCGCGACGCCGTCGAAGCGCAGCTGCAGCTGTTCCT
>CAXTCK010000338.1:0-2273 GCA_964242425.1 uncultured Acetobacteraceae bacterium | reverse complement strand
GCGCTACATGTAACGCATGGCAGCATCTGGAACCGGAGCGCAGCGTGTGCAGCGGCGTCGCGACAAGCTGAAGGCGGCAGGGCTACGGCCGGTGCAGATCTGGGTGCCCGACGTCCGAGCCGCTGGGTTCGCCCAGGAATGCGCGAGGCAGGCCCGTCTGATCCAGGTTGCCGTTGGCCAAGGCGATGCCGAACATGATGCCTGGGCCGACGTGATGGATACCAGCGGCTGGACGGCGTGAGACGCGGCGACCTGGTCACCGTGGCCCTGCAGGGAGAGCAAGGAAAACCCCGACCGGCCCTGGTGGTGCAGGCTGACCACTTCGTAGAGCTGCCAGCCGTCACGGTGCTGCCGATCACCAGCACGCTGATCGATGCGCCGCTCCTGCGTATCCCGATCGAGCCGAACGACCGCAACGGTCTGACGAGGCCGTCGCAGATCATGGTCGACAAGCCCCAGACGCCGCCGCGCGGCAAGCTGGGACCGGCCTTCGGGCATCTGGACGATATGACCATGGTCGCCGTGAACCGGGCCCTGGCACTGTTCCTGGGGCTGGCATGAGACCACTCCGACGTTGCCTGTGCCTGCTGCTCAGGCCGTAGCCGGCCAAGGGCCACCCACCGAGGCGCTGGCCGGGCTGGTGGAGCGGGTGACGTTCCACAACGCCGACAGCGGCTTCTGCGTCCTGCGGGTCAAGGCGCGCGGGCAGCGCGACCTGGTCACCGTGGTCGGCACGCCGCCACCATCTCCGCCGGCGAGTGGGTGCAGATGAGCGGCACCTGGATCACCGACCGCACCCACGGGCTGCAGTTCAAGGCCGCCTTCCTCAAGGCAAGCCCGCCGACCACCCTGGAGGGGATCGAGAAGTACCTGGGCTCCGGCATGATCCGCGGCATCGGTCCTGTCTACGCGACCAAGCTGGTGCGGGCGTTCGGGGCAGCGGTGTTCGAGCTGATCGAGCAGGAGCCCGGCCGCCTGCGCGAGGTCACCGGCATCGGGCCGAAGCGTGCCGCGCGCATCGTCGCCGGCTGGGCCGACCAGAAGGTGATCCGCGAGATCATGCTGTTTCTGCACGCTAACGGCGTCGGCACCAGCCGGGCGGTGCGGATCTACAAGACCTATGGCACCGAGGCGGTGCAGCTGATCAGCGAGAACCCCTACCGGCTGGCGCGCGACATCCGCGGCATCGGCTTCCTGACAGCCGACCGGGTGGCAGAGAAGCTCGGCATCGAGAAGACGGCGACCATCCGGGTGCGCGCGGGGATCTCGTTTGCCCTGGCCGAGGCCATGGACGAGGGCCACTGCGGCCTGCCAGTCGACGAGCTGACGGTGCTGACGGAGAAGCTGATCGAGGTGCCCCCGCCGCTGATGCGTCCGCTTGCGCTGGAGCTGGAAGCCGGCGAGGTGGTGGCCGACACGGTGACGGACCGGGACTGCCTGTTCCTGGCTGGCCTCTAGCGGGCCGAGCAGGCGATCGCCGAGCGGCTGCGTGTTCTTGCCAGCGGCCGTCTGCCCTGGTCGGAGATCGACGCCGACAGGGCGATCCCCTGGGTGGAAGCTCGCACCGGCCTGACTCTGGCCGAGAGCCAGCGGACGGCGGTCCAGCTGGCGCTGCGCTCCAAGGTGCTGGTGATCACCGGCGGCCCCGGCGTCGGCAAGACCACCCTGGTGAATTCCATCCTCAAGATCATCCGCGCCAAGGGCATCGAGGTGGCGCTGTGTGCGCCGACCGGACGGGCCGCCAAGCGGCTGACCGAGAGCACCGGGCTGGAGGGCCGGACCATCCATCGGCTGCTGGAGAGCGACCCGAAGACCGGCGGCTTCAAGCGCGGCGAGGAGCATCTGCTCGACTGCGGCCTGCTGGTGGTGGACGAGGCCAGCATGGTCGACGTGCTGCTGATGCGGGCCTTGCTGCGGGCACTGCCGGACCAGGCGGCCCTGCTGGTGGTGGGCGACGTCGACCAGCTGCCGAGCGTGGGGCCAGGCCAGGTGCTGGCCGACATCATCGCGTCGGACGCGGTGCCTGTGGTGCGGTTGACAGAGGTGTTCCGGCAGGCGGCGCAGAGCCGCATCATCGTCAACGCCCACCGGATCAACCGCGGCCAGATGCCGGAGTGGGAAGCGGTGGAGAGCTCGGACTTCTTCTTCATCGACACGCAAGAGCCGGAGGACGGCGTGCGCCGCCTGCTGTCGGTGGTGCGCGACCGCATCCCGGCGCGGTTCGGGCTCCATCCGGTGCGCGACGTGCAGGTGCTGTGCCCGATGAACCGGGG
>CAXTCK010000337.1:0-2297 GCA_964242425.1 uncultured Acetobacteraceae bacterium | reverse complement strand
TGTTGAACACCTTGCGGATCTCGGCGTAGCCCAGGAACTTCTCCCGGTGCTTCGGTGCGATCTTGCCCTTCACAAGCTGCTCGATGTCGTCCGAGACCTGGTAGATGATCGAGTAGTAGCGGATGTCGACCCCGTCCCGCGTCGCCAGCTCGCGCGCCTGGGAGGTGGCGCGCACGTTGAAGGCGACGATCACCGCGTCCGACGCCTTGGCGAGCTGGATGTCGCTTTCGGTGATCTGGCCGACGCCCGCGATCAGCACCCGGACCTTGACCTCCTCGTGCTCCAGCTTGAGCACGGTGGCGGAGATCGCTTCCGCCGAGCCCTGCACATCGGCCTTGATGACGACCGCGACTTCCTTCTGCGCGCCGGCCTGGATGCGGGCCAGCATCTGGTCCAGCGTGCCGCGCGCGGCGGTGATGCCGGCGGCCTGCTTCTCCTTGACCTTGCGCTGGCGGAACTCGGAGATCTCGCGGGCGCGGTTCTCGTTCTCCACCACCACGAACGGCTCGCCGGCACCCGGCACCGAGGACAGTCCCAGCACCTCGACCGGCGACGAGGGACCGGCCTCCTTGATCGGCCGGTTCTTGTCGTCGAGCATCGCCCGCACCCGGCCCCATTCGGAGCCGGCGACGATGATGTCGCCCTGGTTCAGCGTGCCCTTCTGCACCAGCACGGTGGCGACCGGGCCTCGGCCACGGTCCAGCCTGCTTTCGATCACGCTGCCCTCGGCTGAACGCTCCGGGTTGGCGCGCAGGTCGAGGATCTCGGCCTGCAGCAGGATCGCTTCCTCCAGCTTGTCCAGCCCGGTGCGCTTGGTGGCCGACACCTCCACGTCCTGGGTGTCGCCGCCCAGCTCCTCCACCACGATGTCGTGCTGCAGCAGCTCCTGGCGCACCCGGTTCGGGTTGGCGCCCGGCTTGTCGCACTTGTTGATGGCGACGATGATCGGCGCGTTCGCCGCCTTGGCGTGGCGGATCGCCTCGATCGTCTGCGGCATGACGCCGTCGTCGGCCGCAACCACCAGGATCACCACGTCCGTCACCGAGGCGCCGCGCGAGCGCATGGCGGTGAAGGCTTCATGGCCCGGCGTGTCGATAAAGGTGATGTGCGCGCCGGCAGCGGTCTCGACCTGATAGGCGCCGATGTGCTGGGTGATGCCGCCGGCCTCGCCGCCGGCCACGTCCGCCTTGCGCATCGCGTCCAGCAGCGAGGTCTTGCCGTGGTCGACATGGCCCATGATGGTCACCACGGGGGCACGCGGCAGCAGGTCGAGGTCCTCGTCGAGCTCGCCCTCGATGCCGAGCTCCACGTCGGATTCCGACACGCGCCGCACGCGGTGGCCGAACTCCTGGATCACCAGCTCGGCGGTGTCCGCGTCGAGGATCTGGGTGACGTTGGCCATCACCCCCATCTTCATCAGCGACTTGATCACGTCGCCGGTCCGGGTCGCCATGCGGTTGGCGAGCTCGGCTACGCTGATGGTCTCGGGCAGCACCACGTCGCGCACCACGCGCACCTGGTCGGAGCGCAGCCGCTCCAGCTCGGCCTGGCGCCGCTCGCGGTCGCGCTGGCGACGCACGGAGGCGAGCGAGCGGGTCTTGTCGTCGTCGCCCTCGATCGCGGCCTGCACGTCGACGCGGCCGGTCATGCGGCGGTCGCCGACCTTGCGCGGCGCCACCACCGGCACCTTGCGCGGCGGCAGCGCGGCGCCCGGACGTCGCAGCGCCCCGGGACGACGCTCCTCGTCCTCGGGACGCGTCGTGCGCAGCCGAAGCGTTTCTGCCGGAGCCGCGGCGGGTGCCGCACCCGGACGGGTGTTGACCACCGGCGCATGGCCGATGGCGCGGGACGCGATGGTGCGCAACGGCTCGGGCGTCACGATGGTCACGCCGCCGCGCGACGGCTCGCCTGAGGGGGCTGCAACCGAAGCCGGCTGTGCGCCTTCCGCCTCCAGGCTCGCTTCCGTGTCCGCCGCGGCGCGCCTGGCATCCTCCGCCTCGGCGCGCGCACGCGCCTGGTCGGCGACGCTCTGGCGCTCGGCCTCCTCGGCGGCACGCTTGGCGTCCTCCTCGCGTCGGCGCGCTTCCTCGGCCGCCGACAGCACGGAGATCTTTTCCTGCTCGCGCCGGTCGGCCTCGCGACGCGCGGCCTCCTTCTGCTGCTCGTCCAGCACCCGCTGGCGGGTGGCGAGCTCCGACGCGGTCAGGGCGCGGCCGGCACCGGCGGGACGGCCGGCAGGGCCGCCCGAACGCGCGGGGCCCGTGGCCGGAGACGCGCCCGGCGTCGGGGTGGGGCCG
>CAXTCK010000336.1:0-2303 GCA_964242425.1 uncultured Acetobacteraceae bacterium | reverse complement strand
CCGCCGCCGCCGAGGCCGGTGGTGGCACCGGTCGAGCCGCCCAATCCGCCGCCGAGCCCGCCGCCGCTCGAGCCTCCCAGCCCGCCGCCGAGGCCGCCGCCGCTGCCACCGATCCCCTGCTGCGCGTTCTGCTGGCTTTGCAGCGTCGGCGTCGGCTGGGCGGTGACGTCGTTGGGGGTGAAGGCCTGCTGCAGCACGTAGGCGGCGTCGTTGGCGTGGCTGTTCTGCAGGTAGTACACGTGCCAGGCGCGCAGCGTGGTGCGGCGCTGCTGCTCGATCAGCCGGAACAGGCGGGTGGCGTCGTCGATGTAGCGGGTTTCGCTGGCCACGATCAGCACCGCATCGACGCGGCTCATCGGCACCACGCGCACCACCTGGGACAGGGAGCCGCCACGCCCGCGCAGGGCTTCCTGCAGCGCGGTGGCGGTGTCCTTGGCGCCGCCGGTGTCGACCGGCAGCAGCGCGTAGGACTGGCCGGCCAGGGCGTCGATGTCGAAGGCCTGGATCAGGTTGAGCAGGGTGCCGCGCACGTTGGGATCGCCGCTGACCAGCAGGGCGTTGCTGCCGTTGACGGCGGTGATCTTGGCGCCGGACTGCACGAACGGCTGCAGCGCCTTGGCCAGGTCCTCCGCACCCGCATAGCGCAGCGGCACCATGGCGCTGCCGGCGAGTGAGTCGCCGCTGGCCAGGATCGGCGATCCGGAGCCGCCTGCCGTCGACGCGGGACCGCCCGGCGGCGCGGACGCCCCTGGCGTACCGGCGGCGACCACGCGGTAGATGCCGCCCGACTGGTAGAGCGTGGCGCCGACCTGGGACAGCAGCGTCTGCAGCGCCGGCAGCAACTGGGCGTTCGACAACGGCGCCGCGGTGTGCAGCGTCACCGTGCCCTTCACCGCCGGGTCGATGGTGTAGGTGACGTGCAGCTGGCTGCCGAGGATCTGCGCCACCGCGTCGCGTATGTCGGTGTCGGCGAAGTCGAGCATCACGCTGCCGGACCCGTTATCCGTGCCGATGCTGTGCAGCACCGGCACCCGGTCGCGGCCATAGCTCACCCGCGGCGACAAGGGCTGCTCGGTGGAGCCGACATAGCCGTTCAGGCGCGGCGTCGCGGCCTGGTTGGCGAACGGCGACAACGGCCGCAGCGGCCGTATCACCGGCTTGTCCGCAGGCGCGCTGCAGCCGGCCAGCACCAGCATGCCGGACAACAACAGCCGTGCCGCCGCCGTGGGACGAGAAGCGGTGGTCATGGCGGCGGACGCACGCCGGCGGCGAACGGCAGCCCGGCCCCGCCCAGCTGCAGCGGCCGGTTGCGCAGCAGGTCGAGGATGGACGGGTGCGGCGGCAGGGTCCCGGGGGCGGGAGCGCCGCTGTGGGCGTTGTCGTCGCGCGACGGCCGGAGCACGCGTGGACCCTCCGGGCCGAGGACATGCACGCTGTCGGCGTCGATCGCCACCACGTGCCAGGCGCCGGCCTGCTGTCCCGCCGACACCACCACGCCCCGGGCGTCGCCGCTGCCGGCGAAGATCGCCTTGCGGCCGGCGGGGCCCACCACGATCCCAGCCAGGCGCGGCTGCTGCGGGCCCGAGGTCACGGTGGCGGCCGGACGGCGCGACTGGCTGAACAGCGGCCGCGCCAGGATCGTTGCGGTCCAGCCCTGCACATGGGCGGGGTCCGGCAGCACGGCCTCGTGGATGGCGGACTCCGCACGCCCGAAGGCGGCAGGGGGGGACGGAAGGGGCAGGCGCATCTCCCTGATCACGGCGGAGTGATATTCAACTGCGAGCAGCCCGACAAGCAGGCATGCGCAGGCGGTGGCCAACAGAAGCAGCGGACGCGGCTGCAGCACCGGTCGGGCCTCGATCACGGTGCGGCTCCATCCGGTTCCTCGTTTGTCCGTCCGGCCGACGACCCGGCCTCGCCGCGTCGGAACGACAACACGGTCAGCGAGGCTTCCAGCGGCGCGTTCTGCGTCAACTGGATGCGCGAGCCGTGCAGCTCGAAGTCGTCGATCAGCATGACCGGGCTCGCCCGCTCGATGGCGGCCACCAGCCGCACCATCACCTCGAACGGCGCGGTGACGGAGATGCGCACGGACACGCGGCGGTAGCCGCTCCCGGGTGCGCCGGCGGCGGCGCCGGCCAGGGTTTCGCTGCTGGACAGGCTGGCGCCGAGCGTGCTCGCCATCTGCTGCACCTGCCCCTGCAGTGCCGCCCCGGCGATGGCGTCGCTGCCGCCCTCGATCAGCACGCCGGGACCGGCACGCACCGCCCCGGCCTGCACCGCGCGTCGCAGCGCCGGCAGCC
>CAXTCK010000335.1:0-2322 GCA_964242425.1 uncultured Acetobacteraceae bacterium | reverse complement strand
CCCGCGCCCCGCCAGCCCCGCCCAGGCTGGTGTCGACGGGCAGCCGGCCGAGCCGCTCGCATTGCGCCAGCAGCGCCGGCAGCACGCCGGCGAGGCGGTCGTCGTTCCAACCGGAAATGTCGGCGAAGGCGATCCGCTGCAGCGCGAGCGCCGGTGGCCCGCTGCGGTCGGCACAGGCCGACACGATAAGCACGACGAGAAAGGCGACCGCCCGGAAGGCGGTGCGTGTCGGGGCGATCATGCAGGCCTTGCCGGGAGCGAACGCGACGCCGGACGCGTCAGGCGCTCCGGGCGGCGGCAAGCCGCCAGGCCGCGCCGTCGCTTCCCTTCGGGCCGCCGATCCAGCGCTCAAACGTCCAGCTGTCCGCCAGTTCCGTCACGGCGTCGGCACCGGACACCGGCAGTCCGTCGCGGCCGAGCAGCACGCTGACCTGGTCCGACACGAAGCGCACGTCGATCGCGGCACGCCAAACGGCGTTCTCCTGCACGAGGACGGCCTCGGTGATCTGCATCTGCGTCACGGCACGGATCTCGGCGCGCTGGGTCTCGCCTGCGGCCTCCCTGGTGACGATCGCCGACTCGAACGCCGTGTAGGCGTCCGCGGTCAGCGCACCGCGCAGCGTGGAACGGTCGCCCTCGGCGAAAGCCGCGACGATGCGCCGGAAGGCGGCCTCGGCCTGCTGGAGGAACTGCGACGGGTCGAAGCCGCGCTCGCGCTCGCGTATGCGGGCCAGCGTCACGCCCACCGGCCCGGCCGGATCCGGCAGCTTGCGCTCCGGCCCTGCCGGCACCGGCTCGGCCCGTGCCTCGATCACAGGTCCCGGCGCGCGCAGCGACGACGGTGGCGCCGCCGGACGCTCAAGCCCGGTGCGCTTGCCCAGGATGCTGCGCAGGCGCAGCACCAGGAAGGCCGCGAACAGGCCGAGCAGGACGAGGTCGACCGGGTAGTTGCCGGCGAGGAAATGCATCGAGGATCTCGATCGTCATGGAAGAACGGGCCCATTCCGGGCGGGAACCGAACAGAGATAGGGGTGACAAGGCCGGCACACAATCGGGCGCCGCTCGCCGGGCATCGGTTGCCGGGTCCTGCGGCTGGGCGTATCGCCTTCACGATGATCGTGTTGCGGCACTGCCAGAGCGAATTCAACCTTCACTTCAGCCGCACCCGCCGCGACCCGGGACTGGTCGATCCCGGGCTGACCGACGAGGGCCTGGCGCAGGCGGAGGCGGCGGCCGACGCGTTGTGCGGCCACCGCATCACCCGCATCGTGTCGTCGCCGTACCGCCGGGCGCTGCAGACCGCGGCACCGGTCGCCGCCCGCCTCCGCCTTGCGGTCACGATCACCAGCCTGGTGCGCGAGCGCTACGCGTTCGCCTGCGATATCGGCTCGCCGCGCATGCTGCTGGAACGCGACTGGCCCGGCACCGACTTCTCCACGCTGGACGCGGACTGGTGGCATGACGGCGCGGCCGTCCCGGAAGGCGGAGCGACGGTTGAAAGCGAGAACAGCGTGATCGAGCGCGCCGGCCGCTTCCGGGCGGCTATGGCCGGCGCTCCTGACCACGAGGAAACCCTGGTGGTGTCGCACTGGGGCTTCCTGCTGGCGCTCACCGGCCGCAGCCTGGAGAACGGATGCTGGCTTCCCGTCGATCCGGCGGCACCACCGCCCGCGTCGATCGTCTGGCGACACGGCACCGCCGCGAGCTGACGGGCCGCGGGCTGGCTCCCGTCCTGGCGCGGGGCGGTGCGCCGTGCTAGCGGCGGCCAGGATCCGAACCAGGAGAACCCCGATGTCCGACGCCATTCCCGCCCAGCCGGGTCCGCCGGCGCTGCCGCTGACCATGAACCTCCAGTACACCAAGGACCTGAGCTTCGAGGTGCCGTCGGGGGCGGAGATCTTCGCCACGCTGCGCGCCAACCCGCAGATCTCGGTCAACATCGACGTCCAGGCGAACCGGCTGCAGCAGGAGCAGAACGTGTTCGAGGTGATCCTGTCGGTGAAGGCGGACGCCACCGAGCCCGCCGGCGAGGCCGGCAGCGCCGCGTCGGCGTCCAGCGGCCGCACCGTGTTCATCGTCGAGCTGGCCTACGCGGCGGTCGTGACGCTGGGCGACACGCCGGAGAACATGTTCGAGCCGCTGCTGCTGGTGGAGGTGCCGCGGCTGATCTTCCCGTATGCGCGCAACATCGTCAGCGAGGTCACGCGCGACGGCGGCTTCCCGCCGGTGGTGCTGCAGCCGATCGACTTCGTGGCGTTATGGCAGGCCAAGCGGGCGCAGATGACGGCGGCGATGAACCAGCCGGCCGGGCACGCCTGAACA
>CAXTCK010000334.1:0-2337 GCA_964242425.1 uncultured Acetobacteraceae bacterium | reverse complement strand
GGGCGTCCGGATCGCCCGGGCTTGCGAACCGCCCGGCATCCGGATCGTGCCGCTCCGGCCGGTTCACGGGCCCGAGATTGACATCCGGTAACGTCGTCCTTCATCTCAGCGTCCGCACCCCGGCCACTCGGCGGCCGGGCTGGCACCGGCATTCGCCACCCGGTGCCCACACAACCGCTGGGACGCCCGCTGATGCCCGTGCACGCCTTCATCTTTCCAGGCCAGGGCAGCCAGTTCGCCGGCATGGGGCGCGACCTCGCGGCCGCCTTCGCGCCCGCGCGCGAAGTGTTCGAGGAGGTGGACGAGGCGCTGGGCGAGCGCCTGTCCAAGCTGATGTTCTCCGGCCCCGCCGAGGAGCTGACCCTGACGCAGAACGCCCAGCCGGCGCTGATGGCGGTGTCGCTGGCGGTGCTTCGGGTGCTGGAGCACGAGGGCGGCTGGCGGCTCGCCGACCGTGCGGCGGTGGTGGCGGGGCATTCGCTCGGCGAATACTCCGCCCTGGCGGCGGCAGGCAGCCTCGGGACCGCCGACACCGCGCGCCTGCTGCGCCTGCGCGGCAACGCCATGCAGAAGGCGGTGCCGACGGGCGAGGGCGGCATGGCGGCGCTGCTGGGCGTGGAGCTGGAACAGGCGCACGAGATCTGCGCCGCCGCCGCCCCGGTGCCGGTGGCCGAGGGCGAGCGGGCACGGAACGAGGTGATCGCGGTGGCCAACGACAACGGCGGCGGCCAGGTGGTGATCTCCGGGGCCGCCGGCGCGGTCGCGCGAGCGATCGACATCGCCAAGGCGCGCGGGGTGAAGCGGGCGATGCCGCTGCCGGTGTCGGCGCCGTTCCATTGCTCGCTGATGCGGCCCGCCGCGGACGCGATGGCCGAGGCGCTGGAGCGGGCGACGATCAAGGCCCCGTCGGTGCCGCTGATCGCCAACGTCACCGCCGCCAAGGCGACCATGCCCGACCAGATCCGCGCCCTGCTGGTCGAGCAGGTGACCGCCACCGTGCGCTGGCGCGAAAGCGTGCAGGCGATGGGCGCCATCGGCGTCGACAGCTTCGTCGAGCTCGGCGCCGGCCGCGTGCTGTCGGGGCTGGGCAAGCGGATCGCCCCCGACGCCGCCAGCCGCTCCGCCGGCTCGCCGGACGAGATCGAGGCGCTGCTCAAGGCGCTCTGACCCTTCACGCGAACAGGATGGGCTTTCCCATGTTCAGGCTCGACGGCCAGACCGCGCTCGTGACCGGCGCTTCGGGCGGCATCGGCGCCGCCATCGCGCGCGCGCTGCACCGCCAGGGTGCCGCGGTGGCATTGTCCGGCACCAGGCTCGACGCGCTCGACGCCCTGGCGGCCGAGCTCGGCGAGCGCGCCCATCCGTGCCCGGCCGACCTGTCCGACCCGTCCGCCCCCGACGCGCTGGTGGCGGCCGCGGAGGCCGCCTGCGGCACGCCGTTGTCGATCCTGGTGAACAACGCCGGGCTGACGCGCGACATGCTGGCGCTGCGCATGAAGGACGAGGACTGGGCCCGCGTGATGGAGGTCGACCTCGCCGCCCCGTTCCGCCTCGCGCGCGCGGCGCTCAAGGGCATGCTGCGCCGTCGCGCCGGACGCATCATCTCCATCGGCTCCATCGTCGGCACCACCGGCAACGGCGGCCAGGCCAACTATGCCGCCGCCAAGGCCGGACTGGTCGGCATGAGCAAGTCGCTGGCGCAGGAAGTGGGCTCGCGCGGCATCACCGTGAACGTGGTGTCCCCCGGCTTCGTCGCCACCGCCATGACCGAAGGGTTGCCGGCCGAGCACAAGGCGAAGCTCAATGCGTCGATTCCGCTCGGACGCATGGGAACGCCGGACGACATCGCGGCCGCGGTGGTCTATCTGTCGTCGCAGGAGGCGGCCTGGGTCACCGGCGTCACGCTGCACGTCAACGGCGGGATGGCGATGAGCTGACGAACAACCTCGCGCGGCTCCCCGGCACCGCCTTGGCGGCGTCGCGGGAACCATGCTAATCGCCCGCTGCTTCGTCCGGAGCGGGTCGACACGCCCCGAACCTGGCACGTTCTTCGGAACGGTTGGGTGCCGGGCGGCAGGAACGGGACGAACGATCGAACCGCCCGCGGATCCAAGGGCACACAGGAAGCGGAACAGATGAGCGAAATCGCCGACAAGGTTAAGAAGATCGTGGTCGAGCACCTCGGGGTCGAGGAAAGCAAGGTGACCCCGGAAGCCTCGTTCATCGACGACCTGGGTGCAGACAGCCTCGACACGGTCGAGCTGGTGATGGCGTTCGAGGAAGCGTTCGGCGTCGAGATCCCCGAGGACGCGGCCGAGAAGATCAGCACCGTGAAGG
>CAXTCK010000333.1:0-2386 GCA_964242425.1 uncultured Acetobacteraceae bacterium | reverse complement strand
GAAGCCCTCGACCATCCAGGGCGTGCGGCATACCGCTACCCCGCCGAACCGGTCCCGGAAGAAGCCTTCGTCCTGGAGGTAGAGGATCGCGCCGACCGGGATGGTGCCGACGCGCAGCGGATTGTCCCCGCCGCGCGCACGCTGCGCGTGATACTGCCGGATCACGACACGGCACCGGAGCCGATCCTGGACAGATCGCCCAGGCCGCCCGCGCCATGGTGGCTGTTCACCTGAGCCTCCAGATCCAGAGGCGCGATGTCGTGGGCCAGACAGCCGATCTGCCGTCCCCGTAGCGATACGGCGATGTGGTCGAGATGCCTGTCGGCGGCGTAGCCGGCCGGCAGGTGCAGGCCGAGAATGCGGATCATGCGATGATCTCCATCTGGCCGCACCGAGGATTGGCCAGTCGTGGGACGGGATGGCTGCTGCTGGTGGCTAGGCTGCGCGCCCCGCCTCCAAAGGCGCCGGCTTCGTGCGCTTGTCCGTGACGTGCATGAAGTCGTCCTGGCCGAAGCCATTGGTGCTGGCGGCGGTGTCATAGCCGCTGGGCTTGCGGCATCCCCTGGCCAGGGTGACGGAGACGTAGAACGATGCGTCCGCATGCTCGGCACGCATCTTCGTGCCAAAGGTGGCAACGGCATCCTTGATGTCAGCCACGCTGCGGATCGCCGGCAGGATCTCCTTGCCGAGCGACTTGCCTAACAGCTCGATTGTCTTGGAGGTCCAGCGATCCTCGCGGGTGAGCGAGCCGGGAACTGTGGACAGGGTAACGGTGACGGCCATGGTGAACTCTCTCGAATGCGCGCACGGCCGCGCGCACACACACCATGTGCGCGCGGCGGCCATGCGGATGGGATGAAGAAGAAGCCACCCGGTCATGCCGGACGGCTGGTCGTCACGCGGCGGCGCGGTGCTCCGCCTGGTCGCCGTGCCCAAGCAGGGGCAGATCGTCAGCGTCAGCGCTGTCTCCGGCCTCGCCAGGAAGATCGGCGCTATCCGGGTCCTCGGCGTCAGGATCGACGTCGAGATCCTCCTCGTCCTCGGCACCGATCAGGCTCGACGGCTTGCGCCGGGCCTGCAGCTCCTTGGCGGTCGGCGGGAACAGGGCGGCCGGATGGACGAACCTGCCCTCGCCGACCTTGGCGATCATCGCAGCACGGGTCTGCTTGCCGGTGTTGCGCGGCGCCACGTCGTTCGCAGATCCGGTGCTTTCCATGGCCGCCTTGGACAGGCAGGACAGGAACTCCTCGGTCGCCATGTTCGGCAGGCAGTCGTCGGCGCCGATCGCCAAGCCGGCGTAGCGGGCGCCCATCCCGCTCTGGCTCCGGTTGTCCCGGCATGACAGCACCTGGACCAGCATCTCGCGCGCGGTCGAGCGCAGCAGGTCCAGGTCCTGGGTCAGCACACCGCCTTCGGTGAGCTGCTCGGCGATCCGCTCGCGGAAGCCGTGGCCCTGGTAGTCGGCAGCACCGCTCTCGACCTGGACGTTCCTGCCATCCAGGGCCAGCACCAGCATGCCGATCAGCACGTCGTCGCCGATCGGCGCCTCGCGTAGCGCCTGGTGCAGCGCATCGGTGCGCAGGTCGCCGATCATCGCCACGCCCTTGGCGGTGATGTCGGCACGCGGCGTCGGCGCCGGCTTGCCCCCTGCGGCATGTGCGGCCGCAGCCTTGGCATCCTCCCGGAGGGTGTATCCCACCTGCTCGACTTCACCGGTGCGGGTGTTGACGTGGCAGGCGACATGATCGCCCCTGCGCGGCTTGCCATAGGTCCGCATCGCCCTCGGCGGCAGCTTCACAGCGCCATACTGATCCGTCTCGGCCAGAAAGCCGCCTTTGGGCAGGTGGTTGGCCAGCCACTCGTTCTGAGCTGCCAGGAACTCCTGGACCTGGGTGGTGGTGCGGGTGTCCTCGCCGGCCGGCGCGAACAGGTCGTCGGTCCACTGGATGCCATAGGCTTGCGCCAGGTCGGCCCCGAACTTCGCAGCACTCGCCGGCAGCGTGCGCCTGGCCAGCGCGTTTACGATCTCGTGCCAGGACGCGGCCTCGCCCTTCTTGGGCTTCTTCTTCTTCCAGATGGTGGCCTGCTCGTCTGGCGAGGCCGCCGAGATGGTGCGCAAGGCATGCTCGGTCGGCATGTCGCCGATGGCGATCTGGTCGAGCATCGCCGGCAGGATGCTGGCGAGCAGCCTGAGCTTGCGCAGTGTTCGGACGGGCAGCGCCAGCGCGGTCGCGATGGCGTCCTCGGTCCACTCGGCCGAGACCAGGGCCTCGATCGCGCGCCACTGGTCGACCGGGCCCATCTGTGCCCGGACGACGTTCTCCGACATCGCCCGCAGCGCGTCGCCGCCGTCATCGGGGCCACGCACCAGCACCAGGATCTCGGC
>CAXTCK010000332.1:0-2409 GCA_964242425.1 uncultured Acetobacteraceae bacterium | reverse complement strand
GCTCCTGGATCGCGCGCTCGTCGTCGCGGTCCTTGGCCAGCCGCTCGATCTCCGAGCGCTCGATCGCCATCGCGCGCTCGTCCTTGTCGACGCCGCGACGCGAGAACACGCGCACGTCGACGATGGTGCCGGTGGTGCCTGGCGGCAGCTTGAGCGAGGTGTCGCGCACGTCCGACGCCTTTTCGCCGAAGATGGCGCGAAGCAGCTTCTCTTCCGGCGTCATCGGGCTTTCGCCCTTCGGCGTCACCTTGCCGACCAGGATGTCGCCCGGGTTCACCTCGGCGCCGACATAGACGATGCCGGCCTCGTCGAGGTTGCGCAGCGCCTCCTCGCCGACGTTGGGGATGTCGCGGGTGATCTCCTCCTGGCCCAGCTTGGTGTCGCGCGCCATGACCTCGAACTCCTCGATGTGGATCGAGGTGAAGACGTCGTCGCGGGCGATGCGCTCGGAGATGAGGATGCTGTCCTCGAAGTTGTAGCCGTTCCAGGGCATGAACGCGACCAGCACGTTCCGCCCCAGCGCCAGCTCGCCCAGCTCCGTGGACGGGCCGTCGGCGATGATGTCGCCCAGCACCACCCGGTCGCCCACGCGCACCAGCGGACGCTGGTTGATGCAGGTCGACTGGTTGGAACGCATGTACTTGCGCAGCCGGTAGATATCGACGCCCTGCGTGGCGCCGGCCTCGTCGGTGGCCCGCACCACGATGCGCGCACCGTCGATCTGGTCCACCACGCCCGGACGCCGCGCGATGATGGTGGCCCCCGAATCACGCGCGACCGCGGCCTCCATGCCGGTGCCGACCAGCGGCGCGTCGGACTGGATCAGCGGCACCGCCTGGCGCTGCATGTTCGAGCCCATCAGCGCGCGGTTGGCGTCGTCGTTCTCCAGGAACGGGATCAGCGCCGCCGCCACCGACACCAGCTGCTTCGGCGACACGTCGCAGGCGGTCACGTCCTCGGGCTTCACCAGCCGGAAGTCGCCGCCGCGACGCACCGACACCAGCTCGTCGGTGAGGTTGCCGGCGGTGTCCTGCGCGGCATCCGCCTGCGCCACCACCAGCTTCTCCTCCTCCATCGCCGACAGGTACTTCCACCCGTCCTGCAGCGCCCCGTCCTTCACCAGGCGATACGGCGTCTCGATGAAGCCGTACTTGTTCACCTTGGCGTAGGTGGCGAGCGAGTTGATCAGGCCGATGTTCGGCCCTTCCGGCGTCTCGATCGGGCAGATGCGGCCGTAATGCGTCGGGTGCACGTCGCGCACCTCGAAGCCGGCCCGCTCGCGGGTCAGACCGCCCGGGCCGAGCGCCGACAGGCGACGCTTGTGCGTCACTTCCGACAGCGGGTTGGTCTGGTCCATGAACTGCGACAGCTGCGACGAGCCGAAGAACTCGCGCACCGCTGCCGCCGCCGGCTTGGCGTTGATCAGGTCGTGCGGCATCACCGTGTCGATGTCGACCGAGCCCATGCGCTCGCGGATCGCGCGCTCCATGCGCAGCAGACCGACGCGATACTGGTTCTCCATCAGCTCGCCGACCGAGCGCACGCGCCGATTGCCGAGATTGTCGATGTCGTCGATCGTGCCGCGACCGTCCTTGAGCTCGCACAGGATCTTCACCGTGCGGATGATGTCCTCCTTGCGAAGCACGCGCACGGTGTCCTCGGCATCCACCGAGAGACGCATGTTCATCTTCACCCGGCCGACGGCCGACAGGTCGTAGCGGTCGCCGTCGAAGAACAGGCCACGGAACAGCGCCTCGGCGGTGTCCGGGGTCGGCGGCTCGCCTGGGCGCATGACGCGGTAGATGTCGACCAGCGCATCCTCGCGCGAGCCGTTCTTGTCGACCGCCAGCGTGTTGCGGATCCAGGGGCCGTTGCTGTTGTCGACGGCGAGCGTCGGCAGCCGGTCGATCCCCATCTCCTCGAGGGCTGCCAGACGCGGCTCGGTCAGCTCCTCACCGGCCTCGCCGTAGATCTCGCCGGTGTCCTCGTTGACCAGGTCGTAGGCCACGTAGCGGCCGAGCAGGTCGGCGCGGCCGACCAGCACCTCCTTGGTCTTCTCGGCGATCTTGCGGGTCGAGCGCGCGGTCAGCTTGTCGTCGGCATTGGCGACGATCTCGCCGGTATCGGCATCGACCAGCGGCTCCAGCAGCTTCATGCCGCGGAACGCGTCCGGGTCGAACGGCCGCGCCCAGCCCTTCTCGGTACGGGCGAACACCACCTGGCCGTAGAAATTGCCCAGGATCTCGTCCTGGTCCATGCCGCGTATGTCCATCGCATCGACGTCGCCGCCCTCGGCCGCCTTCCGGGCACGCGCCTCCTGGGAAGCCTTGCCTTCCAGCGCATAAAGCAGCGTGGTCACCGGCAGCTTCCGCTTCCGATCGATGCGGACATAGACCATGTCCTTGCTGT
>CAXTCK010000331.1:0-2412 GCA_964242425.1 uncultured Acetobacteraceae bacterium | reverse complement strand
GCCGCCGGGACGGCAGGCGCCTACGGGCCCGCCTGCCGCGCCGCACGCGCCCTGCCGTCCGGCGACGAGGCGACCGTCCGGCGCTACTTCCAGACCTGGTTCCTGCCTTATCTGGCTTCCGATCGGGGAGATGCCCAGGCCAACCTGACCGGCTACTTCGAGCCGGAATTCGCAGGCTCCCTGTCGAAGAGCCCCGGCTACACCGTGCCGGTGTATGGCCGGCCGACGGAGCTGGTCACGCTGCCCGATCCCGGTGGCCAACGGCTGACCGGCCAAGTGCGGGGCGGGCGCGTGGTTCCCTTCTGGACGCGGGCGCAGATCGACCACGGCGCGCTCGCCGGACGCGGCCTGGAGATCCTGTGGCTGCACGATCCGGTCGACCTGTTCTTCCTGCAGGTGCAGGGCTCGGGGCGCATCAGGCTGCCGAGCGGGCAGATCGTCCGGCTCGGCTATGACGGGCGCAACGGCCAGCCCTACGTGCCGCTCGGCCGCCTGCTGGTGGCGCAGAAGCAGCTGGGCGCGGACGCGGTCAGCATGCAGTCGATCCGCTCCTGGCTGGCCGCCCATCCGACGGAAGCGGGGCCGCTGATGGAGCAGAACCCGAACTACGTGTTCTTCCGCACCCTCGACGACGTGGCGCCGAACCAGGGACCGCCCGGCGCGCTCGGCGTGACGCTGACCCCGCTTCGTTCCGCCGCCGTGGACCGCAGCTTCCTGCCGCTCGGCGTGCCGATGTTCGTCGAGACCACCCGGCCGGACGGATCGCCGCTCGACCGCCTCCTGCTGGCGCAGGACCTCGGCACCGATGTCGCCGGTCCGGTGCGCGCCGACCTGTTCTTTGGCTGGAACGACGGGGCCGCGCGCGACGCCGGCGGCATGCACGCCGGCGGCCGGATCGTGGTGCTTCTGCCGCGGCAGCCGGCCATCCGGTGAAAACGCCTAGGTAAGTCTGGCCGGATCAACGCCGTCCTGGTGATATTCGGTTCATGACGCCCTTCGACTCGCTCAACACGGATTCGGCTCATCGCCATCCCGCCCATGCTCGTGATCCGGTGGCCATGGAGCCGGTCACCCGGCGGCAATGGGCGGGCCGGCACACCCTGTATCGCGGCGACTGCCTGCGCGTGATGGAACAGCTTCCGCCGGAGTCCGTCGACGTGGCGGTGACGTCGCCGCCATACAACATCGGGCTCGCCTACCGCTCCTACGGCGACCGGCGCGCCGAGCAGGACTACCTCGACTGGATGCTGGAGGTGGCGACCGGGATCCGTCGCCTGATGCGCCCCGACGCGTCGTTCTTTCTCAACATCACCGGGTCCAGCGCCATGCCCTGGCTGCCGTTCGAGCTGATCGTGCGGCTGCGCGGCCTGTTCCGGTTGCAGAACCACATCACCTGGGTGAAGTCGATCTCCATCGGCGACGAGACGGTGGGCCACTTCAAGCCGATCAACAGTTCCCGCTTCCTGCACCGCAACCACGAGCACGTGTTCCACCTCACCCTGGACGGGGCGGTGCCGCTCAAGCGCCTGGCGGTGGGCGTGCCGTTCAAGGACAAGACCAACATCGCCAGGAGGGGACACGCCCAGGACCTGCGCTGCCGCGGCGACAGCTGGTTCATCCCCTACGAGACGGTGCGGACGCGGTCGCAGAAGTTCGACCACCCCGCCACCTTCCCGATCATGCTGCCACGCATGTGCGTGCGCCTGCACGGCAAGCCGTCCCCGGTGGTGCTGGACCCCTTCATGGGCACCGGCACCACGCTGCTGGCAGCCGAGCAGGAGGGTGCACGCGGCATCGGCATCGACCTGGACGCCGCCTACGTGTCCATCGCCCGGAACCGGCTGCTGGCGTCCATGAAGGCCACGCGCGCCGCCTGAGCCGCCTGTCAGCCAGTCCGGCGCGGAAGCCGGAGCAGGTGGACGATCGCGTCGTTGCGGCCGAGGCTGTTGGCAGGACAACATCGGCGCATGCTGTGCTGTCCCAACCCGCGTGCCCAGCCCACAGGTGCCATGAACGGCGTGCGAAACGATTTCATGAGCGTGCGAGAGTTGGAACAAAGCGCCATCTTGTGGCGATATCCCTCATCGCACCGATGCGGGTTTGCAACTGACCAACCAAGATGTAATGTGAAAACAAGCGCTTGAGCGATTATGATCGTCGCCAACCAGCTGGCACGGAACCTGCTGTCACAGCAACGACGGCCGCCGACATCCAGGCTGCCGCGACGAGGAACCATGCCTGCGCGCGTCAACACATCCAAGGCAGGCCGGACATCCAAGGCAGTCTGGACCACCAGGGCTGGCCGGATCAGGACGGTACCGCTTCTGGCTGGCGTGCTCGTGCCGGCGTTGCTGGGTGGCTGCGAGGTCGGCCCGGACTTCCGCCGGCCGTCGCTGGTGACGCCGGCGCGCT
>CAXTCK010000330.1:0-2412 GCA_964242425.1 uncultured Acetobacteraceae bacterium | reverse complement strand
TCCTGGTCGCGGTGCTGCTGCAGTCCTCGTTCTGGCCGCGCCGGGCCTGATGGCGTCGTCGGCAGCTCGCGACCTGCTGCTGGCGATCGACGTCGGCACCGGCAGCGTGCGCGCCGCGCTGCTGGACGCTTCGGGCAACACGCTTGCCTTCGCCGCCGAGGAGCACGAGCAGATCGTGCCGCACTACGGCTGGTCCGAGCAGCGCCCGGCCGACTGGTGGGCGGGTGCGGTCACCGTGATCCGCCGCGTGCTGGACATGCTGCCCGGTGCGGCAGGCCGGATCGCCGCGATCGGCGCCTGCGGGCAGATGCACGCCACCGTGCTGGTGGATGCCGACGGCCGCCCTGCGCTGGACGCGGTGCCGCTTTGGAACGACAAGCGCAACCGCGAGGAGCTGGACCGTTTCACAGCCACGCAGCCCTGGCAGGAACTGCTGCCCGTGGCGGGCAATCCGCCCTCGGTCGCCTGGTGGGGCTTCAAGCTGCGATGGCTGAAGGCGCACCGCCCGGCGGAATATGCCCGCACGGTGCAGGTGCTGAGCCCGAAGGACTGGATCAACTTCCGGCTGACCGGTGCCATGGCGATCGACGCGCCGGAAGCGTCGTGCACCTACCTGTTCGACGTGGCGCGCGGCGGCTGGAGCGAGGCCCTGGCGCAGCGTCTGGACATCGACCCGTCGCTGCTGCCGCCAATCCGCGAGCCGCACGAGGTGCTGGCCGGGGTGTCGCGCGAGGCGGCGGCGGAAACCGGCCTGCCGCAGGGCATCCCGGTGGTGGTCGGCATCAGCGACTACCCGGCCGCCCTGCTGGGATCCGGCGTGATCGAGCCCGGCCTCGCCTCCGACGTGACGGGCACCTCGACGCTGCTGACCCTGTGCACGACGGCGCCGGTGCTGGACCCGATCATCAGCAACGTGCGCGGCGCGCTGCCGAACTGGTCGGCCTTCACCATCCTGGATGCCGGCGGCGACGCGATGCGCTGGGCCAGGCGGACGTTCCACGAGAAGGGGTACGCGTATGCCCGCGTGGTCGCCCTGGCGGCGGAGGCGCCGGCGGGGGCCGGCATGCTCCTGTTCCTGCCCTACCTCAACGGTGAGCGCCTCGGCGAGCGCACCAACTCGCGCGCGCAGTTCATCGGCCTGACCAGCGCGCACGGCACCGGGCACCTGCACCGCGCGGTGATAGAAGGGGTCGCCTTCGCGGCGGCGCGCAACCTCGCGATCATGGAAGCGGCCGGCAACCGGCTCGACCGCATGGTGGCGGCCGGCGGCGGCGCGAAGACCGCGCTCTGGCTGGAGATCAAGGCCAGCCTGTACGGCTGCCCGATCCTGACCACCGCGGCGGAGGAATGCGGCGTGCTCGGCTGCGCCATGCTGGCCGGCACCGGGATCGGGTTCTATCCGGACCTGTCCACGGCAGCCTCCCGCCTGGTGCGCTTCACCGGCGAGATCCAGCCGAACCCACGCTGGGCCGACACCTATGCCCGTCTCAAGCCGGTGTTCGACCGGGCCTACGAGAACAGCCAAGCCTACTGGACCATGCTGGAAGCGGCCGAGGCCGCGGCTGGTCCTGCCTTGCCATCCATCGCCTGAGACAAGGAACCCACGCCTCGTGTCGACACGCTACCTGGACAAGTACGACCTCTCCGGCCGCATCGTGGTGATCACCGGCGGCGGCCGGGGCATCGGCTATGCCTGCGCCGAGGCCCTGGCGCAGGCGGGAGCCCGGATCGTGCTGCTGGAGCGCGACGAGGCGGCGGGGCGCGACGGCGCGGCCAGCCTCCTCGCCGCCGGCGCCGACGCCTCGTGGCGCCATGTCGACGTGACCGATCCGGCAGCCCTGGAGGATGCCGCCGCCGCGATCGAGCGCGAGCAGGGGCCGGTCGAGATCCTGGTGTGCTGCGCCGGCATCGCCATCAGCGGCGTGGCGGCGGAAGCGGCGACGGCGCAGCAATGGCGCCAGGTGATCGACATCAACCTGAACGGGGTGTTCTGGTCCTGCCAGGCGTTCGGGCGGGCGATGCTGCAACGGCAGCGCGGCGTCGTCGTCAACATGGGCTCGATGTCCGGGCTGGTGGTGAACCGGCCCCAGGAACAGGCCTCCTACAACGCGTCCAAGGCGGCCGTGCATCAGCTGACCAAGTCGCTAGCGGCGGAGTGGGCGCCACGCGGCCTGCGCGTCAACGCGGTGGCGCCGACCTATATCGACACGCCCATGACACGCTACGGCCTGCAGGACGAGGCGCTGAAGCGGGCCTGGCTGGATGCGACGCCTATGGGTCGCGTCGGCCGCACCGACGAAATCGCGTCCGTCGTGCTGTTCCTGGCGTCCGACGCATCGAGCCTGCTGACCGGCAGCATCGTCGTTGCCGACGCCGGCTATACCTGCTGGTAGAAGCACCCGCTTCCATGAG
>CAXTCK010000329.1:0-2439 GCA_964242425.1 uncultured Acetobacteraceae bacterium | reverse complement strand
GAGGCGTGAGTACCGGCGGCGACGCCAGCTGCTGGCGAACAGCCGCCGGCAGCTCGCCCGGGTTGGGTAGGGTGAAGGCGGCCTGCGGTGGTGCAGGCAGCGGGCGCGCGATGGGCGCACGCCCGCTGCCTGTGTGGGTGCCCGCCTCATAGCTGACCAGCGCCAGGACACAGGCAGCGCAGGCCAGGAGAGGCGTCCGACCCCAGCCCTTCCCCGATCGCCCGCTCTCTCCCACCACATCCGAGGGCGGCAGCGAAACGGGTGATGCCGGCGCCGCGCCCAGATGGAGATGGACATGCAGCGTCGACTGGCCGGCCATCGGCACCTCGACGTGCCGATCGGCTTCGTCAGCGCTGCCGACGACCAGGCGAAGCATTGGACGGGTCATGGGTTTCTCCAGGTTCAGGTGCCCGTCGCAGCCTGAACCGCATCGGCGCGAACGACACTGAGCGCCTGCTCGACTGCCGGGATAGGCAGCGGGCGCTTCGCGATGCGCTCGGCTGCCCAATGGTCGCGTGCTCCTGCGGCTTCCACCCGAGCGTTCGGGTGGCTGGTCTGACCGGGGCCGTCTCCCTCGAAGCCCAGGGAGTGCAGCGCGTACCACAGGTCGCGATCGACCAGCTTGAGGCACGCGAACTGGGCGGGTGCCAACACGCCGGACCGGCGCCGCGCCTCGGTCAGGAGGCTCATGAGGGCGGATGCCGTGAAGGCGTGTGCCGAGGCGACATCGCGGGCCCGCTCGAACGCCGCCTTGTTCCGGAGCAAAGCATCGGCCTGAGCCACGAGACCGGCTGGCAGCTTGTAAGCGGCCTCGGGGCCGGCACCGTCTTTCCTGTTCCCGGGCGGGATCGCCTCTGACAAGGCTCCGAGCAGATCCTTCGCTTGTTCACGATCCTGCTGCAGGTGCAGCGCGAACGCGACGAACAGAACCCGCACATGGCTGGCCGCTGTCTCCGGGTCGGTCCACCGTGGGCCAAGCTGCGCCACGAGACGCCGGCGGGCACGACCCTCATCGAACCGCTTGTCCTCGTCGAGCGCGTAGCGAGCCACCCACTCGCCGGTGTGCAATGCCGGGTCCGCCGGGCGGACCTTGCCGGGCAGGAGGGGCACGAGCTTGAGGAAGCGCACAGCGTAGGCCGCCACCACGCGGAACGTGCGGGCCTGCTCGACGATCAGGCTGTCCAGGTTGAGGTTCCGCGTGAAGCGGCTATCGACCGAACCCAGGAGGCATGCGAGCGCCAGAGCGCCGATGAGCACCACAGCGGGCAGGCGGAGATAGATGCCGGTCGCGTTGAGGACGTCTGCGATCTGCGGGAGGGTCACACTGCGCGGATCGGCATGCAGGACCATGCCATCGACATCATGCAGCACCGGTTTGAAGTGCTGGATGAGCACAATCTGCCAGTGCGCGAGCGACGCGACGAAGCTCGATATTTCAGTGTGGAAGTTGACCCATGCTTGCCAGAAGAGGAAGGCGCCGCCCAGCACGATCACCAGCAGGCTCGCGAAGGTGAAGTCGTCCCGGGAGGGCCACGCGGACCGGTTGCCACCGACGGCCATGGTTCAGCTCCCCGCCGCGTGCGGCGCGTTGCTTGCGGTGTCGCGCTTCACCTCGGACTGCAGGCGCAGGACCTGGCGCAGCACCTTGCGCAGGTAGTCGGCCTTGTACCCGGGGTCGTGCGAGTGGTAGAAGCCGACGCCTTCCCAGAAGTCACCGTGGGCATCGTCGATCGCCTGCCGCAGTATCCAGCTGCCCGCCTCGACGTTGGCGCAGAAGCTGTCGCGCAACGCGAGGTAGGTATCGGCCGGGCTCGCGCTCCAGTGCCGCGCGACCATGGGCACCCAGATCGTGTTGACCTGCATGGGGCCGATATCGACGGTCGCGTTCGTGTTCTGGCTCACCCGGCCGAGCGAGCCGCCTTCCACCTGCAGCAGCGTGACGATCACGGCCGCAGGCAGACGATGGGCGGCAGCGGCGCTCTCGATGCAGCGCGCGACGGTGCTCGTCTGGGCGTCTGCGGCGCTTGCCGGCCGGAGATGTGCGGCGACCGCAAGGATCACCAGCAGGTAAGGCAGGCGGCGGCGCATCAGGCGGCGACCGCCGCTGGTGCGGCGAAGGCGCCGATCGCGGCGCTCCGGCGGGACGCACCGATCCACACGGCGATCAGCTCATTGACCAGCAGGCAGTCCGACTGCTCGATCTGCACCAGCACCTCCATCAGGCTCAGCATGAGCGTGCTGAACGATCCGCTGTGGGCACCGCGGACGACGTAACCGAAGATCGCCTCCGGGTCGGTCACGACGTCGAGGGTGAACCGGCGCCCGGTCGCCTCATGCCAAACGGCATCCGCCGCCGTCAGGAAGGCCGGCAGCAACCCGTTCACGGTCACGGCGTCCTCGGGCTCGAAGCGGAAATCCTGCTTCGTCACTGCGCATTGA
>CAXTCK010000328.1:0-2497 GCA_964242425.1 uncultured Acetobacteraceae bacterium | reverse complement strand
GAAGCGCTGGCAGCCCGGCTGCCGCCGCTGCTGGCCGAGGCCGACCGCGTCGCCAGCACCGTGGCGCAAGGCGTGCACGGGCGCGGCCGTGCCGGCAGCGGCGACAGCTTCTGGCAGTACCGGCAGCTGATGCCGGGCGAGTCGAGCACCCGCATCGACTGGCGGCAATCCGCCCGGTCCAGCCGTGCCTTCGTGCGGGAAACCGAATGGGAAGCAGCCCAGACCGTGTGCGTGTGGCGGGACGTATCGCCCAGCATGGCGTGGCGCTCGGGCGACCGACTGCCGTTCAAGCGCGAACGCGCCGAGCTGCTGGCGCTGGCGCTGTCGATGCTGCTGCTTCGCGCCGGCGAGCACGTCCGGCTGCTGGATGGCGCCGCCCAGGCGCGCTTTTCCGGCAGGCAGGCGGTCGAGCGGCTGGCCCGGCAGCTGCTGGCGGCACCGGCCGACGACGCTGCCTCGTTGCCGGCGCCGGTCAACCTGCCCGCCCGTGCCCGGCTGGTGCTGGTCGGCGACTTCCTTTGCCCGATGCCCGAGATCGAGCGCACCCTGTCGCGCATGGCCGCGATCCCGGTATCGGTGCTGGTGCTGCAGGTGCTGGATCCGGCGGAATGCACCCTGCCCTATGACGGGCGCGTCCGGTTCGAGGGCGCGGAGGGCGAGCCTTCGCTGCTGGTATCGCGCGTGCAGGACATACGAAGCGACTATGCGGCGGCGCTGGACGCGCACCAGCGCGGCCTGGCGGCCCTTTGCGCCGCGTCCGGGGCCCTGCTGCTCCATCACCGCACCGACCAGCCGCCGCACGCGGCGCTGCTGGCGTTGCACCAGGCGCTGGGCCGGCGGAGCGTGGCCGCGTGATCCTGGCCGCCCCGCTGCTCATGCTGGGCCTGCTGGCGCTGCCGCTGCTGTGGTGGCTGCTGCGTGCCCTGCCGCCGGCGCCGAGGGTGCAGCTGTTCCCGGCGATCCGGCTGCTGGACGGGTTGCGCACCCGCACCGAGCAGCCGCGCAAGGCGCCGCCCTGGCTGCTGGCGCTTCGTGTCGCGGCGGGAACGCTGCTGGTGCTGGGGCTGGCGCAGCCGGTGCTGGTGCAGGATCGCGGCGCGCTGCCGGGTGCCGGGACCCTGCTCCTGGTGATCGACGACGGCTGGGCGGCGGCGCCGGACTGGGGGGCGCGGCTGCAGGCGGCGCGGGAGATGGTCGATCGCGCCGGACGGGCCGGCCGGCTTGTGCGCCTGCTGCTGACCGCGTGTGACGCGGGCGGCGGAGCACCGCAAGCGGGGCCGCCGCTGCAGGCCAGCGTGCTGCGCGCGAGGCTGGACGACCTCCACCCGATGCCGTGGCCGGTGGACCGCGCGCTCGCCACGTCGGCGCTGCACGCCCTGGGCAGCCTGGGCAGCGTCGCCTACCTGTCCGACGGGCTGGCGACCGCCGGCGACCGGGCTTTTCTTCAGGCGCTGCGTGCGGTCGGCCCGGTGTCGGAGCTGCGCGCGTCGCCGCCGGTGCTGGCGGTGCTGGACCGGCCCGTGCCGCAACCCGGCCGCCTGCTGGTCCGGATCGAGGCGATGCCGGCCCCCGTGCCGCGCAGCCTGCTGGTGCACGGCGAAACCGCCGCCGGCGCCAGCCTGGCCAGGATCGCGGTGCCGGTCGCGGCAGGCGCCACGCGCGCCCAGGCGCCGATCGTGCTGCCGGCCGAGCTGCGCAACCAGCTGTCCCGCCTGGTGCTGGACGGCATGCCGGGTGCCGGCGGGGTGCGGCTGCTGGACGAAGGCGACCGGCGACGGCCGGTGGGCCTGCTGGCCGCGGCCGGCGGCGACACCCCGCTGCTGGGCGCCTTGTTCTTCCTGCGGCGCGCGCTGGCGCCGATCGCGGAACTGCGCGAAGGCCCGCTCGACGCGTTGCTGTCGCGCCAGCTCTCGGTGCTGGTGGCACCGGACGGCACACTGGACGACCCGGCCGCCCGCGCCCGCGTCGCCGCCTGGGTCCGCAACGGCGGGATGCTGATACGTTTCGCCGGTCCGCGCCTCGCCGCACGGGCGGCCGGTGCGGGTTCCGACGCGCCGGATCCGCTGCTGCCGGACCCGCTGCTGCCGGTGCCGCTGCTGGGCGGCGCGCGCCAGCTCGGCGGAGCCATGTCCTGGGGCAGCCCGGAACACCCGGCGCCCTTCAACGACGGCCCGTTCGCAGGCCTTCCGGTGCCGGCCGAGGTCACGGTGTCGCGCCAGGTGCTGGCCGAGCCGACGGCGGACCTGTCGCAGCACAGCTGGGCCCGGCTGACCGACGGCACGCCGCTGGTCACGCACGCGACGCTTGGCGACGGGCAGCTGGTGCTGTTCCACGTCACCGGCACCGCGGACTGGTCCAGCCTGCCGCTGTCCGGGCTGTTCCCCGCCATGCTGCAGCGGCTGGTGGAGCGTGCCGCCGGCCTCGCGGCACCAGGCGACCGCACGGTGCTGGCCCCGTCGCTGACCCTGGGCGGCGACGGCCAGCTCGGCACCCCGCC
>CAXTCK010000327.1:0-2506 GCA_964242425.1 uncultured Acetobacteraceae bacterium | reverse complement strand
GCCGACCCGCCACCCCCTGACCGTCTCCCTTACCCCTGAACTCGCCGAACTTGTCGCCTCCGCGGTCGCGTCCGGGCTTTACGGGAGCGCGAGCGAGGTCATCCGGGCTGGCCTGCGCCTTCTCGCCAAGCAAGGCGGGCATAGCCTGCCGGATCGGCAAGGTGCTGGGGTGGCACCGCAGCACGTCGGCTTGCGCGCGGTGCGCAGCGCTCGGTCCGGGGCCAGCCATGACTGACCTGGATGTGAGCGCTGCCCAGATCAAGGCGAACGCCGACGAGGCTCGCCTTCTGGCCGAGATCCATGGCTACGATGATCGGTCGGACCCGTTCGTGGCGGCGGTCCGTGCCACCCGCATGCCGATGATCATCACCAACCCCCGGCACCCGGACAACCCGTCCGTCTTCATCAACGACGCCTTCTGCCGCATGAGTGGCTATGCCCGGGAGGAGATCCTCGGCCGCAACTGCCGGTTCCTTCAGGGGCCTCAGACTGACTGGCACGCCGTAGAGAAGATCAGGGCCGCCGTCCGGGCCGTGCGACCGATCCAGATCGATATCCGCAACCATCGCAAGGATGGATCCGCATTCTGGAACCGGCTGCTCATGGCGCCGGTGTTCGATGCCACGGGCGCGCTTGCCTACTTCTTCGCAAGCCAAGTCGATGTGACCCTGGAACGCGAGCGGCTGGAAGGGCTGCAGACCGACAACGCCGCGCTCATGGCAGAGCTGACCGGCCGGCTGCTCATTCAGGAAGAGCGCGAACGGGAGATGGCCTACGCCATGCGGGCGGGCCAGTTCGGGACATGGAGCCTCGAGTTCTCGAGCATGGAGTTCACGGCCTCCGAAACCTGCAAGGAGCTCTTTGGCCGAGACCTTGAGGAGCCTTTCACCCAAGCCGATCGCGTCGCGGCCATCCTGCCCGAGGATCGCGACCTGGTCGAAACTGCCCTGAAACGGGTGCTCGAGGAGCAGGCCGACTACGACGCGACCTTTCGGATCGTCCGCCCGGACGGGACGGTGCGCTGGCTGACCTCACGCGGCCAGGCATTCACCAACGCGGATGGTCGGCCGCTGCGGATGGCTGGCGTATCGCGGGACGTCACGGTCGAGCGTCGGGCCGAGCATATGCGTGCTGCCTTGATCGAGCTGAGCGACATCTTTCGCCGGCAGGACGATCCCGACGAGATCGGCTTCTCCGTCTCGGAGCTGATCGGTCGCACCCTGGATGTGAGCCGCGCCGGCTATGGCCTGATCGACCGGACGGCCGAGACGATCGCCATTGCCCGGGACTGGAACGCGCCCGGCGTCAACAGCCTGGCCGGCGTCCTGCGGTTCCGCGACTTCGGCTCCTATATCGACGACCTGAAGCAGGGCCGAACCGCCGTCGTGACCGATGCCCGCCTGGACCGGCGCACCCATGATAGCGCAGCGGCGCTGGAAGCGATCTCGGCCCGTGCCTTCGTGAACATGCCGCTGACCGAGCAGGGAGGCCTGGTGGCCCTCCTCTACCTCAACCATGCCGATGCTCGGGAATGGCCGGAGGACGAGCTATCGTTCATTCGAGACGTTGCCGAGCGCACCCGGGAAGCGACGGAGCGCCGCCGGGCGGAGAAGGCCCTGGCGAGCCTCGCCGCCTCGCTTGAGACCGAGGTGCAGCAACGCACGCAAGAACTCATGACCGTCGAGGAGGCACTGCGCCAGTCACAGAAGATGGAGGCTGTCGGGCAACTCACCGGCGGCCTGGCGCACGACTTCAACAATCTGCTGACCGGGATCACTGGCAGCCTGGAACTGCTTCAAACCCGCATCGCACAAGGCAGGATTGGGGATGTCGACCGTTACCTCACCGCGGCACAGGGTGCGGCCAGGCGGGCGGCGGCGCTGACCCATCGCCTGCTGGCCTTCTCGCGACGGCAGACGCTCGACCCCAAGCGGACGGACGTGAACGTCCTGGTAGGCGGCATGGAGGAGCTGATCCAACGCACAGCGGGTCCGGCAGTCGCGGTGGAGGCCATGTTGGCAAGCGATCTCTGGTCGACGCTGGTCGATGCAAGCCAGTTGGAGAACGCCCTGTTGAACCTCTGCATCAACGCCCACGATGCCATGCCGGAGGGCGGAAAGATCACCATCGAGACCAGCAACCGTCGTCTCGACGCCCGAGCCGCCCGCGAGCGGGAGTTGGAACCGGGTCAGTACGTGTGCCTATGCGTCTCCGACAACGGCACCGGCATGACGCCCGAGGTGATCGCCAAGGCGTTCGACCCGTTCTTCACCACCAAGCCGATCGGCCAAGGGACGGGGCTCGGCCTGTCCATGATCTACGGGTTCACCAAGCAGTCCGGGGGGCAGGTCTGCATCTACTCCGAGGTGGGGCGAGGTACGACGATCTGCCTCTACCTGCCGCGGCACCTGGGCGTGGACGAGCGCGCGGAGCTATCCCCTGAACTGGCCGACGCGCCGCGGGCCGGGCAGGGTGAAACAGTGCTGGTGGTGGACGATGAGCCCAC
>CAXTCK010000326.1:0-2538 GCA_964242425.1 uncultured Acetobacteraceae bacterium | reverse complement strand
TCCGCCACCCCCCGTTCCCCCGGCAGCACGCTGAAGCCGTTCCTGTTCGCCGAAGCGCTCGATCGCGGCCTCCTGGTGCCGCAGGACGTGCTACCGGACCTTCCCGGAACCGTGCCCGGCATCGACAACGCCGACCACGCATTTCTCGGCCCATTGCTGCCGCGACAGGCCCTGGCCAACTCGCGCAACGTTCCCGCCGCCGCCCTGCTGCGCCGGATCGGGCTCGAGCGCGGCTTCCGCTTCCTGCGCCGGCTCGGGCTGCACCGCCTCGACGGCAACGGCGCACGCTACGGCCTCGGCATGGCCATCGGCACCCTGCCGACCCGGCTCGACCGGCTGATGAAAGCGTACGACGCCCTGGCCGAGGACGGCATCGCCCAAAACCTGTCCTGGATCGACGAGGCCGAGCGCCCGCCGCCGCGACAACTGGTTTCCGCCGACAGCGCCCGCCTCGTCACCCGCTTCCTCAGCGACCCCTTGGCCCGGCTTCCCACCTTTCCGCGCTACGGCACCGGCGAATTCCCGTTCGCGGTGGCGCTCAAGACCGGCACCTCGCAGGGCTACCGCGACGCATGGACCGTCGCCTGGTCCGCCGGCTACCTCGTCGGCGTCTGGGTCGGGCGCGCCGACGGAGGCCCGATGGCCGGCCTCGGCGGCGCCGCCGCCGCCGCCCTGGCCCAGACCCTGCTGCTTCGGCTCCACGACGCCGACCGGGTCGACTTCACCGCAGGCGACCTCGCGCGCCCGACCGGCACGACGTCGGAACTCTGCACCGCGACCGGCGCCACCACCCCCTGCCCGAGCCGCCTCGCCGAGTTCCCGCGCCCACGCCAACCCGTCCGCGCCGCCGCCGCGATGATGCCGAGCGACGCCGACCAGCTGCGCATCGTGCAGCCCGCCCCTGACCTGCACGTGTGGCGCAACCCGGAAGCCCCCGCCGGGCTCGACCGCCTCGTGCTCCGCGCCACCGCCTCGCCCGCCGTGCGCCAGCTCGTATGGCTGGTCGACGGCGCACCGGCGTCGGTCGGCGCGCCCGGCATTCCCTTCTATTGGCCGCTCCTCCCGGGCCGGCACCGCTTCCAGGTACGCCTGCCGCTTCGGGACGAGCGTTCCGCCCCTGTTTCGGTGACAGTCGATTGACCCGGCCCACCCTCCGGCACGGTCTCGCCGCAGCCTGGGACCGTCTGCGCGGCGCCACCCCGAGTGCTGCGTCCGCGACCCGGCCTGCCGCCTACGACCCGAACACGCGGATCAACGACGGCGAGCGCACCGACTGGATCGCCACCGCCCGCCCCGCTCCGCCGTTCACGCTGGACGCCTGCCTCGACGCCCCTTCCCACGTCCCCGGCTGGATGCTCGAACCAGGCACGTCGCACAGCCCGACGATCGACCCGGTACGCCTGCCGAACCGGTTCGGCTTCGTGACGACCGCCGACGCTTCCGGACAGGCGCCCCTGCTCGCGGCGCACTACCGCCGCATCCTCCACGCCGCCCCGCGCCGGGCAGCCTGGCGGCAGGACATCGCCCGCTTCGCCTGCTTCGAGGTCGACCTGGTGATCGCCGTGGAGAACGAGCATCCACTCCGGATCGAGATGTTCGGCGGCGCCGCCATGGCGGCGGCCGAACTGCTCGGCCGGCTGGGCGATCCCACTGGCCCCGACGGCGTCCTCTACGACAACCTCGACCAAGGCTGGGCACTCCGCGTGACGGCCACCGCCACCGAGGTGTTCACGCTCGAATGGAACTGGGAAAGACCCGCCGCCGAGGACGAGCCGCGCGCGCTCCGCTTTCCCCGGCCGCTCCTGGCCTCACAGGCCCGAAACGCCCTGAAGCGGCTGGAACAGCTGCACGCGGCACTCGTACTCGCAATCGGCACCGACCTGTGGAACGTGCCGCACTCAGCCTGACACCCCGTTTCCTCGGGGCGCCAACCCTTCGCCTCAGTGTGACGGGGTACCGGGCATCGCCGGCATGCCGCTCGGCATGGGAGGCATCCCGCTCGGCATGGCGGGCAAGCCTCGCGGCATCTGCGGCATCGACATGGCCGGGTTGGACGCCGCCACCTGCTTCACGCTGCTTGCCATGCGCGTGCACAGGTCGGCTTCCGTCGTGTTGCCGCGTGAAGCCATCTCCGACATCGGCACGTTGCTGCCGCCCGCCCCCAACAGCACGCCCTGCTTGCCCAGCGCCTCGGCGCTGTCGGTCGAGCCGCTCCCGGCCGGAAGCCGCGAGATGGCCGTCTTCTGTGCTGTGACCGCACCGTCGTCGGCATGGCCATGCGCTTGGCAGTATTCCAGCACGCCCAGCTCGTTCGCGGCACTGTTGCGCGCCATGCTGGTCATGTCGGTCTGGGCGACACACGGCAAGGCGGCAAGAACCGACAACGAAACGCCGACCAGCGTGTAGATCGCAACACGACTCATGAACCTGCCCCCGCTGAGCCAGCGCACCCGCTGGTGCCGACGTGAACCCAACGTGGAAACCCGGAAAAAGTTGCACTACCGGAAAGGTAATGCGGCGACAAACGGCCACCAGATC
>CAXTCK010000325.1:0-2538 GCA_964242425.1 uncultured Acetobacteraceae bacterium | reverse complement strand
ACCGGCAGCGCGAGCACGCCCCCGAGCGCCAGGCCGGTCGCCAGCAGGCCGGAAGCCAGCAGGCGTCCGGACCGGCGCCGGACGCGGACCGGGAAGCCGCGCGAAGGAGCGCCTCCGCCGGAGGAGGAAGTGAAGCGCATGGCTCGGTCGAACTCCTGCGTGCCGCAGCGATCTGTTGCCGATCTGCTCACGCGTCCGGCCCTGCGGCAAGGGCCCGGAAGCCATGGGCGCGCGGCGGCGTCAGGAGCGGGCAGCCACCCAGCCTGCCACGGCTTCGCCCAGCAGGGCATAGCCCGCATCGGCCATGTGCGTCCCGTCCGGAGACAGGGTGTCGCGGGTGAAGCCGGCGCCGTCGCACCAGCGCCGCATCAGCGCGTGTCGCGGGAACACCGCCACGCCGGCCTCGGCGCCCAGCCGGTGCAGCGCGTCGCGGTAGGCGGCACCGGGCGCTTCCTCCAACGCGCGGCTGTACTGCTGGTCCATCAGCACAAGGTCGGCGCCGGTGCGCAGCAGCCGGGCGATGCCTTGTCGCGTCAGGCGCTCGAACAGATCCAGCGGCACCGGCCTGGTCACGTCGTTGGAGCCGGTCTGCCACAACAGGAGGTCCGGTTCCGCGTCGGCCACCGTGTCCAGTCGGCGATCCATCTCGATCGCCGACTCGCCGCTGACGCCGTGGTTGGCGAGTGCCACGCCGCACGGGAAATGCGGCAGCAGGCCCTGGCGCATGACAGCGGGATAGCTGTGCTGCGGGTCGCTGGCGCCGAAGCCCTCGGTGGTGGAGGACCCGAACGCCACCACGCGCAGGGCTCGCTGGCCGGACCCGGGAGCCTGGGTCCGGACGGCATGGGTGCGCGGCAGGAGCGGCACCGGGGCGGTCACGGCCGGTTCATCCGGCGGCGGCCTCGGCGGCCCCCCGGGCGACGCGCTGCCTGGCCTGCTGCTTGCGGCGGTCGAGGGCTCTGGCCATCAGGAACAGCGTGCCCAGCCCGACCACGTTCACCGCCACCTGCATCGGCAGGCCGCTGCCGTAGGTGATCATCAGCAGGCGCGCCAGCAGGTCCAGCACGGTGCCGACGGAGAACACCTCCAGCGAATGGCGGCCATACACGGCGAGCACCTGGCCGATCCGGCTCGCCGCCACCGTGCGGGCCAGCCGGCTGCTCTGCACCAGATAGAAGATCGCCAGCACGTCGATCAGCCGGAGCGGCGACAGCGGGGTCTTCTGCGGCGGGTCGATCGGCAGCGGCGACAGGTTGGGCAGGCCCCACTGCGCCCACGGAAACGACTGCACCGCGCTGAAGCCGAGGTAGAGCCAGCACAACGCCACCACGAAGCGGTTCCACGGGATGTCGCCGCCGGTGCGAACGGTTTCCACCGCCGACCAGGCGCCGATGGTGAACAGGAACTGCCAGGCGAACGGGTCGAAGTACCAGCCATCCGGGTCGAGCCAGTTCGGCAGGTTCAGGCGCGGATCGAGGTTGATCAGCAGCCACATCGCCGCACTCAGCGCCAGCGCCGCCCAGCGGTTGGTGCGCAAGCCCAGGTAGATCACCGGGAACAGGATCAGCAGCACCATGTAGAGCGGCAGGATGTTGAGGTTGCCCGGCAGCGCCTGGAGCGACAGCACGCGCCAGAACGAGCGCACCCCGTGCGCCAGCTCCGGCTCCAGGAAGTCCACCGGCACCGGATGGAAGCGGCGCCATTCCCGCACCGCCATCACGGTGGCGACCAGCATCCCCATCTGGAACAGGTAAAGCCGCAGCACGCGCTGCCCGAGGCGGAGCAGGCCGGTGCGCACGCCCTGGCGCTCAAAGGCGCGGCCATAGGCCAGCATGGAGGCGAACCCCGCCAGCAGCACGAAGATCTCGGCCGCATCGCAGAAGCCGAGGTTGCGTATGGTGAGCCGGTTCAGGAGGTTCTGCGGGATGTGGTCGCAGAACATCATGGTCAGCGCGACCCCGCGCAGGGCGTCGACCCGGTGGTCGCGGCCGGGCCGGGCCGGCGCCGCAGTCGAAGCGGGGGCCGAAGCGGAGGCCGCAGGCGGCGGCGAAAGGATCGGCTCGTTCATGTCCATTCCCGCCCTCCCCCGCCACGGCCTGGCTCAACCTATGAAGCCCGGGCGCCCGATGCCAGGGCAGGATGCCGGACGATTATGGCCAAGATGCGATTCGCCACCCGCCGGAGGGTGCACTAAGCCCGGGCGCGACCGGCGGACGAGGCGGACACATGGCGGACACGAACGAGGCACTGGCGCAGGCCGTGCGGCAGGCGCTGCAGCGCATACCGGCACCAGGCGGGGAGGGCGATCTCCTGGGCGCCGGACTGGTGGAAAGCGTGGTGGCGCGCGACGGGCTGGTGCAGGTGGCGATCCGCGCCGACCGCGCCAGCGCCGCCGGGTTGGAACCGGCGCGCGACCAGGCCGAGCGCGTTCTGCGCGCCCTGCCGGGGGTTCTGAACGCGACCGTGGTGCTGACCGCCCACCGCCAGGCAGCGGGGGCCTCGGGGGCCGTGCCGGCATCGGCGCCAGCATCGGCACCC
>CAXTCK010000324.1:0-2543 GCA_964242425.1 uncultured Acetobacteraceae bacterium | reverse complement strand
CGTTTCTCTTTGTGATCTCAGCATCAAGTGCATCACAGCTCAGGGCTGTGTCACCTGACTGGTGTAAGGCGAGTGTAGGGTCTTTGGCGATCGCTTCTTCCGCTGTTCCAAGGGGTTCGCAGCCAGCTAAATTGATCAACAGCAGCACAGAACAATAGATTAACTGTTTTAACATACTGAGCTCTCCACATGGTGTCACAAGAACCTTTACGCTGGACTTGCTCAAAGCTCTAATCAAGATACAATTCGTTCTCTACGAAAAGTTTTGCATCTAAGATTTGTGGAAAAATAGGCTACATCAGGGCTCGCGCCACCATCCTTGGCGGGCCAAGGTCAGGCGGGCTATGAGCCGCGCCTCACGGCGAGGCAGAGTAGATGCGGTGCATGGAGCGGGTCGGCAGCGCTGACGGAGCGGCCTGAACGCATCGCCCTTACACCTGCGGGGCATCTCGTATCATCGCGACGAACGCCTCGGGGCGGCCGTAGCAGGCCTCATGCGAAAGGCGGACGATCCCGTCCTCGCGCTCCAGAAGAAAGCTCGGGAAGCCCTGGAGGCCGTGGTGGCGCATCAGATTGCGCGTTTCCTGGATGTGGGCGTCGACGGGCACGGCGCGCAGCGCCTCGGTGAAGCGGACCGGATCGAGGCCGATCGTGCGCGCTGCGCCGGCCAGGACGGCGTCGTCGACCACGCGCAAGCCTTCGACATAGTGGGCGTGCTGGACGGCGGCGATCATCGCCGGCCCCTGTCCGGCCTGTACCGTCTCAGCGGCCAGCACGGCGGCGATGGTCGGGCGGGACCACCAGGTGCTCTCGGGATCGACCAGCAGTCCGTCGAGGTAGGCTTTGCCGAACACCTGGCCGGTCAGCTGGCTGATGCGGTCATCGTTCTCGCGCATGTTGCGCCGCTTGGCGTCGGTGGCGTGCACGGCAGGATCCCAGAGCCCGCCGCCATGTAGGACGACCTGCACGCCGGCAGCGGCGGCGGCCTGGACCAGCGGCTCGGCTGCGTAGCACCAGCCGCAGAGCGGGTCGTGGATGTAGTGCAGGATGGGTGTGGTCATGGGGTTCTTTCGGAACGGTCGGTTGGCGCGCGGGCGACCGCGCGCCGTCTGTGCGGGGAGAGGACACGCTCGGGTCAGGCCGCCTGGAGAGCCTTGCCGACGCTGGCAGCCAGGGAGGTGGTGGGACGTCCGATCAGCCCGCTGAGGTCGCGGCTGTCGTCGAACAGGGCGCCCTTGGCCGCGCCCGCGTCGCTGTCGGCGAGCAGGGCTGCCAGTCCTGGGGGCAGGCCCGCGCCGAGCAGGGCCGCTCTGAATTCTGCCTCCGGCAGATCTTTGTAGGCGATCTCCCGGCCCGCCTGGCGCGACAGCTCCGCCGCCAGTTCCGTCAGGGTGTAGCCGGTGTCTCCGGCGAGCTCGTAGATGCGGCCGCCCTGGTCCTGCCTGGAGGTCAGCACGGCTGCGGCGGCTGCGGCGTAGTCGGCGCGGGCGGCGGACGAGATGCGCCCGTCGCCGGCCGCCCCCAGCACGGCGTCGTGGGCCAGGGCCGCAGGGACGCTGGCCATGTAGTTCTCGGTGTACCAGCCGTTGCGCAGCAGCGCGAAGGGTGTGCCCGAGGCGGCCAGCATGGCTTCGGTCTGGCGGTGATCCTCGGCCAGGCCGAGCGGAGAGCGGTCGGCGTGCAGGACGCTCGTGTAGGCGATCAGCGAGACGCCGGCCGCCCTGGCCGCCTCGACCACGTTGCGATGCTGCTGCACCCGGTGCTCCAGGTCGCTGGAGGAGATGAACAGCAGCCGTTCGATCCCGGCCAGGGCCGTCGCGAGCGAGGCGGGATCGTTGTAGTCGCCGTGGCGGATCGAGACGCCCTGCGCCTCCAGGCGGCCGCCCTTCGACGAGGCGCCTTCCTCGGCTGCGCGAGCGAGGCCGGCGATTTCGGCGGCGGGGATGTGCTTCAGCAATGCCTCGATGACCAGGCCGCCAAGCTGACCGGTGGCGCCAGTGACCAGGATGCGGGGGGACGACGACATGGGAGATACTCCTTGTTGGCTCTTTCAGAGACGAGGTATTGAATAGGGACCACATGTGGGCGATGTAAGGAGGCATGAATTCCTCTCCAGGTGAGCGTGAAGTGCCCTTCCCGACCGACGGCGAGCCGCCGGCCGGTTCGCTGTTCGAGGCCTGGCAGGCCGCGGGTTTTGACGCGGCGGCCTGTCCGGTCCGCAACGTGCTGGACCGCATCGGCGACAAGTGGACCGTGCTGGCGCTCGTGGCGCTGGCCTCACACCCGCGCCGCTTCAGCGAGCTGCACCGTGCGATCCCGGACATCTCCAAGCGCATGCTGACCCAGACCCTGCGCGACCTGGAACGCGACGGGCTCGCCGACCGTGAGGTGTTCCCGACTAAGCCGCCTAGGGTCCAGTACAGCCTCTCGCCGCTCGGGCGCTCGGTGCTGACGCCTTTGGCCGGGCTGGTGAGCTGGGCCGAGGGCAGCTACGCCGCGATCCGCCAGGCTCGCGAACGGTTCGATGCCGCTGACCTGACCCC
>CAXTCK010000323.1:1315-2558 GCA_964242425.1 uncultured Acetobacteraceae bacterium | reverse complement strand
AACCGGGTGTTCAACATCGGCTCCGGCCGCGACGTGTCGATCGCCGAGGTGGCGCGCGAAGCGGCGGCGGCGATGGACCTTCCGCACCTGGAACCGGAACTGGTCGGCAAGGCGCGCTCGGGCGACATCCGCCACTGCTTCTCCGACATCACGCTCGCCCGCGAAACGCTCGGCTTCTCCCCTACGCGCACCTTCGACAACGCCCTGCCCGAGCAGATGGAATGGGTGCGGCGGCAGCAGGCCACCGACCGGGTGCAGGAAGCCAGGCGCGAGCTGGAAGCGCGCGGGCTGGTGGCGTGACGACGCAACCCGCACGGCTGCCGGTCCACGCGCGCGGCGGCCCGCTCGGGCTGGTGGAATGGTTCCATCCGGGCGAGCACGAGCGGGTGGAATGGAGCCTCGAACGGCTGCGCGCACTCGGCGTCTCCCGGCTGCGCACGCACATCTCCTGGGCCGAGTACGTGGCCGAGGGCGGGGCGGACTGGTACGACTGGCTCCTGCCTCGCCTCGCGGGCGAGGTCGAGTTGCTGCCCTGCGTGCACTTCACGCCGCCCAGCCTGTCGCGCACCGGGCGCGCCAACGGCCCGCCGATCGTGCTGAAGCACTACGCCGACTTCGTCGACCACCTCCTCACCCGCTACCGCGGCCGCTTCGACACCGTCGAGATCTGGAACGAGCCGAACAACCAGCTCGACTGGGACTGGCAGCAGGACCAGGACTGGCTGCTGTTTTCCGAGATGGCCGGCAACGCCGCGCACTGGATCCGCTCCCGTGGCCTGAAAGCGCTGCTGGGCGGCCCCTCCCCGGTCGACCTGAACTGGCTGCGGCTGATGGGCGAGCGCGGCCTGCTCGGCACGCTGGACGCGGTCGGGCTGCACGGCTTTCCCGGCACCTGGGACTCCGACGCGCGATCCTGGCGCGGCTGGGAGGCGCTGATCAACTCGGTGCGCGACACCGTGCACGCCTTCAACCCGCGCCTCGAGCTGTGGATCACCGAGGCCGGCTATTCCACCTGGCGCCGCGACCCGTTCGCGCAGCTCGGCCATTTCAACGACGTGCTCGACCTGCCGGTGGAGCGCGTCTACTGGTACGGGCTGCAGGATGTCGGATCCAACGTCGCGGTGCAGGAAGGACTGCACTTCGACGAACGGCAGTATCATTTCGGCCTGCACGACGAGCAGCGGCAGCCCAAGCTGCTCGGCCGGCTGCTGGCGTCCGGCGGCGTGCCGGCGGTGCGCGCGGT
>CAXTCK010000323.1:0-1215 GCA_964242425.1 uncultured Acetobacteraceae bacterium | reverse complement strand
TCGGCGACTTCGACATCAACCTGCGCGGCACCGTGAACCTGCTGGAAGCGCTGCGCCGCCGCGCCGCGCGCATCGGGGCGGAGCCGGTGCCGCTGGTGTTCGCCTCCACCAACAAGGTGTACGGCGACCTCGCCGACATACGGCTGTCGCACAACGAGGACGCCTACCTGCCGATCGACCCGTCCTTGCGCGCACATGGCATCGGCGAAGCGCGCCCGCTCTCGTTCCACACCCCCTATGGCTGCTCCAAGGGGGCGGCCGACCAGTACGTGCTGGACTATGCCCGCTCGTTCGGCCTGCCGATGGTGGTGCTGCGCATGAGCTGCATCTACGGGCCGCGCCAGCTCGGCACCGAGGACCAGGGCTGGCTCGCGCATTTCCTGCTGTCGGCGCTGCAGGACCGGCCGCTCAGCCTGTACGGCGACGGGCGCCAGGTGCGCGACGCGCTGGAGGTGGGCGACGCGGTGTCGGCCTATCTCGCGGCGCGCGACGGGGCCCACGCGGTGAAGGGCGAAGCGTTCAACCTGGGCGGCGGACCGGACAACGCCATCACCCTGCTGATGCTGATCGAGGAGATCGAGCGCCTGACCGGGCGACGGGTGCAGCGGAGCTTCCATCCCTGGCGCACCGGCGACCAGCGCTACTTCGTCGCCGACACCAGGCGGGCGCGCGCGGTGCTGGGGCTGCCGCAGCCGCTCGGCTGGCGCGAAGGCGTGGCACGGCTGAAGCGCTGGATCGAGACGGAACGGCCACACCTGGTCCACCGCCCGGAACGCATGGGAGCCGGTGCCGCGCCGGTGCTCGGAGGAGCCGCATGAAGGTCGCCCTGCTGAACCCGCCCTGGAGCTTCGAGCACAGCATCTATTTCGGCTGCCGCGCGCCGCACCTGCCGATCGAGCTGGGCGCCAGCCAGGTGCTGCTCGAACGCGCCGGCCACGACACGCTGCTGCACGACGGGCTGCTGGACGGGCTCGACATTCCCGCCATGGCGGAGGCCTGCGCCGCCTTCGGCCCGGACATGATCGTGGTCACCACTGCGCCCACCTACCTGTTCTGGCGCTGCGCCCAGCCGGAGCTGCGCATCCCCCGCCTGCTGCTCGACGCCCTGCGCGCGAGCTGTCCGGCCGCCACCCTGGTCGCGGTCGGGCCGCACGGCTCCGCCACCCCGGAAGCGGCGCTGCGCAAGCTCGGCGCCGACGTGGTGGTGCGCGGCGA
>CAXTCK010000322.1:0-2622 GCA_964242425.1 uncultured Acetobacteraceae bacterium | reverse complement strand
CAGACCGCCGGCCTGCTGCCCGGCTGATCGCGAAGCCCGGCCTTGCGAAGCCTGGCCTTGCGAAGCCCGGCGTTGCGAAGCCCGGCGTTGCGAAGCCTGGTAATGCGGAGTCCGGCCTTGCGGAGCCGGACAGCGTTTGCTGCAACCATGTCACCGTCCGAGGAACCGCCACACGATGCCCTTCACGTCCAGCCTGATCCTGGGCCACCTCGGCACCTCCCAGCACGAGGCCGCAGCCGCGGCGGTGCTGCGCGTGCTGGAAGCGCACGACCTCGAGGTGGAAACGGTGGCGGCGGCCGACCCGGACGCGCTGGTCCGGCAGGCCGAGGACGGCCGGATCGACCTGCTGGCCACCGCGTGGCTGCCCGATCTCGACGTCCTGCTGCGGGAGCGCCTGGTCGACCGGCAACGGATGGACGTGCTGGGCGGCGTGCTCTACCGGCCGTTCCTGTTGTGGGCGGTGCCGGCGACGCTGGACCTGCCTGAACTCGGCGCGATCGCCGACCTCGTCCGTCCGGCGGTCGCGGCACGGCTCGAGCAGGCGATCGTGCTGCCGCGCCGGCTGCACGCGCAGGCCGTCCGCGTCGCCGGATGCTACGGGATCGAGGCGGCCGGCTACCGCCTGGAGGTGCTGGACGACGAGGCAGCGTTCGCGCACGCCGACGCCGTGCTCGGCGCCGGGCGTGCCGCGGTGCTGCCGTTGTGGCAGCCGCATGCCCTGGCGCATGGCGGCCGGCTGCGTGCGCTCGCCGACCCGCAGGCAACGCTGGGCGGCCCGCAGGAAGCGCGCCTGCTGCTGCGCGCGGGCCTGCGCGATACCCTGGACCCGGATCTCCTGGACGAGCTCGACGAGCTCACCTTGGGCAACCCGGTGGTGAGCGCGCTGGAGCACGCCATGCGTCGGGACGGCATGAGCGCCGACGAGGCCGCCGAGGCCTGGCAGCGTGGCCGCCTGACCCCGCGTGCATGACATCCCGTGCATGACGCTGGCCGCCCGCGCGGCGAATCGGAACCGGCCGCCGTTCTGGCCGCGTCGCCGGGTGCCGCCGCGCCCGCCGACGCGTTCGCCGCCGTGACCGGACCGCAGGCGGACCGGCAGGCCGCGATCATCGTGTTCGGCGCCGGGGTGCGGGTCGACGGCAGCCCCACGCCCACGCTGGCGCGCCGGGTCGAGGCGGCGTGGAAATTCGGCGAGCGGCTGGCGGTGCCGCCGTTCTACCTGCCGACCGGCGGGGTCGGCCGCCACGGCCCGGCGGAAGCGGCCGTGATGGCGGCCGCCCTGCACGCCGCCGGGGTACCGCAGGCGCGCATCCTCCCCGAGGACACCGCTCGGAACACGCTGGGCTCGGTGTTCGCCTGCCGGGCGATGCTGCGGCGCATCCGGCACCATGGCCCGGTCTGGGCCGCCACCAGCGCCTACCACCTGCCGCGCTGCCTCCTGCTGCTCCGGCTGGCCGGCGTTCCGGCCCGTGCGGTGCCGCCGCCGCGCGTGCCTGCAGCACACCGCTTCTCCAGGCGCTGGCGTTGGCGGCTGCGCGAGGTGCCGGCCGTGCCCCTGGATGTGCTGCTGCTGCTGGGACGCAGGGCGATCGACAGCCTCCTGCCGAAACGTTAATCTTGGGTCAATCGAACCGGGTGGCGTGTTCCCATGTACCATTCCAGCGATGCGGAAGCGCTGTTCAAGACGTTCCGGGACCGTAGCGACGAAAACTGGCTCGACATCCTGGTGTCCTCGCTCAGGGTGCCGGACATCGAGGGCGTCGCCATGCCGGGCTTCCCGGCGGAGGAGCTGCAGCGCGAGATACACGGCCATGCCGGCGAGGTGTCGCTGCACGAGGCGCACGTGTTCTTCCGCGAGATCAAGTCGTACTGCGCCTATGCCGGCCGCCCGCTGGCGCCGCACCGCACCATGCTGGACTTCGGCTGCGGCTGGGGCCGCATGCTGCGGCTGTTCATGAAGGACATCGAGCCCGCCAACCTGTTCGGCGCGGACAGCACCTCTCGCTTCCTGATGGAAGCCAGGCGCTGCAACCCCAGCGTCAACTTCCTGTCCTGCCAGCTGACGCCGCCCATGATCCTGGCCCCGGAAAGCCTGGACTACGTGATCTCCTGGTCGGTGTTCTCCCACCTCGACGAGTTCCTGTCGCTGCGCTGGATCGAGGAGTTCTCGCGGTTGCTGAAGCCGGGCGGCCTGCTGCTGATCACCACCCAGAGCCGCCGCTTCATCGGCTTCTGCGCCGAGATGCGCCTGAGACGGGCGTCGGGGATAAGGCTGGAGCACCCGTGGTACGAGGCCTGCGCCGACAGCTTCGTCGACGAGCCGCTGGAGAACTCGCGCTACGAGGCCGGGCACTTCCTCCACGCCGCCTCCACCCATCCGCCGCATCCGCAGTCGCACTACGGCGAGGCGGTGATCCCGCGCGGCTACGTGATCAAGAAGTGGGGCCACCTGTTCCGGATGATCGACTTCCTCGACAACCCGGTCCGGCTGCCGCAGGTGCTGGTGGTGCTGCAGAAGCCGGGCTGAGGCCCCAAGCCGTTGAGGACCAGGGAGCTGAGCTGAGGCTGGGCGTCCGGATCGCCCGGGCTTGCGAACCGCCCGGCATCCGGATCGTGCCGCTC
>CAXTCK010000321.1:0-2635 GCA_964242425.1 uncultured Acetobacteraceae bacterium | reverse complement strand
CGGCGCCGGCGGCTCCGCGACCTGGCGCGGCGGCTCGGAGAACAGGCCGGGACGCGCCACCGTCGGCCGGGCGTTCGGCAGCTGGTGCGGCAGGGCGTGCGCCGGCGGCGCGTGGGCGCCACCCGCCTCGGCGTTGTACTGTGGCGTCGCCGGACGAAGCGAGCCGATCGGGCTCGGCGACGCGTTCAAGGTCGGAGCCTGGCTCGGATGCGCCGATGCTGCCGGCTCGGCGGCGTAGGCGGTGGCGGGCATCGTTCCAGGCTGATGCAGAACCGGCTGGCTCGACGTCGAATGGCTCACCATCGACTGGTTCAGAACCGACTGGTGCAGAACCGACTGGTTCAGCACGGGAGCGCCGATCGGGCCGGTGTGCATCGGCTGGTGGGACTGCGGGCCGGGCGCCACCGGCTCGGCCTGCATCGGCGCGCCGCCGCCGCCGATCGCCACCAGGCGCGGACGCTCGGACGCCGCCACCGGGGTGTCGATGCCGGTCGCCACCACCGACACGCGGATGCGGCCGGACAGGTTGTCGTCGATCGCCGAGCCGAAGATGATGTTGGCGTCCTCGGCGACCTCCTCGCGGATGCGGTTGGCGGCCTGGTCGACCTCGAACAGCGTCATGTCGTCGCCGCCGGTGATGTTGATCAGCAGGCCGCGCGCGCCCGCCATCGAGGTGTCCTCGAGCAGCGGATTTGAGATCGCGGCCTCCGCCGCGCGGATCGCCCGGTTCTCGCCGTCCGCCTCGCCGGTGCCCATCATCGCCTTGCCCATCTCGGCCATGACGGTGCGTATGTCGGCGAAGTCGAGGTTCACCAGTCCCGGCGCGACCATCAGGTCGGTGACGCCGCGCACGCCCATGTAGAGCACGTGGTCGGCCATCTTGAACGCTTCCTTCCAGCCGGTGCGCTCGTTGGCCAGTCGGAACAGGTTCTGGTTCGGGATCACGATCAGGGTGTCCACGAACTGCTGCAGCTCGGTGATGCCGGCTTCCGCCGCCTTGGCGCGACGGCCGCCCTCGAAGGTGAACGGCTTGGTCACCACGCCCACGGTGAGGATGCCGCGCTCGCGCGCCATGCGGGCGATCACCGGCGCCGCCCCGGTGCCGGTGCCGCCGCCCATGCCGGCGGTGATGAACACCATGTGCGCGCCGTCCATGTGGCGGGCGAGCTCGTCGGCGGCTTCCTCGGCGGCGGCACGGCCGATCTCCGGCTTGGCGCCGGCGCCAAGCCCTTGCGTCAGGTGCGGCCCGAGCTGGATGCGCCGGTCGGCGCGGCTGTGGGTGAGCTGCTGGGCGTCGGTGTTGGCGACCACGAACTCCACGCCGGCCAGCTGGAGCTGGATCATGTTGTCGACGGCGTTGGTGCCGCCGCCGCCCACGCCGATCACGGTGATCCGCGGCGTGAAGTCGGAATAGGTCTGTTGCGGGATCGTGAGGTTGAGGGTCATGGACGAGGTCCCCTGTTGGAGGCTGGGCGGGTGATCGCCTTCGGCGACCGGTTCGGTGGGATCGCTGGCGGGCGCGTCATGATCAAACGCGCTCGCGCAGGAACTCGACGAGGCGGCGCACCAGTCCCGGCGGCCGCGGCTCGTTGAAGTCGATGTCGTGCAGGGTGCGGCCGGCGCCGGCGGCCCAGCTGAGCAGCCCGGTGGCGGTGGCGAAGCCGGGCCCGGTGGCGTTGTCCGGCAGGCCGCGCACGCCGACCGGGCGGCCGAGCCGCACCTGCCGGTTGAGGATGCGCGCCGCCATCGGCGTGATGCCGTCGAGCTGGCTGGCGCCCCCGGTCAGCACCACGCGGCCGGCGGTGGCGCGGCCGAGGCCGGCGCTGTCGAGACGGTCGCGCACCAGCTCAAAGGTTTCCTCGATGCGCGGCCGGATTACGGCGACGATGCGCGCGCGCGACATGCGGGTGAACTGGTGCTCGTCCTCGCCGATCTGCTGCACGCTGAGCATCTCGCGCTCGTCGTCGGAGGAGGCCTCGGCGTTGCCATAGATCACCTTGAGCCGCTCGGCGCTGCCGAGCGGGGTGGAGATCATGCCGGCGATGTCCTTGGTCACGTGCAGGCCGCCGACCGGGAGCTGGGCGGTGTGCAGCACCTGGCCCTCGCCGAACACGGCGATGGAGGTGGTGCCGCCGCCCATGTCGACCACGGTGGCGCCGAGCTCGCGCTCGTCCTCCACCAGCACCGACAGCCCGGATGCGAGCGGGGCTGCCACCAGCTCGGCGATGTCGAGGTCGCAGCGCCCGAGCACGGCGGCGAGGTTGCGCAGGCTGGTCGCGGACGCGTCCACCACGTGCAGCCGCGCCGACAGCTGGTCGCAATGGTGGCCGCGCGGGTCCTCGATGCCGGCGGTCTCGTCCACCGAGAACGAAAGCGGCAGGGCGTGGATCACGTCGCGGCCGTCGGTGGTGGCGCGCGAGCGGCCCTCGTTCACCACGCGCCGTATGTCGGCATCGCTCACCACCCGGCCGCCCACCGGCCAGCGCACGTTGAACAGCCGGCTTTCCGGCTGGCCGCAGGACAGGTTCACGGTGACGGTGCGCAGGTGGTGGTCGGCCTGGCTTTCCGCCTGGCCCACCGCGGCGCGTATGGCGCGCTCGGCTTCCGCGAGGTCGGTGATGCCGCCGAGGCGCAC
>CAXTCK010000320.1:0-2656 GCA_964242425.1 uncultured Acetobacteraceae bacterium | reverse complement strand
GATGCGGGTCAGTGGCCGGCGTTCTCGCCTGAAAAATCGGGAGCCTGGAGGCCGGAAGCTTCGAGGTGGTGGACGAGATCGGCCTTGAGGCGCTCCAGGCCTTCCTCGCTCATGCCCTCGGCGCGGGCGACCAGGACAGCCTGGGTGTTGGACGCGCGCAGCAGCCACCAGCCGTCGCGGGTCCGGACGCGTACGCCGTCAATGGCGGACACTTCGGCGTCGGACTGCTGCTTGAGGCGGGCAGCGACCTCCTCGATCACGCCGAACTTGCGCGTGTCGTCGCAATCGAAGCGCAGCTCGGGCGTGCTGACGGCGTGGGGAAGCGCTTCCTTCACCGAGGAGAACGGCGCGTCCATCCGGGCGACGATGCCGAGCACGCGCACGGCGGCGTAGAGGGCGTCGTCGAAGCCGTACCAGCGGTCGGCGAAGAACACGTGGCCGGACATCTCGCCCGCGAGCGGGGAGCCGGTCTCGGCCATCTTCGCCTTGATCAGGGAGTGACCGGTCTTCCACATCAGCGGCGCGCCGCCGGCGCGCTGGATTTCGTCGAACAGCACCTGGCTCGCCTTGACGTCGGCGATGATGGTGGCACCCGGGTTGGACTTCAGCACGTCGCGGGCCAACACAACCAGGAGCTGGTCGCCCCACAGGATCTGGCCCTTGTTGTCCACCACGCCGATGCGGTCGGCGTCACCGTCGAAGGCGATGCCGATGTCGGCTCCCTTCTCGGCCACGGCGGCGATCAGCTGCTCCAGGTTCTTGGCCACGGTGGGATCGGGATGGTGGGCCGGGAAGTTGCCGTCGATCTCGCCGTTCAGCACCGTGTGCTCGCCGGGCAGCGAGCGCACCAGCCGGGACAGGATCTCGCCGGCAGAGCTGTTGCCGTTGTCCCAGACCACCTTGAGGATGCGGTCGCCACCGTCCCAGTCGGAAATCAGGCGAGCGATATAGTCGTGGCTGACGTCGATCGTGCGGTCGGAGCCGGGCGCTTCGTCGATCACGTCGCCGGCTGCGGACAGGGCACCCAGATGCTGGATCTGCTGCCCGAAGAACGGCTTGCGGCCCAGCATCATCTTGAAGCCGTTGTAGTTCGGCGGATTGTGGCTGCCCGTGACCATGATGCAGCCGTCGGTACCGAGCGTGGTGGCGGCGTAGTACAACATCGGCGTGGGGCCGCGGCCGACGCGGAGCACCTCCATGCCGGACGCCTTGAGGCCGTCCACCAAGGCGGCTTCCAGCTTCGGCGAGGACAAGCGGCCGTCATAGCCGACCGCTACCGTCTTGCCGTCATGGCGCGACACGATGCTGCCGAAGGTGCGGCCGATGGCGAAGGCGTCGGCCGGATGCAGGGTCTCGCCGACGATGCCGCGAATGTCGTACTCGCGCAGGCTGGTCGGCGCGAAGGCGTGGGAGAAGGCCATCACAGCGCTCCGACATAGGTCTTGAGGAACTCACGCACTGCCGGACCGAGGTCGGGCCGCTCCAGCGCAAAGGCGATCTGCGCTTCCAGGAAGCCCACCTTGTCGCCGCAGTCGAAGCGTCGACCCTCATAGCGCAGGCCGTGGAACGGATGGTGGCCGATCATCTTGGCCATGGCGTCGGTGAGCTGTACCTCGTTGCCGGCGCCGCGTTCGAGCTTGTTGAGGTGCACCATGACGTCGGGGGTGAGCACGTAGCGGCCGATGATGGACAGGTTGGACGGCGCGTCCTTGGGGTCGGGCTTCTCCACCAGGCCGGTGACCTCGACCAGGCGGCCGTCGTCGGTGCCGGTGCGCAGGATGCCGTAGCGGTTGGTGTGCTCGCGTGGCACCTCGGACACCGCAACCACGCTGCCGCCGGTCTCGTGGTAGGCGTCGGCGAGCTGCTTCAGGCAGGGGGTGCGGGACAGCACGATGTCGTCGGGAAGCAGGATGGCGAACGGGTCGTCGCCGATAAAGGCGCGTGCGCACCAGATGGCGTGGCCGAGGCCGAGCGGCTCCTGCTGGCGCACCGACAGCATGGTGCCGGGCATCATGCTGCTTTCACGCAAGGCAGCCATCGCCTCGGGCTTGTTGCGTTCCTTCAGCGTCGCTTCGAGCTCGTAGGCGCGGTCGAAATACTCGACCAGCGCGGTCTTGCCGCGTCCGGTGATGAGGCAGAACTGCTCGATGCCGGCGGCGCGGGCTTCATCGATCGAGTACTGGATCAGCGGCCTGTCGACGACCGGAAGCATCTCCTTGGCCATCGCCTTGGTGGCGGGCAGGAAGCGGGTGCCGAGGCCCGCGACCGGGAGGACTGCCTTGCGTAGCGGCTTGATCACGTCAACTGCTCCCCGTCCGAAACGTCGCGCCGGTTGCCGGCATCGTTGCGGCGGGAAAGGTGCCATGGGGCGGGCGGAGCCGCAATCGGGCGGGCGACGACAGCCCTGTGTGGTTCATGGGGCAGGCTGTGGAGCGGCCTGTAGAAAGGTCACCGGTGCTGTCCGGGGAGGGCCTGACGTGATCCGGAGGCGGCCTAGGCAGCGGTTCAGAGCGGCGTGCGGGAACGGGACCGCGGCGGTCGTATCCGGGTCGATGTGGTGCGGTCGAGAAGACTCGAACTTCCACGGGGTTTCCCCCACAAGCACCTCAAGCTTGCGCGTCTACCATTCCGCCACGACCGCACCGTGACAACCCCG
>CAXTCK010000319.1:0-2668 GCA_964242425.1 uncultured Acetobacteraceae bacterium | reverse complement strand
GCTCACGGCCCCGGCCGCCAGCGCCGCCGCGGCCAGCAAGGCGAAGGCCGGCCGGGACAGCACCGCGAGCCCGAGAACGAGGCCGGACGCGAACAGCCACGCCGGATCGGGTCGCCACGGCGCCCCGTCCGCCGGCAGGGCGCGAAGTGCCAGCGTCTGAGATGCCACGATCAGGAACAGGCTGACGATCTCCGTCATCAGGTAGTCGACCGACGACAGCAGCAGCGGCGCGGTCATGAGCGCCAGCCCCAAAGCGAGGATGCCGGTGCGTGGCCGTCCGGAGCAGCGCCGCCCGCACCAGCACAGCATCCCCATGGTCGCCGCCAGCAGGAGGAACTGCAGCCACCGCACCGACGGGGCCTTCCGGGTGCAGGAGGCCGCCTCGCCGCCATGCGCCACCAGGCAGTTCATGCCGCGACGCAGCGACGGGTCGACCATGGCCGCCGCCGCCAGCAGGGCCGGGTAGAGCGGCGTGAAGCGCATGCCGGACGGCCGAACCGTGGCCGCGTCGCCGCCGGCGAAGCGGTAGCCGTCGGTGTAGCGGCCGTGATGAAGCAGGTCGAAGGCGATGCCGAGGTAGAACGGCTGGTCGTAGGCGCGCAGCGGCTGCACCCGGCCGCGGGTCCAGAAGCCGCCCAGCACCGCGAGGATCAGAAAGGCGACGAGCAGGCGGGGGCGGAACCTCACGCGGACGCTCATACGGTCGGGCAGCGGTTCCAGTCCAGGGCGGCCGGTCCAGGGCGGCCGGGTTGGAACGACCGGTTCGGGGCGTCCCTGGCCGACGGACCGGAGCCATGAGAAAAGGGATGCGTCGGGACGGCCGGGCTTGCAGGCATCGGACCGCGCGGAGAAGGGCATGGTGGCGCGCCGGTTGGGCCAGGACGAGCAGCGCCTGTGGCTCGACGTGATGCACGAGGTGCGGCCGTTGAAGGGCCGCCAACCGGATCCGAAGCCGTCAGCGCCAGCCGCCGTGGTGCCGGACGGGCACGCAGGGTCGGCAGCGTCGGGTCCGGTTGTCGCCGGGACGGTCGCTCCGCAGCGCCCGCACCCGATCCGGCCGCCGGTGCGCATCGGCGTGCGACATGGCGGGCTCGACGACACCAGCTGGCGCGCCCTGTCCAACGGCAAGCTCCGGCCGCAGCGCCGGCTCGACCTCCATGGCCAGGCGGCGCAGCCGGCGTTCCGCATGCTGCACGCGTTTCTGCTGCGCGCCCAGGCCGAGCGGCTGCGCTGCGTCGAGATCATCACCGGCGCCGGCTCGGGGCCCGAGGGCGGCATCCTGCGACGCGAGCTGCCGCACTGGCTGGACAGGAGCGACCTGCGGCCCATGGTGCTGGCGGCGGTGCATCCGCACGCACGCAACCTCGGCTCCGTGCGCCTGCTGCTGCGACGACGCCCCGCATGAGCCCCGGGGGAAGCCGGAGGGGAAGCGGCGGCACCCTGCGCCTGGTGCTGGGCGACCAGCTGTCTGACCGGCTGCCCGCGCTGGACGGGCTCGATCCGGTCCGCGACGTGGTGCTGATGGCCGAGGTGGCGGAGGAATGCACCTATGTGCGCCACCACCAGAAGAAGATCGTGCTGGTGCTGTCCGGGATGCGGCACTTCGCGGCACGGCTGCGCCAGCGCGGCGTGCGCGTCACCTATACGGCGCTGGACGATCCCGACAACACCCACAGCCTGCGCGGCGAGGTGCTTCGCGCCATAGCGGCACATCGTCCGGACCGGGTGGTGGTCACGGCCCCCGGGGAATGGCGCCTCCTGGAGGAGATGTCCGGCTGGCAGGAGCGTGCCGGCATCCCGGTCGAGATCCTCGACGACACCCGCTTCCTGTGCGGGCTGCGCGAGTTCCGACATTGGGCCGAGGGACGCTCGGAGCCGCGCATGGAGTTCTTCTATCGCGCCATGCGCCGCCGTCACCGCCTGCTGATGGAGGATGACGCCCCGGTCGGCGGCCGCTGGAACTACGACGCCGAGAACCGCAAGCGCATGCCGCCCGGGATCAGGCCGCCGACCGCGCCGCGCTTCCTCCCCGATGCCACCACGCAGGCGGTGATCGCGCTGGTGTCGGAACGGTTCGGCGATCACTTCGGCAGCGTGGAGAACTTCTCCCTGCCGGTGACGGCGGAGCAGGCGGCGCTGGCGCTGGACCACTTCCTGGGCGAGCGGCTCGAAGCGTTCGGCGACTGGCAGGACTTCATGCGCTCCGGCGACCCGGTGCTGTTCCACGCGCTGGTGTCGACCTCGCTCAACCTCGGCCTGCTCGACCCGCTGGCGGTATGCCGTGCTGCGGAACGGGCGTGGCGCGAGGGGCTGGCGCCGCTGAACGCGGTCGAGGGCTTCGTGCGGCAGGTGCTCGGATGGCGCGAATACGTGCGCGGCATGTACTGGCTGCACATGCCGGGCTACCGCCTGCGCAACGCGCTGGATGCCAGGCGTCCGCTGCCCGCGTTGTTCTGGTCGGGCGATACGCGCATGAACTGCCTCGCCCACGTGGTGGCCGACACCCGGCGCAACGCCTACGCGCACCACATCCAGCGCCTGATGATCACCGGCAACTTCGCCCTGCTGGCCGGGCTCGATCCGGACGAGGTCGATGAATGGTATCTCGTGGTGTACGCCGACGCCTACGAGTGGGTGGAGATGCCCAACGTGCGCGGCATGGCGCTGT
>CAXTCK010000318.1:0-2776 GCA_964242425.1 uncultured Acetobacteraceae bacterium | reverse complement strand
CCGGAAAAAGTTGCACTACCGGAAAGGTAATGCGGCGACAAACGGCCACCAGATCGCCTGCCACGCACGGCGGATACCGCAACGATTCCCGCATCCGGCGACATGGACGCGCGTCGGCCCGAAAAGCGGTAGGCCTCCTGGCAACCCTGACCAGGACAGCGATCATGTTCGACAGGCCCGTTACCAGCGGCGACCCGCTTCCCCCGATCGTTCCACCGGCAACGGGTTATCGCGCACCGGCACGTCGCAGATCGCTCGTGCAACGATTGCCGGCTTCGGCACGTGCGGCCTGGCACCCCATCCCGCAGGCTGGACCGACACGGCAGGCCGGCTCGACCTGCTTCCACGACCTCGACACCCTACCCCGGCACGAGTTTTCTTGAACACCGTTCACATTAGCCGTAACTATGAACAACGTTCACGAAAGCACACGTTCCCATGTCGCTTCTTCTGTCGGGTCGCCTTCTGCCGCTCCTGGTCACGCAGACGCTGGGCGCCGTCAACGACAACCTGTTCAAGAACGCGCTGGTGGCGCTGATCCTGTTCCACGCCGGCGCGGGTGCCGCCACGGGATCGGGCGGGGCGGTCATGGTGGCGCTGGCGGGGGGGATCTTCATCCTGCCCTACGCCTTCCTGTCCGCCACCGCCGGCCAGCTTTGCCGATCGCTACGAGAAGTCCCGCTCGATCCTGGTGGTCAAGCTCACGGAAGCCGTGCTGATGGCCCTGGCCGCCCTCGGGTTCCTCCTGGACAGCACGCTGCTGCTGTTCGCGGTGCTGTTCGGGCTCGGCGTGCAGGCCACCTTCTTCGGTCCGCTGAAGAACGCGATCCTGCCCAGCCATCTGCCGGAAGACGAACTTCTGGCCGGGAACGGGCTCCTCGAGGCGGGCACCTTTCTCGGCATCCTCGTCGGCACCCTCGCGGGAAGCTGGCTGTTCGGCACCGTCCACGGGCGGCTGATCGTGTCGCTGGCCGGAGGGTCGGTCGCCCTGGCCGGGATCGCCAGCGCCGTGCTGGTGCCGCGCGCGCCCGCCAGCGCGCCGGACCTGCCCATCGGCTGGAACCCGCTGCGCGACACCGTGACGCTGGTCGCCGACGCGCACCGCACCCGTGCGGTCTGGCTGTGCATCCTGGGCCTGAGCTGGTTCTGGGCGGTAGGCGCGGTCGTTCTGACCGAGCTGCCCACCCTGGTGAGGGCGCTCGGCGCGCAGCTGCACGTCTTTACCCTGCTGCTCGCCTTCTTCTCGGTCGGCATCGCCGTCGGCTCGGTGTCCTGCTCCAGGCTGCTTCGCGGCGAGGTTTCGGCGCGGCTGGTGCCGTTCGCGGCACTCGGGCTGTCGGTGTTCATTTTCGACTTTGCCGCCGCCGCGCATCACGCGCAGGGGCTGGTGCTGCTCACTACTCAGCGCGACGCCACCGCGGGCGCGCTGCTGGCGCAGGCACGCACCAAGGGTTCCGCCGAGATCGCCGTGCCGCGCTCGGTCCGGATCGTGGACGCGCTGCCGCTGCTGGGCACCGGCAAGGTGGACTATGTCACGGCCACCCGAACGGCGGCAGAGGAACGCGCGGCGGCCTGAACCTCCTGCGTCGGACTGCGCAGGCGTTTCCCGGGCGCGCAACGGACATTGCTCTTCGTTCGCCTCGCTCAGCTACCAGAACATTCTGTCGTGACGCCGAACCTGCACGTGCGCCACAGCAGACGCCAGCCACTCGGGCACCGTTTCATCCAGAACGGTGAAGCGCGCCTGGGCGGCACAGGATCTGGACGTTGTCAACGATGGTGCCGTGTCACCATGCCTAATCGTAGCAATCCGATTCGAGGTTCACATGGAAGCTCGAGGGCAACTGGCACATCGCAAACAAGCCAGCTCCTCTCAAGGAAGCCGGAACGGGTAGGTCAAGAACGCGTTCCCGGTTTTCCGAAAGCGCCAGGACGACCCGGACGATCGGACGTCAGTCATGGACGCCGCATTGGTCGACGCCTCGCCCAGCTGCATGGGCCTGCGCTGGCAGCGGCCGGCGCCGAGAGGGGTGAGCACACGGCGCCTGATCCCTTGCCAGCAGCGTCAGGACGCGAGGCCGCGGGCGATCGCCTCGACCACGGTACGGATCTGCTGTCGCAGCACAGGCAAGGTCACCGTGGTGATCCTGCCTTCCAGCCCCAGAACCACCATGCCGTGCACGGCGGAGAACAGGGTGCGCGCCAGCAGGGCACATGTGTCCCCCTGCAGGTCCGGCCGTAGCAGCGCCACCGGCGCCGCGATCGGGTTGAAGGCGGCAGCCCGGCGTTCCTCGTACCAGGCCGGCAACGCGTGCCCCTCCGCCATGCGGTGCCCGAACAGGGCGTTCCAGCGGCGCCGGTTGAGAAACGCGTAGTCGAGGTAAGCATCGGCCAGGCGGCGCAGGTGCAGGGACGGGTTCCTGCCTGCCGACGCCAGACGCATGGCCTCGTCGATCGCATCCAGGGTGCGGGCGTTCACCGCCAGTACCAGCGCGTCCATGTCGGGGAACACGCCGTAGATGGCGCCAACGGAGCAGCCCACCGCATCCGCCAGGCTGCGCGCCCGCAGCTCCTCCAGCCCCGCCGCCTCGATCACCGCTTCCGCCGCTTCCAGCAGTCGCCGGGACAAGTCTTGGTGCCGCTCGGTGGTGGACGCCCTTTGTGAACGACGTTCATAGTTCTCTTGAACAATGTTCATGGATCACGCTAAGTCATTTGTGAACGATGTTCATACAGGAAGGGCCGTGTTGATCAAGACACTTTCCCTGCTCCTGCG
>CAXTCK010000317.1:0-2796 GCA_964242425.1 uncultured Acetobacteraceae bacterium | reverse complement strand
TTTCGCCGCGGGTGAACAGCGCCGAGCCGTGCGCGCGCGGCAGGATGCCGACCTCCGACACGATCGGACGCACCGTCTTGGTGTCGCGGCCGTCGATGCGCATGCCCGTTTCCAGGATGGCGCTGCGGACGATGTCGGCTTCCAGCTCCTTGAGCAGCGGCTTGGCCTTGTCGGCGTCGAGCCCTTCGGCCTTGAGCGCCTCGGTCACGACCTTCTTGGCCGCCCCCACCTTCTCGTAGCGGGCCTGCTTGACCCGCTCGCCATAGGCCTCGGCGATGCCGGCGCGGCCCAGCGCGTCGACGCGGTTCTTGAGCGCCACCTCGTCGGCGCTCGGCTCGGCCAGCGTCCAGGGCTGCTTGGCGGCGTGCTCGGCCAGGGCGATGATCGCCTCGATCACCGGCTGGAACGCCTTGTGGCCGAACTCGACCGCACCCAGCATGACCGCCTCGGACAGCTCGGCCGCCTCGGACTCCACCATCAGCACGCCTTCGGCGGTGCCGGCGATCACCAGGTCGAGTTGGCCTTCCTTGGTTTCGGCCAGGGTCGGGTTCAGCACGTACTCGCCGTTCGCATAGCCGACGCGGCAGCCGGCGATCGGGCCGAAGAACGGGATGCCGGACAGGGTCAGCGCCGCCGAGCAGCCGATCATGGCGACGATCGCCGGATCGTTCTCCAGGTCATGGCTGAGCACGGTCGCCACCACCTGCACCTCGTTGCGGAAGTTTGCCGGGAACAGCGGCCGAAGCGGGCGGTCGATCAGGCGGGAGTTCAGCACCTCGGCCTCGGACGGCCGGCCCTCGCGCTTGAAGAACCCGCCCGGGATCTTGCCGGCGGCGAACGCCTTTTCCTGGTAGTTCACGGTGAGCGGGAAGAAGTCCTGGCCGGGCTTGATGCTCTTGGCGCCGACCGCCGTGCACAGCACGATGGTGTCGCCGTAATGCACCATGACGGCGCCGTCGGCCTGGCGGGCGATCTTGCCGGTCTCGAGCACGAGCGTGCGGCCGCCCCACTCCAGTTCCTTGCGGTAGAAGTCGAACATCGTTTTTCCTCCGTTGGGAGGCGGGGCGACGACGTTTCGGACGGCATGGAGGTAAGGCCCCCATGTGGCCTGAAACGTCGGGATGGCCCGACGCCTCGGTGGTTCAGGTCAAGGCCAGGGCGCTGCCCTGGACCCGCCAAAGGGCAGTCGCCCTTTGGAAACCCAGCAATTGGGTGTCGAGAGGGCGACTGCCCTCTCGTGGGGTCTGGGGCAAAGCCCCGGAACCGTCAGCGACGCAGGCCGAGCCGGCCGATCAGCGTCTCGTAGCGCCCCTGCCCCTTGCGCTTCAGGTAGTCCAGCAGGCGGCGGCGCCGGCCGACCAGCATCAGCAGGCCGCGGCGCGAATGGAAGTCCTTGGCGTGGATCTTGAGGTGCTCGGTCAGGCTGGTGATGCGCTCGGTGAGCAGGGCCACCTGCACCTCGGGCGAACCGGTATCGGTTTCGCCCGTCCTGTAGTCGGCGATAAGCGTCGTGCGACGCTCCGCAGTGGTCGACATCGTGGTTCTCCGGGAACGAGGGTTACAGAAGGCGTTCCGGCTTGAGCCACCCGTCCTCGAGTCGGCACAGCCCGATCACGCGCCCCCCGTCCATGGCGCGGGCCACCCCGCCCGCGGGATCGGCCTGCTCAGGAATCCGGCCCATCAGCTCGACCAGGCTGATCGCCTGGCCATGCTGGAGGCCTGCCGCTTCGCTCGGGGTCAAGGCCAGCGCCGGGATGTCGGCCAGCGCGGTCGCGACCGGCAGCAGCAGCTCCGGTGAGGCGGGCGCGTTGTCCTCCCCGCCCACGCATTTGTCCAGGGAAATCGCGTTCTCTTCACGGAACGGCCCCACGCGCAGCCGGCGCAGCGCCGACACGTGGCCGACCGTGCCGCAGGCCACGGCCAGGTCGCGCGCCAGCGAGCGCATGTACACCCCCTTGCCGGACTGCACCTCGAACACGGCGGTGTCGGCGTCCGGGCGCTCGACCAGCGCGAACCGGTCCACGCGCGCGGGCCGGGGCTCCAGCACCGGGGCGCGGCCTTCCCGCGCCATGTCGTAGGCGCGCTCGCCGGCCACCTTGATGGCGGAGAACACCGGCGGCACCTGCATGATCTCGCCCTGGAACGCGCCGAGCGCCTGCCGGAACTGCTCGTCGGTCGGCCGCACCGCGGAGGTGGCGATCACCTGCCCGTCGGCGTCGTCGGTGTCGCGCGCCTCGCCGATCCGCAGCGTGAAACGGTACAGCTTGGTGCCGTCCATGATGTACGGCACCGTCTTGGTCGCCGCCCCGAACGCCACCGGCAGCAGCCCGGTCGCCAGCGGGTCCAAGGTGCCGCCATGCCCGGCCTTCTGCGCGTCGAAGCCGCGCCGCACCCGGTTCACCACGTCGGTCGAGGTCATGCCGGCCGGCTTGTCGACGATCAGCCACCCGTCCAGGGCGCGTCCACGCTTGCGTCGCATCGGTCCACACCGCCTCCAGCCAGGGAGGCGAGCCTTTAAACGAGGGAACATGCGTCCGCAAACGGGGCCCGGCGGCAGGGCGGCCCTGATTCCACGGGGGAACATCGAGACACGATACTGGCCCGGACCGGCGGACGAGCTGAAGATCGGCTTCACCCGCGAACAAGGCGTCGACCGGCAGCTCGCGGCCCTTGGCTTCGCTCCCGACGACATCGACCACGTGATCATGTCGCACACGCCTGGCAACGCCAGCGTGATCGTCCGCCTGCCGAGCCAAGTCATCCTCGGCGCCGACACCGCGCATCTGCGCTCCGGCT
>CAXTCK010000316.1:0-2829 GCA_964242425.1 uncultured Acetobacteraceae bacterium | reverse complement strand
GCGCACGCTTGGAAAGCGTGTGTGCGTGAAAGCGTACCGTGGGTTCGAATCCCACCCTGTCCGCCATCAGGCCGCCGAGGCAAGACCGCTCGCGACGCCTGTCCGCGCGTGTCTTCCACGAACAGGACGAAGGCGAGAACCGCGATGGAAGCGGCCTCCTTGCCAAGGCCGCCACCGGGATCCTGTCCGGCACCGACGTCTCCCAAGCCTCGACGCGCGACCCAAGGACCCGCCTACTCCCCGGCGATGCGCAAGTTCTTCCCCGGCAGGCGACGCGCCAAGGGAACGGCCAGCGCGAGGAAGACCGTTGCGAAAACCAGGGCAAGCAGCACGAGCGCCGTTCCCAGCCCCTCGTGGTCGATGACTAGGCCGATCAACGGGCCGCACAGCGCATAGCCAAACCGTGACGCGCCGCTCCCCAGCGAGTTGAAGGTGGCCCGCAGGGCGCTCGGCACCTGCTGGTTGAACGCTTCCCGGAGGATCACGGCGTTCAGGCCGCGGCTGACGTAGAACAGGAAGCCGGCCACCACGCCCAGCGCCCCGCCGAAGCACGCCATCCCGCCATAGGCGGCGACCGGGAGTGCCGCCAGAACCACCAGCGAGGCCCGGTTCCCGACCGCGCGATTGAGTGCCGGCGCCAGACGCCCCGCGATGCCGACCGTGACCAGCGTTCCGGCCCAGAGCGGCCCGAACCAGCGTATGCCGATGCCCTGCGCCTGCCAGAAGGGTTGCAGCAGCCAGACGGCGATATAGGTCGACAGGCCCCAGGCGATCCAGTTCATGAACAGCAGGCGAGGCAGCCTGCCGCGGAACACCGTCCGGACGGCGCCGGGGATCGAGCGTATCGTCGCGACCGCGTCATCCGGTTGCCTGGCATCCTTCGGCAGGCCGAAGGCGAGAAGCAGCGGCAGCAGGGTTTCGACCGCCGTCGCCCAGCCGAGCAGGCGCAGGGACCAGGCGGCCACCACGCCTCCCACCAGTGCCGCCGCCGCCTCGCCGCCGACCTGTGCGAGCGTGTAGTTGCCGAGCGCCCGCCGCCTCCCTTCGCGGTCGGCGCCTGCCCGGTCCAGGACGTCGTAGAGCAGCGCCACGTCGGCGCCGGACACCAGGCTCCAGGCGGCAGCGAGCACGAGCTGCACCGCCGCATAGGCCATGAAGCCGTGGGCGGCCGCGAAGCCCACGAACCCGACGACGTTGATCGAGGCGGCCAGCAGGATCGTGCGTCGCCGGCCCAGCAGGTCGCACAGCGTTCCGGTCGGAAGCTCGAACAGCATGACGGCGACGCCCTGGATCGCCTGGAGATCGAGCACTTCCCCCACCGGAAGGCCGCGCCCTACCAGGAAGGGGACGTAAACCGGCATCACCAGCACGCCCATCCAGGCGGCGCCGAAGGCGTTGATGCGGGCGAGCCCGCCGACACTCCTGGCCGCGCGGGGTGACGTGTTCGCGGCCTTCCCGACCTCCATGCTGCCGCTTTGTCCTGTAGGCGAAACCCGCCATGTCGGCGGTGCCGGAAATGCCTTGTCGTTCAGGCGACGCTTGCCGCGCCGACGACCATCGAGGGCTGTGGAGGCTCGCCTCGCAGGCGAGCGTCGTCAACCCAGCCGCTTCGCCCCGTGCCAAACGCCCAGCCGGGACGTTCCGCTCCCGCCACGCCTCCCCTCGTCGTCATCTGCCCGTTCCTGCAACGATCGAACGGGGGATCGTTCAAGGAAAACACACGGCCCGTCACTTCCACTTCGCCGTCCGGCCCCGCGTCCGCCGCGTCGGCGCGTGGAAGTCGTCCGGCTTGGTCTGCACCCAGGCCACGAACCGGGCGAGTTCGGGATCACCCCGCAACGCGTCCGGGGCGGCTAGGTGGCGGGCGATCTCGGCCTCGGTGTAGCGGGCGTGGATCGCGGAATGGCAGATCTGGTGCAGCCGCACCGTGCCGAGACGGGTGCCGCCCTTCAGCCTGGGGGTCAGGTGGTGCAGCGACGACTTGGCGCCGGGCGGGATCGGGCGGCCGCACAGCACGCAGACGACCGGCACGTCGGGTTCGGGTGTCGCTGTGGTCCGTCGCACGCGGTCCAGATGGGGATGGCTGGCCGGCCTGGGAAGCCGTCCAAGAAAGCAGCCGACGTGGCGTCGCGTGTCACCGGGCACCGCGCCACGGCTCGCTCCCGACGGATCGGGAAGCGCCGCTCGTGCCAGTCGATTGGATCGTGCTCTAGCCTGCGGATGCGCGCCCGAGATCGGCAACCTGGGACGCGCCGGGGGCCGTGCCGAGGCGGCCGATCGGCAGGATCTCGCGCCCGGTGGTTTCCGACAGCACCTCGGCCGCGGCGAGGTACAATGCCGCGATCGCGGTCAGCAGGCCGGTGTAGCCGCCAGCCTCGTGGATCAGCGCCGAGCCGGTCCACTCGCCGAGGGCCAGCAGGAAGAAGGTGACCCAGAGCAGGAAGAACACCGTCCCGACGGCACGGTTGGCCGTGAACGTGGCCAACCACATGAACAGCGTGAACACGCCCCAGAGCGCCAGGTACCAGCCGACGAATCCGGCAGGCACCGCGGCGTGGAAGAACTCGACAAACAGCGCGAACGACCACCAGAACGCGCCATACGCGCAAAAGGCGGTGAAGCCGAAGGTGTTGCCGCGCGGCAGCTCGCACACGCCGGCCACGAACTGGGCCGTGCCGCCGAACGCGAACGCCATGGCGAGCACCATCGGCACCGCGGGCGCTGCATACCAGCCCGCGTTGACCATGCTGAGCAGCCAGGTCGTCAGCGCAAACCCGGTCAAACCCAGCGGGGCGGGGTTGGCATAACCTTTCATCGACGTCTCCTCGG
>CAXTCK010000315.1:0-2845 GCA_964242425.1 uncultured Acetobacteraceae bacterium | reverse complement strand
GGTTCAGCCCTCCGTTCTTGCCGATCCCTGTCGGACGTGGTTGCGGCATGATCGCGAGCGATGTCGGGCAGCGATGGGTACGCCGTCGGACCTTTCACCAGCCCAAGGTCGTCGTGCACGATCAGGGTGCAGACGGTGACCACCTTCCGCCGCCCATCGCGCAGGGAGCGGACGATCGCGGTGTCCGACCGCCTGCTCACGAACCGGTCTTCCCATCGGCCGGTCCTGCGGTCTCTTCTTGCGGCCGCCAGCACGCCGTTCTGAAACCCCTCGACGATCCACGGTGTCTTGCAGATCGCGACTTCCCTGAACCTGTCCCGGAAAAAGCCCTCGTCCTGCAGGTAGTACAGGCTGCCTACCGCGATCACGCCGACGCCCAGTGGGTTCGGGCCGCCGCGACGGCGCTGCGCGTAGTACTGGCGCATCATTGTGCGGCCTCCATCTTGCGACGCGTTGGAACCGGGGCATTGTCCACCGGGCGCAGCGCCTGCTCGGTGTCGCGGATGCGCTGCCCCAAGTCTGGCCGCTGTGCGATCAGCCAGTCCACGAAGCCTGGAAGGTTCAGTTCGGGCAGGGGCTCGAGCACGCGGTGCAGGTCGATCGCCCGTAACTGGTCGATGCTGTCGGCCGCCGGCAGGATGGCCCAACGGTAGCGGGCTTCCAGGTCACGGGCCTGCTCGCCTTCGCGGAGCGTGGCCTGCAGGCGATGGTGGACGTCGCCGGTCGCGATCCAGTCGCGCCGGGCGCCATCCGCGTCGTCACCGCGGAACTTGTCGCTGGCCACGTGCTCCAGCAGCTCGCGGATGCCGTTCTCCAGCGCCTGCCGGTGCGCCTGTTCTTCCAGTACCTCCCGCCGCAGCCTTTGGGTCGGGGTCACGCCGGCGTCCCCCCGGCGGTGGTTGCCATGCAGTGCGGACAGCCCGCGATGCGCGCACCCGACCGGCAGCGCAGCAGGTCGTTCTCGTGGAACTCGGTGCCGGACCAGTCGTCGAAGACGACGCCGACCCGGTCGGTGTCCGCATGGCGACCCGTCTGGGTCGTCATCCCGTCCCAGAACATTTCGCTGCCGCCGCTGTGCTCGTAGGCAAGCGAGCCGTCCGCGGCGAGGGAGAAGCTTCCGACGTAGGCGACCGCCGGCACCATCTCGACGGTGCCCCGGATCTCCTTCCGTTGGGGCGTGAGCACGTGAAGCTCATCGCCAGCCGGATCGGCTGGCGTGTCACCATGGCTGGTCATGCTGTCGTTCCTTCAGCAGAAGAGTTCGGTCTGGACGCTGGGCCGGCCGTCGCGGAGCACCAGCACAAGGCGGCGATAGTCCTCGGTTGCCTCGGCCCGGCGCCGGCGGCGCAGCCCGGCGGTGCTGTCGTTGCCGTCCCAGACCAGCCGCCACGCCATGGCGCCTGCCTCCGTTCGCTCGGCGATCGCCACGAAGCGGCTGCGGCCCTTGATCGGCATGTCGATCTGCAGGTGTCCGCGCTCCTCCGGTGGATCGCCTTGTCGGGTGAGGCGGACCTTCAGGCCCTGTGCCTTGAGGGCGGCCAGCATGTTCGCGATCGAATGCGGATCCGCCCGGGCGGCGGTGGAACGCGGCACCCGACGCCGCCGAAGTGCTGGATCCGGATCGAAGTCCTGCGGCCGTGGCCGCGCGAAGCAGCTCGGCGACGCGACAGCATCGACCCACAGATCCGCGAGAGTGGGTGGTGCATTGGACCGCAGGCTCCACTTCGCTTCCGCCAGCACCCAGGCGCGCTTGCCGGCCGCCAGGCCGATGCGCCCCGCCACCGCGTCGAACTGCCGGCGGATCTGCATCTCGCGCTGCCAGTCGGCTTCCGTGGCCACGGCGCGAGCCAGCACCTGCAGGCGGTGCTGGAAGTCCTCCCGCGTGACCGGCTCGCGGCCGGGCACCGGGTCACCGAGCAGTCGCCGTCGCCCCTCTGCCAGCACCTCGGCGCGGCTCTGGACGAGGGTGACGTCCAGCAGGTCCATCCGCTCGAGTGGCCCCTCGGCGTGACCGTGCAACGGGAAGCCGGGGCCACGACAGACGATGAAGTGCTGCCGGGCCACGCTCATGTAGTGGCCCGTCAGCATGCGGCCGTCGGCGAAGGAAACGCGCAGGACCTCGCGCTCCTCCCGGCCGACGAAGAAGGCCGCGCTCACGTGTCGCTGGTGGCGGCTGCTTCCAGCAGCCTGGACACCTTGAGGCGCCAGTCAGCGAACCACTGCACCAGGTCGCCACCGTCGACCGGCATGTCCAACCGGAAGGCGTCCTCCTCATAGGTGAGCGCCTGCAGCAGCAGCGTCGCCATCGCCTTGGAAGCGGCGAACAGGCGGGCATCCATCTCGACGATCGGCCGGTCGTCCGGTGTGCCGTCCTTGGGATGGGCGCGGCCGACGAATTGCTCGCAGGCGTCGGGGCCAGTCGCGATGATGGCGAAGGTCGGCAGGCGAGTGCCGCCGTGCATGGTCATCTTGGTCGGGATGGTGATCCACCGGCCAGGGGTGGCACGGGTGGGATCGATCTTCTTGGGCATGGTGCGTCTCCGCCCGCCCGCCGCGATCTCATCGTGGCGGCGGGCATCATGGGGGTGGGGAACCGGGAGGGAGGTGGCCGCCTCAGCGGCGGGTGACCTCCAGCACCTTGGCCAGGGGCACGGTCGAGGACGGGTCGCTCAGGAAGCCGGGTGACGCCAGCATGGCGAACAGGACCACTGCCACCGCGACACCGCCGAGGACGTGCATCGTCACCTTGAGGATCTTGTTCATCTGCGCCGCTCCGTTCTGGATCATCTTCTCGATGACCCCTCCCGGCGGGCGCGCTGAGCCGGACGGGGCAAGGCCACGCGCT
>CAXTCK010000314.1:0-2887 GCA_964242425.1 uncultured Acetobacteraceae bacterium | reverse complement strand
TGATCACCGCCGGCGAGCGCTACAACAAGGTGGTGGATGCCTGGTCGCGCTGCACTGACGAGGTGCAGGCAGCGATGATGAAGGAGATCTCCCGCCAGGAGGTCGGCAAGCAGACCAACTCGGTGTGGATGATGAGTCATTCCGGCGCGCGCGGCTCGCCGGCGCAGATGAAGCAGCTGGCCGGCATGCGCGGGCTGATGGCCAAGCCGTCCGGCGAGATCATCGAGCAGCCGATCATCGCCAACTTCAAGGAAGGCTTGTCGGTTCTCGACTACTTCACTTCCACCCACGGCGCCCGCAAGGGTCTCGCGGATACGGCGCTGAAGACGGCGAACTCCGGCTACCTGACCCGCCGCCTGGTCGACGTGGCGCAGGACTGCATCATCGTCGAGGAGGATTGCGGCGCCGAGCGCGGTTTGACGGTGCGCGCGGTGATGGATGGCGGCGAGGTGGTGTCGTCGCTGAGCGAGCGCATCCTGGGCCGCACCACGGCGACCGACGTGTTGTCGCCGGCGGATGGCAGCGTCGTGTTGCCGCGCAATACCTTGATCGGGGAAGCGGAAGCCGAGCTGGTCGAGAACGCGGCGGTGGAAAGCATGCTGATCCGCTCGGTGCTGACCTGCGACAGCCGGGTGGGCGTGTGCGGGCTGTGCTACGGGCGCGACCTCGCCCGCGGCACGCCGGTGAACATCGGCGAGGCGGTCGGCGTGATCGCGGCGCAGTCGATCGGCGAGCCGGGCACGCAGCTCACCATGCGCACCTTCCACATCGGCGGCGCCGCCCAGCGCGGTGCCGAACAGTCGATGGTCGAGGCGTCGCATGACGGGCTGGTGACGGTGAAGAACCGCACGGTGGTGCAGAACAGCCAGGGTGTGCCGGTGGTGATGTCGCGTAACTGCGAGATCGTGCTGACCGACGAGAAGGGCACCGAGCGGGCGCGGTTCCGGGTGCCGTACGGCGCCAGGCTGCTGGTCGACGAGGGGGCGACGGTGACGCGGCAGCAGAAGCTGGCCGAGTGGGACCCGTATACCCTGCCGATCATCACCGAGCGTGCCGGCACGGTGGAGTATCTCGACCTGATCGACTCCATCACCCTGGTGGAGCGGATGGACGAGGTCACCGGCCTCACCTCCAAGGTGGTGGTGGACTACAAGCAGGCCTCGAAGGGTGTCGACCTGCGTCCGCGGCTGCAGCTGAAGGACGAGCGCGGCGAGGTGCTCAAGCTCGGCAACGGCGGCGAGGCGCGCTACTTCCTGCAGCCGGACTCGATCCTGTCGGTCGAGAACGGGGCCGTGGTGGCGGCGGGCGACGTGCTGGCGCGTATCCCGCGCGAGGGCTCCAAGACGCGCGACATCACCGGCGGCCTGCCGCGGGTGGCGGAGCTGTTCGAGGCGCGTCGGCCGAAGGACCATGCGATCATCGCCGAGACCGATGGCCGCATCGAGTTCGGCAAGGACTACAAGGCCAAGCGCCGGGTGATCGTGAAGAACGACGAGACCCAGGAGGAGACCGACTACCTGATCCCGAAGGGCAAGCACGTGTCGGTGCAGGAAGGTGACTTCGTGCGTCGGGGCGATCCGCTGGTCGACGGGCCGCGGGTGCCGCACGACATCCTGAAGGTGCTTGGGGTCGAGGCGCTGTCTGACTACCTGGTCAACGAGATCCAGGACGTCTACCGGCTGCAGGGCGTGAAGATCAACGACAAGCACATCGAGGTGATCGTCCGCCAGATGCTGCAGAAGGTGGAGATCCTCGAGCCCGGCGACACGACCTACCTGATCGGCGAGACGGTGGACCGCATCGAGTACGAAGGCGAGAACGCCAAGCGGCTGCAGGCGAACGAGCGTGCGGCGCATGCGATGCCGGTGCTGCAGGGCATCACCAAGGCCTCGCTGCAGACGCACTCGTTCATCTCGGCCGCCTCGTTCCAGGAGACCACGCGCGTGCTGACCGAGGCGGCGACCGCCGGCAAGGTGGATACGCTGAACGGGCTCAAGGAGAACGTCATCGTCGGCCGCCTGATCCCGGCGGGGACCGGATCGGTGATGAACAAGCTGCGTGCCGTGGCTGCAGGCCACGACAAGCAGCGCGCCATCGGCCGGAGCGTCCCGGCGACGACGCCTGCCAAGGCGGCGGAATAACCCGCTTTCCCGAGCCGGGTGTGCGACCATCGAGGCCGGCCGGGGCAACCCGGCCGGCCTTGTTCTTGTCACGACAACGCTGGGCTGCGGTGGCATCCGAATCGTCAGCGGACGTTGCTCCATGCGCTTGACTTGGGGGGGCGGGGCTCGTAGTTATCCGCCCCTCGGCTAGCCCCGTCTCAAGACGGTCGGATGCCGCCAGATGCAGCACTTCGCGTGCGGCGCCGCTCCCGTTGCCACAGGGGGCTAAGGCCGCATGTGGTCAGAACACCGCGGAAGGGTTCATCCCGTCCATGCGGCTTTTTGTTGTGAATGGCGGGTTCCGGTCCTCGAAGGGAAGGTTGGTCAACCGACTGCCTCGAGGATTGGGAAGGGCGTTATGCCGACCATCAACCAGCTGATCGCCAAGGGACGCGAGCCCGCGCCCAAGCGCAACAAGGTTCCCGCCCTGCAGGGCTGCCCGCAGAAGCGCGGCGTCTGCACGCGCGTCTACACGACCACGCCGAAGAAGCCGAACTCGGCGCTGCGCAAGGTCGCCAAGGTGCGGCTGACCAACGGCTACGAGGTGGTGAGCTACATCCCCGGCGAGGGCCACAACCTGCAGGAGCACAGCGTGGTGCTGATCCGCGGCGGTCGCGTGAAGGACCTTCCGGGCGTGCGCTACCACATCCTGCGCGGCGTGCTCGACACCCAGGGCATCGCCAAGCGTCGCAAGCGCCGGTCGCTCTACGGCGCCAAGCGGCCGA
>CAXTCK010000313.1:0-2888 GCA_964242425.1 uncultured Acetobacteraceae bacterium | reverse complement strand
CTTAAAGATCATGATCAAGTCCGCGTCGGAAACCCCGTTCAGGGTTATGGTCCCGGTCGGCATTATCGACTCCAAGCGCTACAACTTGAGCCTACAGGAGCCATTGGGTACGTCAAATATAGTATCGCCTGCATCAGGCGGCCTGTACTCGTCGAGCAGTCCGTTGTCGGGTGGCGGTGCTTTGGCGTTGCCGGAGACGGGGATCGAGGCCGCGGTTGATAGCCTCCACGTGCGCGTGGGCCTGGAACGGCGACGGCTGAACAATCGGCCGAAAGCGCGTGCGCCCAGCCATAGGGTGACACCCTGGACGGCATGCGATATCCGAGGCCATGCCTGCCCAGCACACCCTCCACGTCGCGCTGACCGAGTCCCTCGTGAAGTATGTGGCCAGGCAGATCACGTCGGGCCACTACGCGACCGCCAGCGAGGTGGTCCGCGCCGGCCTGCGGCTGTTGATCGAGCGTGAGGCCCTGGAGCGGCATTCCAGAACCAACGAGCTGGACAGTCCGATCGATGCCTGACGACCAGATCACCGAAAGCCATCGGCCGACCGGTTCGGGCCAGCCTCCAACCGATGACGACGTGCTCGCGGTCTTGCTGCGGCAGCAGACGACCCTGGCCCAGTTCGGCGAGCTCACCCTGCAATCGGAAAGCCTCGACGAGATCCTGCACGAGGCCTGCCGCCTCGTCGGCGAGGCGCTCGGCACCGATCTCGCCAAGGTGCTGGAGCTGCAGCGGGACGGCCAGACGCTGCTGGTGCAGGCCGGGGTGGGCTGGAAGCCTGGCATCGTCGGCGAGACGACGATCGAGGCGCAGGAAGACTCGTCCGAAGGCCACGCGCTGGCGACAGGCGAGCCGGTCATCTCGCCCGATGTGGACCTGGAGAAGCGGTTCAGCATCCCCGGGTTCCTGCACGACAACGGCGTGAAGGCGCTGGTCAACGTCGTCATCCTCGGGGGCAAGGGGCGACCACCCTATGGCGTGCTGCAGGTGGACAGCCGCGAGCCCCGGCAGTTCACCGGAAACGACATCTCGTTCCTGCGCACCTACGCGAACCTTCTGGCCGCCGCCGTGGACCGGTTGCAGGCGAAGGAGCACCTGGAGCGCCAGGTGGAAGCCCGCACGCAGGAACTGCGTGAGTCGCAGGACTTCGCGCGCCTGGCTGTTTCCTCGGTCGGCGGCGTCGGGGTCTGGACCTTCGACGTGGCCAGCGACCGCTTCTTCTGCAGCATGGCGATCGCCACGCTGTACGGCCTGGATCCGGACCAGGCGGCAGCCGGGATCAGCCGGGCAGGATTCCTGGCCAACATCCATCCCGACGATCTGCCCGGGCTCAGAACCACCATGGAGGCGGGACTGGAGAAGGATGGCGACCTGGAGCTGGAATACCGTATCCGCCACCCGGACGGCTCGATCCGGTGGGTGTTGTCCCGGGCCCACAACTACACCGACGAGAGCGGCAGGACGGTCCGCCGGGTCGGCATCGGGGTGGACACGACCAGACAACGGCAGCTCGAGGAGCAGCTGCGCCAGAGCCAGAAGATGGAGGCGGTGGGTCAGCTCACCGGCGGCCTGGCGCACGACTTCAACAACCTCCTCACCGGCATCATCGGCAGCCTGGAGCTGTTGCAGACCCGGGTGACGCAGGGACAGCTGGGTTCGCTCGACCGCTACATCACGGCGGCCCAGGCTGCCGCCAGCCGGGCATCGGCCTTGACGCACCGCCTGCTCGCCTTTTCGCGCCGCCAGACGCTGGATCCCAAGCCGACGGATGTCAGTCGGCTGGTGAGCGAGATGGAGGAGCTGATCCGGCGTACGGTCAGCCCCGCGATCACCGTCGAGGTCATCAGCCCGGCGGAGCTCTGGCCAGCGCTGGTCGATCCGAACCAGCTCGAGAACGCGCTGCTCAACCTGTGCCTCAACGCTCGCGACGCCATGCCGCATGGCGGCAGGCTCAGCATCGAGGCGAGCAACAAGATCCTGGACCAGCGCATGGCGCGTGATTTCGACCTGCCCATGGGGGACTACCTGGCGCTGTGCGTGACCGACAACGGCAGCGGCATGTCGGCCGAGGTGATCGCGCGGGCCTTCGACCCGTTCTTCACCACCAAGCCGCTCGGCCAAGGCACTGGACTGGGCTTGTCCATGATCTACGGCTTCGTGCGCCAGTCCGAGGGGCAGGTGCGGGTTCATTCCGAGGTGGGCCGGGGCACGACGATCTGCCTCTACCTGCCACGCCATCTGGGTGAGGCGGACCAGGCCAGGGAGCAGCCTGAACCCGGCGCCCTTCCGCGCGCCCAGGAGGGTGAGACGGTGCTGGTGGTGGACGATGAGCCCACCGTGCGCATGCTGGTGGTCGAGATACTGGAGGAACTGGGCTACGCCGCCCTGGAGGCGGCGGATGGCGCGGCGGGCCTGCGGATACTCAGGTCAGGCGCGCGCATCGATCTCCTGGTGACCGATGTCGGCCTGCCGGGTGCCATGAACGGCCGGCAGATGGCCGATGCCGGACGAGCCGTGCGGCCCGGGCTGAAGGTGCTCTTCATCACCGGCTATGCCGAGACCGCGGTGTTCAGCCATGGCCAGCTCGAACCCGGTCTGCACGTCATGACCAAGCCGTTCGCGATGGAGATGCTCGCCAGCCGGATCCGGGAGCTGATCCTCGATCCCTAGCAGGCGATCTGCCATGCGGTGGTCGGGATCCGGCGACACGACGCTTGTTCCGGTCCTGCAGGGAGCTGTGTTTCGGCAACGATGTCAGAACGGTCGCCAAGAAGCGACCGTCGAGGTCTTGTTGTCGACATCGATCCCGTCCGAACCGGCAGTCGAGCGCGGCAGGTGTTCGATCAGAAGCGGGTGGTCGCAAAGGGCTTGTCCGAGTGGCAGGG
>CAXTCK010000312.1:0-2900 GCA_964242425.1 uncultured Acetobacteraceae bacterium | reverse complement strand
CGGACTGCTGCGCGACCAGGTGCGGGATCACCGCCCGCACAGACCGGAAGGCGGCATTGATGTTGAGGTTGAGCATCCGGTCCCAGGCATCCGGATCGCCTTCCGCTACCGGGCCGCCGACATAGGCGCCGGCATTGGCATGGAAGATGTGGAGCCCGCCCGCGAGATCCAGGATGCGCGGCAGCATCCCGGACACCGCACCGGGATCGAGCAAGTCGATCGCCAGCGGGAACGCGTTCGCTCCGAGTTCCGAACAGAGTTCCCGCAGTCGGTCGCCGGCGCGGTCCACCAGCACGACGCGGCAACCAGCATTAAGCAGGTGCCGTGCGCACTCAAGCCCGATGCCGGACGCGGCTCCGGTGATTGCGGCGATCTTGCCTTCGATGGACTCGGCCATGAGTGGTTCCTCCGGGGTTCAGGCGCGGCCGTGAGAGGCGCGGGAACGGCGGGCCAGCGAGTCGACGATCACGGCGATGGCGAGCACGCCGCCGGTGATCATGTAACGAAGGCTCGACGACAGGTTGAGCAGGGTCAGGCCGTTGGAGATCGCCTGGATGACAATCACGCCGAGCAAGGCCGAGTAGGCGCTGCCGCGACCGCCGAACAGGCTGGTGCCGCCGATCACCGCCGCGGCGATGGCATTGAGGTTGACGTCACCGGTGCCGGCCTGGCGGCTGGCGGAGGCGAGACGCGCCGCCGACAGCACGCCGCCGGCGGCGGCGAAGGTGCTGCACAACACGAAGGCGCTGCGGTGGATGCTGCGCACGTTGATGCCCGAGCGGCGCGCAGCCTCACGGTTGCCGCCGACGGCGAACATCGAGCGACCCCAGCGAGTGCGCCGCAGGGCATACTCCATCACGACCACCAGCACGGTGAACAGCGCGAACAGCCACGGCAGGCCGCGGCCGAGGTTGAGGTAGAACATCGCGGCAAGCAGGGCCGCGGTGACCACACCGGCCTTCACCGCCAGCACCCGCACCGGCTTGGCCGATAACCGCGCCGCGTGCCGCCGCTGACGCTCGCCGAGGCCGGTAGCGAGCAGCACCGCGCCCGGCAGGAGCGCCAACAGGTAGGACAGCCAGGCCGGCATCACCAGGATCTGGCCGAGCTGCACCAGGGTGCCGTCATAGGGCAGGTTGATTGAGCCGGTATCGCCCAGCAGGTAGAGCTGCAGCCCGAGCAGCGCCAGCAGCCCAGCCAGGGTGGCGACAAAGCTCGGCATGCCGAAGCGGGTGTACAGTTCGGCGTAGATCAGCCCGACTACGGCGCCGGCGACGAGTGCCACCGGGATCACCACCGCCAACGACCAGCCGGCCCCGACCCAGAGCACGCCGAGGATCGCCGAGGCGAGCCCGCTCATCGAGCCGACCGACAGGTCGATCTCGCCCAGCAGCAGCACGCACACGATGCCGAGCGAGATCAGCCCGACGGTGGCGCAGTCGAACAGCAGGTTGACCAGGTTGTCGGCGTCCACGAACACCGGGTTGAGTGCTGTGAACACTGCGGTGATGGCGACGAGGCCCACCACCACCGGCAGCATGCCGAGGTCCCCCGAGCGCACGCGGTTGGCGAAGGTGCGAAGCTCGCCGCGGAAGCCCTCGTGGTGGCTGAGCCGCTCGTCGGCGCGGTCCAGCGCGGCGTCCGGGACGGCAGCCCGGTCGGACGCGGGGCGGGGGAGCGGTGCGGTGCTCATGCGGCACCTCCGTTGGAGAGCGGAGCGTCGGAAAGCGGGGCGTTCCCGAGCGGGGCGGTCTGGGGCGGGGCGCCCGCGCGCGCAGAGTCGCGGCGCGACACCGAGTTCTCGGCGGCGCCGGTGATGGCGGCGACCAGGTCCTGGTGGCTGGTGTCGGCCGTGAACACGCCGTTGTTGCGGCCGAGCCGAAGCACGATGATGCGGTCGGCGACCGCACGCACGTCGTCCATGTTGTGGCTGATCACGATCACGCCGAGGCCGCGGTCGCGCACCCGCTCGATGAGGTTGAGCACCTCGGCGGTCTGCGCCACGCCCAGCGCCGCGGTCGGCTCGTCGAGCATGATGATCTTGGGGTCGAGCAGCAGCGAGCGGGCAATCGCCACGGTCTGGCGCTGACCGCCGGACAGGGAGGCGATCGGCTCGCGCACCGAGGGAATGCGCGCCGCCAACTCGCGCAGCAGCGTCCAGGCGCGCACCTCCATCGCCACCTCGTCCAGTCGCCACGGCCCCATCTCATGGCCGAGGAACAGGTTGGCGACGACGTCGAGGTTCTCGCACAGCGCCAGGTCCTGGAACACGGTGGCGATGCCGAGCTCCAGCGCCTGCGCGGGCCCGTCCAGCGTCACCGGCTGACCGTTGAACCGGATCTCGCCTGCGGTGGCGCGGTGCACGCCGGCCAGCACCTTGACCAGGGTGGACTTGCCGGCGCCGTTGTCGCCGACCAGGGCCACCACCTCGCCAGCATGAACGTCGAGATCGATGTCGGTCAGCGCCGACACCGCGCCGAAGGTCTTGGTGATGCCGCGCAGGCTGAGGATCGGCCCGCCGTGTCGCGGCGGCGGTTCGGAGGTGGAGACAGGGGTCACGGGCGGTGGCCTTCGGGTTGCGTGGACGGCGGCCAGGATCCGGCCGCCGTCCCCGTTCGGATTAGGAAGTGATGCCGAGCTTCTGGCAGGCGGCCGCGTAGGCGGACGTGCAGAGTTGGGCGGGGGTCTGGATCCCCTTGTCTATGATCTCAGCCTTCAGGTTCTTGGCGGTGATAATCGTGGGCGTGAACAGCTGCGTGGGGGTGCCGAACAGGGTGGTCTGCCCGGTCGGCTTGCTGCCAGACAGCAGCTTGTTCGCGACGCCCGCCGCGGCAGCGGCGACGATCTCGGACGGCTTGGAGATGGTGTTGTACTCGTCGCCGGCGATGATGAGCTGCAGC
>CAXTCK010000311.1:0-2901 GCA_964242425.1 uncultured Acetobacteraceae bacterium | reverse complement strand
GCTGGCGATCGTGGCGCAGGGCGCGCTGTATCTCGGGCTGCGTCACGTGGCGGTCGCCACCTGGCCGTCCTGGGCGCATCACCGCGTCGTGTCGCATGGGCCGGCACCATGGCCGAAGGTGGTGTCCACCGATATCGTGGCCGGGACGCATGCCGTGGGCAAGGTGCCGCCCCTGCCGGCGCCGGTGCTGATGCCGGCGCCGCTGGTGACGCTGCCGGTGCCTAGTTTCGACGTATCGGGAACCAGTGATACATCCTCGGGTTGAGTCCATGATGATGATTACAACTTTGGCACGCGTTCTTTTACTTCTCACGGCCCGGTTCGACCAGCCCGAAACGGCGATCCCGACGCTCGACGAGGTCGAGCTCGACCGGGTGTTGGCCTGGCTGAAGCGCACGAGGCTGAACCCGGCCGATCTGCTGGAACCGGAACTGCCGGAGCGGCTGCGCGGGGCACCGGACGCGCCGGTTCCGCCCGATCGGCTGACGGGGCTGCTGGAACGGTCGACGTTGCTGGACGCGGCGCTGGAGCGGTGGGAACGGTCGGGGATCTGGGTGATCGGCCGCGACGATCCGGACTACCCGCGCCGGGTGAAGCGGCGGCTGCGCGACGAGGCGCCGGTCCTGCTGTTCGGGCGGGGCGACAGGCTGCTGCTCAATCGCGGCGGGATCGCGGTGATCGGCGGCGACGGAGACGCGGCCGCGGTGGACTACGCCGCAGGCTTCGCCGTTCGCGCGGCCGCGGCGGGATTGACCACCATCTCAGGCGTCGGCAACCCGGTCGAGAACGCGGCGGTGGAAAGCAGCCTGTCGCAGCGCGGGTCCGCGGTCGCGGTGCTGGCGGGCGACCTGCAGGCGCAGGACGCCGACGCGTGGCTGCGTGGGTCCATGGACCGGCTGGTGCTGGTGTCGGAGACCGAGCCCGGTGGCGACGGGAAGGGACCCGCGCGCTGCATCTACGGCGTGTCGGATGCCGCCCTGCTGGTCGGCGTCCGGCGGGGCAGCGACCGTTGGGCGGACACGGTCGGCGCCATCGAGAAGGAATGGGTGCCGCACTGGGTGCGCGCCGGCGACCCGGAAGCCGGCACCCTGATCCGGCTCGGTGCGCATGCGATGGCGGACGAGGAGGCTGCGCCGCGCACGCTTCTGTCCCCGCCGCGCCCGGCCGGGCTTTCCACCCGCCGGACCATGAGCGCCGCTTTTCCGGTGCCCGCGCCGCAACCGGTTCTGTCTGGCTTCGCGGAAGCGGCTGAGCCCTTTCCCGCCCCGCCGCCCCAACCTTTGCTTCAGCCCGAAACCCAGTCCCAATCCCTGGCCCCGTCGGGCGAACGCGGCGCCCATCTCCGCCTAGTCGAGCTGCATCCCCGGGCCACGGCGTCGGCCGTCCATGCGGGGCAGCCGGCGCCCGACCCCAGCCTCTACGAGGTGTTCGGGCGCCAGGTCGAGGTGCTGTTGCGCGGCGGGCCGCTGGGTGCGGCGCGTATCGCCGAGGCGATGGAGCTGACACGGCCGCAGGCGGACGCGTGGCTGCTTCGTGCCGAAGGCGAGGCGGTGGTCGAGCTGGACCCCGAGACGCGCCTTTACCGGCTCGCCTGATCCATGTTGCACTGCACAGTGGCAGCGTTGACCGCCTGCCCCGGCAAGCGTAGGACCGTCCCATCCCACGGCGGCTTCCAATCTTTCGGGGCCGGATCAAGGAAGTAGCCAGCGCACCCATGAAGGATGTTCGTGACGCGCTGTTCGTGGCGCATGCCAGCGACGGCAAGGTGGTGCGCCGTCCGATGTCTCCGCATCTCGGCGTCTACCGGTTGCAGCTGTCGATGGTGCTGTCCGGCCTGAACCGGATTTCCGGGATCGTCACCTCCATCGCCACCCTGCTTCTGGTGTGGTGGCTGGTGGCGGCGGCGAGCGGGCCAGCAGCATTCGACACCGTGCAGCATGTGGTGGCCAACCCGCTCGGCATGATCGTGCTGTTCGGCTGGACCCTGGCACTGGTGTTCCACACCGTGGGCGGGCTGCGCCACCTGGCCTGGGATGCCGGCTACGGCTTTGCCAAGGACGTGTTCAACCGCACCGGGCCAATCGTGATCGCGGCCTCCCTGGCGCTGACGCTGCTGATCTGGGTGGCGGGGTTCCTGCTGTGGCACCACGGGGCGCCGGCCGCGGGAACGGGGAGATAGGCCGATGGCCAGCAGGAACGCCCAGGTCCAGATCATGCGCTCGCAGCTCGGCCGGGTGCGCGGGCTCGGCTCGGCCAAGTCCGGCGTCGAGCATTGGTGGGTCGAGCGCCTCACCGCGATCGCGCTGGTGCCGTTGACGATCTGGTTCGTGGTGGCGGTGCTGATGCATCTTGGCCAGCCGCAGCTCGCGGTGGTGCATTGGGCGGCGCATCCGGTGAATACGGTCTTGTTGCTGGCGCTGGTGATGCTCACCTTCCATCACATGCAGCTCGGGTTGCAGGTCGTGATCGACGACTACGTCAACGATACCCGTTCGCACCTCGTGGTTTCGTTGCTGAACAAGGGTGCCTCCCTCCTGCTGGCGCTGTTCGCGATCGTGGCGATCCTGAAGATGGCATTCTGGATCCACGCTTCCTGAACGGTGTGGCGGGCCGGAACAAGAGTGATGACATGAACGCGATCACGCTGCCTTCCTCACGCGCCTACACGATCGTGGACCACGCGTATGACGTGGTGGTGGTCGGTGCCGGCGGCTCCGGCCTTCGCGCCACGCTTGGCATGGTGGCAGCCGGGCTCAAGACCGCCTGCATCACCAAGGTGTTCCCGACCCGCAGCCACACGGTGGCGGCACAGGGCGGCATCGGCGCCGCGCTCGGCAACATGGCCGAGGACAACTGGCGCTGGCACATGTACGACACCGTGAAGGGGTCGGACTGGCTCGG
>CAXTCK010000310.1:0-2932 GCA_964242425.1 uncultured Acetobacteraceae bacterium | reverse complement strand
GTTCGGGGAAGCTCGGGCTGACGCCGGCCAGCGGCCGCAGCACCTTGCGCACCTGTCCCAGGTTCAGGCCGGGCTCGAGGTGCTGCACCAGGGAGAACACGTCGCCCTTGGCGGTGCTGCCCGGGTCCCACCAGCCCCGGCCCTCGTGGGTGACGAGGATGATCTCGCCCTCGCCGCGACGATACTTCAGGCAGCGCTTGGTGCTCTCCTGCTTGTCGAGCTGCCAGGGCGGCGGATGGCGCTCCAGCAGCACGGCACAGCTCACCCCTGCCCTCAGCTCGTCCAGCTCCGCATCGTGGCTCATCGTCCCGCACTCCTGTCCTCGGAATGCGTCCCGGCGACCGCGCGCGGGGCGCGGGACAAGGGCGCCTGCCCGGCAGGCGGGAGCGCAGCGACGCACCCTTGTGGCGCGCCCAGCAGCAGCGGTACCGCCATCACGGCCTTCGGTTCTGGATTCAACACCGCCAGCCTTCCCGCCCGCGGTGCGAACGAGCACCCGTCGCGCCGAAGTTTTTCCAGGCCCAGTTCTCGTTCGCACCGGGGCGTGCAGCTTGAGAGGATCGAAATCAGCGTGGGGAGGCGGCCGTGCTGCGGCTGACATGTAGAGGCGAGGTGGCCGAGCTCAGGGAGCTGACGGCCGACGAGGACCTGGCGCTGCGTCGCGCCTTCGGGCGCTACGGCAAGATCGAGGACCGGACGATCGGGGCCGCCGTCGTCCGTCGCCATCAGCATTCAGGGGCCGGACGCTGGTTCCTGTGCGACTGCCTGGGCGACGTGCCGCAGCCTCCCGCCCTGATCCCGGTGACGGAGGACCATGTCCGACGGCACACGGAGGTGCCCTGGCCGGCGCACGACCTGGCCTGCGACTTCTACCGGGACCAGGCCGAGCAGCGCCTGATCTGCGGCAGCTACACCTGCCCGGCGCCGCGCAAGCCAATCCCGCTCGTCACCCGCTACAAGAGCGCCGAGCACACCAAGGCAGCCGTCACCGGTCGCAGCCGCGACCGTCATCGCGGCCGGCTGGCGACGCTGCTGATGATGCTGCTGGAGAAGGCTGGGCTGACCCGGATCGATCCCGGGCAACCACTACCTTCGATAGCCGACCAGTACCGGGCCTTGCGCACGGCGGCACGCGAGATCGAGCTCGAGGAGGACGTCATCCTGGCGAGCTTCTTCTGCACCTACCTCCCTGCCCTGCCCGAGCTCATGGCAAAGATCGCGCGCACGCCGCCGGAGCGCTTCCGGCGCAGTCATCGGCCGCACGGGTTGCTGGCGACGATGGCGGCTGAGGCGGCCGAAGGTCAGATCCGGCCGTTGCGGGGCGATCCGATCCCGGTGCGCGGCGAGATCGCGATCTTCGGCGAGCGGGATGGGCATGGCCAGGAGTCTGCTGGCGATCATCGTGCCCGATCGCCCTACCTCGCGGCTTGCGTCGTCGGGCGTGCGAGCTCCGTGAGCTGGGCATCAAGCACCGACTTGAAGGCGACGAGGAAGCCCGTGATCCCTGCGTGCCCGACTTCATCCTCTGGGCGGAGGCGGATCACGCCGTCCAACATGGCGTCGTCATCGTGGAGACGATGGGGTTTGCCGACGACGCATACCGGGACAGAAAGCACCGCACCCATGGGTTGATGTCCCGGATCCTGGGTGGGGCACCCATCGTGGAGCACAATTTCTGGTCACCGGCCGGCATTGTCCAGGGTCAGCGTGACCGCCAGTTCTGGCTTGATGCGAGGTGGATACTGACCGGTCCCGAACCTGTCAGGCGTGGCAGACGGTCGGGGTAGAACAAGCAGCAAAGGGGGCGTTTTCCCGAACTGGTTGCCGTCAGGCGTTCGAACGCACCAGCAGGCTTGTCGTCCGCGGGTAAGGGCGGACTTCGTGCTTGATGGCCTGGAGCAGGCGTTGCACAAGCAACGGCCGGTCGGAAAGGGCGAACTCGTCCATCATTCCGATAAGGGATCGCAACCTGGCTTCAAGCGGTCGTTGCAACACTAAGCAGTTGGCCGAAGCCGGGATCGAGCCCTCCATCGGCAACGTCAGGGGGTCCCATGGCAACGCGCTTGCCGAAACCATCAACGGCTGTTCAAGGCCGAGATAATCCACCGGCATTCCTGGCGCAGTGTCGGGGCCGTCGAGTTTGCCACCCACCATTGGGTCGACTGGTTCAACACCCGTCGCCTCCTCGAGCCCACCGGCAGCACCCCGCCTGCCGAGGCCGGAGCTGCCCGGTCCCCAGAATACTCGGCGCGGTTCAGGTCGTTGTAGTTAGTCAGACTGAGTTTCAAAAGTTATCCCCAATGCACGTCCGTTAGAAGTTAGTAGAAGGACTGTTAAATAGTTAAGGGTCAAATTGACTCAGATTTTTCAACCGCTTATGTTGGATTTTCGGGCGCGATGTTCCGAAGCCCTGTGCGCGATGTTCCGAGTCTTCTTGTGCGTAATGTTCCGTATTGTCGTGCGCGATATTCCGATAGGTTCCACAGGTAGTGCTTATAGGATTTGATGGTAAAGCATTTGCCGCGGAACACGCTTCAAACCGCGCAGAGTTCAGAACATCGCGCACGCTGAACATGCCCGGTTTTTCGGAACATCGCGCACAAGTACGCCATTAAGGCTGCAGAGGCCTATCGGCGGAGTTTCCGGTCAGGTCAGGTGGTTGGGCACATGAGCGTGCTCAACGTAATGGAGCTTCACATCGCCATGTTCGGAACATCGCGCACAGCTTTATCGCCGTTATGGGTTGATCAGATACACCCGAAGTCTAGTTCAAAACATCGCATACAAGCCTTGCACCTATTCTTGGTTCTTACTTTACCGGACGATACAGAGTGTTTGACAACGAGCCGTCTCTACAAGGTCAGCAGCCGTCGTATAATGCATCAAGGTCCATGCGAGGCTCATCACCCATCGTGCTGATGGGGAAAGATGG
>CAXTCK010000309.1:0-2935 GCA_964242425.1 uncultured Acetobacteraceae bacterium | reverse complement strand
ACCCTTGAAGCGGCATTCTGGTCGGTGTGGCACACCGACAGCTTCGAGGATGCCGTGCTGCTGGCCGCCAATCTGGGCGACGACGCAGACAGCGTGGCCGCGACTGCCGGCCAGCTCGCCGGCGCGCTTTGCGGGGCGGGCGGCATTCCTTCCCGCTGGCGCGACCGGCTCGCCTGGCTCAGCCATATTTGCCGCGCTCGCCGACGCCTTGTTCACGCAGGCACCGTCACGCGACCGGGTCGCGTGACGGTGGCGCCGGTCACGGGAAGCGGGTGACGGTGACCGGCACGTCGGGGTTGGCGCCGGTCGAGGAGCCGCCGGTGTTGTCGACCACGTCCGTGATTCCGCCGGAAGAAGCCGGGTCCAGGAACACCGTCAGCAGGTCGTTCAGGCTTCCCGCCGGCAGGCTGGCGGGCACCTCGAAGGCGTTGGCGGCCAGGATGTTCACGCCCTGGTTGAAGTTGCTGTAGCTGCCCATGCCATAGCCGTGGAAGGAGCGCACCCCGTCCGCCACCTTGAACGCGGCCCAGCCGTCCACGCCCGGCGCCTCCATCCAGGCGGCCTGGCTCGGCGGGTCGTAGGGCATCTCGTTCTGGAAGAAGATGTCGGTGCCGTTCTGCCCGTTCCAGATCACCTCGTATTTCTGGAAGTGCTCCACCGCGAGGCCGTAGGCGACCACGTTGTTGCCGTTCACGGTGAGCCCGGTGTCGGCGGTGTTGGCCGTCCAGCCGACGCCGGCACCGTGGTCGGCGCGCCAGGCCCATACGTTGTCGATCAGCGCGTTGTCGGCGTCCACCACCAGGGCGGTCCCGGCGCTGCCGGCTTCCGCGCCGCCGACCCGGAAGAACACGTCGAACAGCGCGGACGGGTCGTTCGCCGTGTTGACGCCCAGGGCCGGGTCCACGACGTTGGCGAGTGCCGTGCCGAGCTGCAGCAGCACCGGCGACCGCTTCGGCCCGGCGTCGACGATGATGCCCTCGACCAGGACGCCGCGCCCGTCCAGCGAGGCCAGGGCCGGCTGGCCATTCCGCGGCACCAGCGTCGCCATGCCGAGCCCCAGCACCACCGTGTCCGGCCGGGACACGAGAATGGTCTGCTGCAGGTCGTAGACGCCCGGCGTCAGGAGAAGGTTCTTGCCCTCCGCCAGGGCAAGGCTGATCCGGGCGGCGCTGTCCGACGGGGTGGCGACGAAGAACTGGCTGAGCGGGATCGAGCGGCCGGCGGTCGGGCCGCTGCCCCAGCTGATGCCGGAACTGTTGCGCTCAACGCCGGGCACGAACACCAGGGCGTTGCCGGTCGCGTCCGTGTAAAGATAGGGCGCCTCGCGGGTGACCGGGCTCGCGGGAAGCGTGGTGTAGGGCCCGCCGCACGAGCCTTGCGCCGGGAAGCAGTTGGCAGGCGCGCCGGTGACGCCGGAGAACACCTGGTTCCACACCCCGTTGGACCAGCCGTCGAGCACGCTGTTCCGGGTCATCCACTGCTGCTGCGAGCCGCTGGTGACGCCGCCGCCGCTGAATCGCGAGTCCGCGATGAAGCCGCCGCTCGCGTCGGACGGGCTGGTGCAGTAGTCCATCAGCGTCGCGTTGCCGTTCACCTGCACGCGACGCATCGGCGCTGCCTGCGACACCGCCCAGAACTCACCCGCGTAGCAGCCGGCGTTCGGGTTGCTGACGTTGATGGAAAGGTTGGACAGCGAGCGCCAGAAGTTGTCCAGCGCGTTGCAGGCGCCGCTGCTGTCGCACTGGTTATAGACGTTGATCGAGCCGTTGATCACCACGTCGCCCGGCGACCGGCCGAGGCCGGCGACGGTGGTGTAGTAGCCGACCTGGAAGTTCAGCGGCGTGGCGGCCGAGCCGTAGGTGCCCGGCTGGAACAGCAGGGCGTAGCGCTGCGTGCCGAACTGGTTGGACACCTGCTGGTTGGCCAGCGCGTTCACCGTGGCCTGGATCTGGCTCACCGGCATGTCGGGCGTGAACACCACGACGTTGGGCCCCAGGTTCGGCAGCACCGCCGCGCGGGCGGCCGGGCCGGCGCCCGCCCCGGCAAGAAGGAGGGCCCCCAGCCCGAGCGACAGGCCGTACGAAGCCCGGCCGGTGGAGGCCTTGAAGGATAAACAAAGCGGCATGACGCGTTTCCTCGAGCAGACCGGCTTTTTGCGTGGGCCGCAAAGCGGCAGCCCCGCGCCGTTGGTTGTCACCGGGTCGGCCAAAGGCGATCGACCGGGCACCTGTCCAGGTTCGGCGATCAAGACGGGTTTTGCAAGCCTGCGGATGCAGGCTGCAAACTCTGCACCGGCCCGTGCGCGGGGATTGGCCTGGTCCGGGCGCCGTCGCCGCACGAAACCGTGACCCGGCGTGGATCCCTCACTTCCGGTCCGCGATCTCCCAGCCGCCGCCGAGCGCGCGGTACAGCGCCACCAGGTCGGTCTCGATCTGCGTGTTGCTGTTGGCCAGGGTGTCCTGGTTCTGCAGCACCGCGTTCTGCGCCGTGAGCACGTTGAGGAAGTCGACCGCGCCCTGGCGATAGCGCTGCCGCGACGCGTTCAGGGCCAGCACGCTTTGCCGCGCCGCTTCTGCCACGCTGTCGCGCCTGGCTTGCGCCTGCACATAGGCGGTGAGCGCGTTGTCGACGTCCTGCCAGGCCTGCAGCACCGTGCTGCGATACGAGATCGCCGCTTCGCGCTGCTGCGAGCGGCGCAGGTGCAGCGTCGCGCGCAGCCGGCCGCCCTCGAAGATCGGCACGTCCACCGTGGGCCCGACCATGTAGTAGCCGGAGAACAGGTTGAACACCTCCGGGAACTGCAGCGCCTGCGTGCCGATCTGCCCGCTCAGCCGCACGTCGGGATAGAAGTCGGCCACCGCCACGCCGGTCTGGGCGGTGGCCGCGTGCAGCCGCGCTTCCGCCTCGCGCACGTCCGGCCGGCGGCGCGCCAGCT
>CAXTCK010000308.1:0-2980 GCA_964242425.1 uncultured Acetobacteraceae bacterium | reverse complement strand
GCTCGTCGAGCAGGATCACCTCGGGGCGGGTGGCGATGGTGCGCGCGATGCACAGCCGCTGCTGCTGCCCGCCGGACAAGGAGGTGGCGTTGGAGCGCAGCCGGTCCTTGACCTCGTTCCACAGCGCGACGCGGCGCAGCGCGTCCTCGATGCGGCCGGCCATGTCCGCGCGCCCCAGCCGCTCGTGCAGCCTGATGCCGAAGGAAATGTTGTCCGCGATCGACATCGGGAACGGCGTCGGCTTCTGGAACACCATGCCGACGCGCGAGCGCAGGCGGTTGGCGTCGACATGCGGGCCGACGATGTTCTCGCCGTCCAGAAGCACCTCGCCGCCGGCGCGCTGGCCCGGATAAAGGTCGTACATCCGGTTGAGCACGCGAAGCAGCGTCGACTTGCCGCAGCCCGACGGGCCGATCAGGCCGGTGACCTGTCGCGCGGGGAAGTCCAGGGTGATCCCCTTCAGCGCCTGCGACGCGCCGTAATGGAAGTCGAGGTTGCGTATGGAGATCATCGGCCGGCCGATGGCGGGGCTGGTGGTGACGGGGGACGCCGCGTGTCCCAGGGCCATGGCGGGCAGCGGGCTGGGGGTCCGGTCGTCCATCAACTGTCCTGTCCGCGCAAGCCCAGCCGGGCGACGATGTTGATCAGCAGCACGCCCGCGGTGATCAGCAGGGCGGCGGTCCAGGCCAGCTGCACCCAATCATTGGCGGGCGAGCCGGCATACTGGTAGATGGTCACGGGCAGGCTCGCCATCGCCTGGTTCAAGGACAGCGACCAGTTGAGGTTGCCGAGCGAGGTGAACAGCAGCGGCGCGGTCTCGCCGGAAATGCGCGCGATCGCCAGCAGCACGCCGGTCATCATGCCGCGCCGTGCCGCGCGCACGCACACCAGCAGCACCACCTTCCAGTGCGGCGCCCCCAGGGCGGCGGCGGCCTCGCGCATCGACAGCGGCACCAGCCGAAGCATGTCCTCGCTGGTGCGCACCACGATCGGGATCACCAGGATCGCCAGCGCCACCACGCCCGCCCAGCCGGAAAAGTGGTGGAACGGCGCCACCAGCACGAGGTAGACGAACAGCCCGACCAGGATGGAGGGTGCCGACAGCAGCATGTCGGACACGAAGCGCACCGCGTTGGCAACGACGGAGCCGGCGCCGTACTCGGCCAGGTAGATGCCGGCCAGCAGCCCGATCGGGGTGCCGAGCACCGTGGCCAGCGCCACCTGGATCACGCTGCCGACGATGGGGTTGAGCAGGCCGCCATTGCCGCCCGCAGGGGTGGTGAGGTGGGTCAGGGTGCGAAGCGACAACCCGCCGATGCCATAGGACACCAGGGTCCACAGGATCGACACGAGGGCGGCCAGCACCACCACAGTGGCGGCGAAGCACAAGGCCGTCGCCACCGTGTCAGCGGCGCGGCGGCGGCGAAGCAGGCTGGCGCTCCGCACCGGCGCGGCGGCAACGGAACGGGCGAGGGTCGCGGACATCGCGCGCGCCTCAGCGCCGCATCGACCGGCCGGTGCGCAGCAGAAGCCGCGAACAGGCCAGGGTGATAAAGGAGATCACCATCAGGATGAAGCCCAGCGCCAGCAGCGCGGACAGCTTCAGGCTGCCGGCGGCGCTTTCAGGGAACTCCAGCGCGATCAAGGAGGCGATGGTGTTGCCGGGCGAGAACAGCGAGGCGCTGATGCGGTTGGTGTTGCCGATCACGAAGGTGACCGCCATGGTCTCGCCCAGCGCGCGGCCCAGCCCCAGCATGATGCCGCCGATCACCGCGGTGCGCGACCAGGGCAGCACCACCTGGCGCATCACGTCCCAGCGCGTCGAGCCGAGCCCGTAGGCGCTTTCCTTGAGCACCGGCGGCATCGACTTGAAGACGTCGCGCATCACCGCGGCGATGAACGGCGTCACCATCACCGCCAGGATCAGCCCGGCGGTGAGCAGCCCGGTGCCGAAGGGGGCGCCGGAAAAGAACGGGTGCAGCAGGCGCACGTGGCCCAGGGTGTGGATCAGCGGCGGCTGGATGTCGTGCGCCATGATCGGCGCGATCACGAAGAAGCCCCACATGCCGAAGATGATGGACGGCACCGCCGCCAGCAGCTCCACCGCGGTGCCGAGCGGGCCGGACAGCCAGGAAGGCGCCATCTCGGTGAGGCAGAACGCTACGCCAAAGGCCAGCGGCACCGCGACCACGAGGCCGATCGCCGACGTCACCACGGTGCCGAACACCGCGGTCAGCGCGCCGTAATGGTCCAGCACGGGGTTCCAGGCGGAAGAAGTCAGGAAGCCCCAGCCGAAGGTGGAGAACGCCTGCCGGCCGCCTGAAAGCATCACCGCGATGATGCCGCCGATCAGCAGCAGCACCACCAGGCCGCAGGCGCGCGCGAGACCGGCAAAGGCGGGATCGCCCCACCCCCTTTCCGTGGCCGGTTTGCCCGCTGCGGCGAGGCTGGCGTTCGTGGTCATGCGCGCTCCGGCTCCGGATTCCGGCCGATCAGGGGGGCGAGCTGCGACCGATCACTGCGCCGAGGTGGGCGCCAGACTGGGGGCTCCGGCGACATTGGTCCAGGCATGGCGCACGGCGGTCTGCACCGAGGCAGGCAGCGGCACGTACTGCAGCGACCGGGCGGCGGGGGCGCCGTTGCGGAAAGCCCAGTCGAAGAAGCGCAGCACGGCGGCGCTGCGGGTGGTGTCCTTGGGGTTGATCGGCAGCAGCACGAAGGTCGCGGACACGATCGGCCAGGCGCCGGCGCCCGGGGTGTCGAGCAGGTCGACCGCGAAGAACTGGGCGTCCTGCCAGTCGGCACCGTTCGCCGCCTTGGTGAAGCTGTCGAGGTCGGGCGCCACGAAGGCGCCGGCCTTGTCCTTGAGCAGGGTGGTGGTCAGGCCGTTCTTGTTGGCATAGGCGTACTCGACGTAGCCGATGCCGCCCTCGGTGTTGCGCACGGTGGCGGCGACGCCGTCATTGCCCTTGGCGCCGGC
>CAXTCK010000307.1:0-2987 GCA_964242425.1 uncultured Acetobacteraceae bacterium | reverse complement strand
TGCCGCCCGGGCGGCCACCAGCCCGTCGGCCAGCGCCGCCGGCTCCCCGGCGCAGCCCATGCTGCAGTCGAGGTGGAGCTTCCCGTACCCGGCCCCGGCGTAGGCGGCGACCATGTCGCCGGCGCGCTGCATCGCTTCCTCCGCCGGAAGATGCTTCCACGGGTTGGGGCCGAGGTGGTCGCCGCCCAGGATGAGCCGGTCCGGCGGGAAGCCGACCCGGTCGCCGATCGCGGTCACGGCGTCGCGGAACGCCGCCGGAGACAGGCCGGTGTAGCCGCCTTCCTGGTTGACCTGGTTGCAGGTGGCCTCGATCAGCGCCTCCGCGCCGTCCTCCTTCGCCTGCAGCAGCGCCGCCTCGATCACCAGCGGGTGCGCCGAGCAGACCGAGGTGATGCCTCGCGGGCGGCCGTCCACCCGGAACCGGGCCAGCCGCGACAGGATGGTGTCCATGCAGGTGGGCCCTCAGCGAATGGTGTAGCCGCCATCGATCGGCAGGTTGGCGCCGTTGATCATGGCCGCGGCACCGCTGGCCAGGAACGGCACGCCGATCCCGCCGCCGGCGCCGGTGACGACCACCACCCGGTCCCGCAGGTCGAACCCGGTGCTGAAGTCCAGTGCTGCCATGAACGAACTCCTAGCTCCGGGCCGAGATCAGGGCGTCGAGGTCTGCAAAGGTGGAGGTGCCCTCCATCGGCCCGCGCCGGCCCACCGCCAGGGCGCCGCTGGCGTTGGCGTAGCGCAGGCTGTCGGCGACGCTCCGCCCCTGCTGCCGGCAGGTGACGAAGGTGGCGCCGAAGCAGTCGCCGGCGCCGGTCGGATCCACCTCCGCCACGGCGAACGCCGGCACGTGCAGCGTTTGCGCACGGTCGTGGAAGCTGGCGCCGGCACTGCCGCGCTTGACCACGATGCCGGACACGCCGAGGCCGAGGATCTCCTCGATCGCCCGGTCCTCGGTGGTCGCCTCCGTGAGCAGCAGGAGCTCCGGCCCGCTCGGCATGAACAGGTCGCAGTGGTGCAGCATCATCTCGAGCGCCGCCCGCATCTCGGGGATGCTCAGCATCTCCTTGCGCACGTTCGGGTCGAACGACACCGTGCCGTTCTGCGCCTTGACCTGCTCGATCGCTCGCTTCGCCTCGTCGATGAGGCGGAACGAGAACAAGGACGAGCCCATGATGTGCAGGTGCGCGCATCCCGACAACAGGCGCTGGGCTTCCGGAGTGATCCGGGTCTGGCCGCAGGCGCTGTTCTTGATGTTGAACACGAAGTCGCGCTCGCCGTCCGGACGGTAGCGCACGAAGGCGCTGCCGGTGTTGTGCTCCGGGTGCACGCGGATCGCGCCCGTGTCCACGCCGTCGCGCCGCAACCGCTCGATGTTCAGCCAGCCGAAGTCGTCGTCCCCCACGGAAGCGATCAGGCCTGCGGGGTGCCCGAGCTTCGCCACCTGGTCGATGAAGATCGCCGGCGCCCCGGACGGGAACGGCCCGCGCAGCGCGAGCGGCTCGCGGAAGCCGTCGCCGCGCTCGTCCGCCATGATCTCCACCACGATCTCGCCGAAGGCGACGATCGGCCCGGATGTGGTCGGGTCAGCCTGCGTGGGCATGCGACAAGTCCCTCCTGCTGTGCCGGTCGTTGCGACGAAAGGCTGCCACGGAATCGGTGGCGGGCGCGGCGGCGAAGCCGGCCTGCTGCAGGGCCTGCCGCGCTCCGGACCGGGGCGGTCCGGACAGCAGCACGAGATCGGCCAGCGAAAGCGGCAGGCGCGGTGCGGCGCCTGCGGTCTCGGTGTCCCGTTCGCACACCAGCGCCACCACGCGGCGGGCACGCCCACCTGCGGCAAGCAGCAGCGCCTCGCTGTCGCCCGGCCCCAGGAGCAGCGACCCGCCGCGTATGCCGCGCGCCTCGACCAGAAGCAGGTCGATGTCGTGCAACGCCAGCCCGTGCGACGCTTTCGGCCCGCCGATCCGCCCGTCCGGCCCGATCTCCCCGCCCAGCAGGTGCAGGGGGGCGTCCAGGCAGCTCCGCGCCAGCGGTACCGCGTCCAGCGCGCACAGGACCAGCGCCAGGCCATGGGCGTCGGCCAGAAGCGGCAGCAGCCGCAGGAGGACGGCACCGGGACCGAGCAGCACGGTGATCTCGTTCTCGACTTCCCGCCGAGCCGCCCGCAGCAAGGGAAGCAGGCTCCACGCCGGCGGCGGCGGATCGGGGCAAGGCGGGTTTTCGTCCGGCAACGCCCGGGCATGTCCCGCACCGCGCAGCACCAGCCCCTGTGCTTCCAGATAGGCCAGATCGGACCGCACGGTGACCGCCGACACGCCCAGCATCTCGCCCAGCGCGTCCACCCGCATGGATCCCTGTCCCCGGATGATATCGGCGATCCGCAGACGGCGCTGCAGGACCAGACTGCCCGTGTTGGGGATCATCTCCGCTGCCCGCCAGTGTTGCCCGTCGTCTTTCAAGACGACAGGATGGCCTTTCGACCTGAAACCTAGCGCGCTGGGCGCCACGTCGCAAGCACTGCCGAACGAAGGACCTTTGTGGTTATCCGGAACGTTCCGTTTGATGACAGTTTGGTGCATGCTGGTCTGGAGAAACCAAAGACCGATGGCGGTTCAGCCGCCGAGGAGAGCGTCTTGCCCGCCGGGATGCGCCGCCCGCGGGACTTCAATGGGCATCCTCGGTCTCGGAGGGTTGTCGGCCCTCGTTCCTCTCGTCACGCTGATAAGCTTGTTTCCCGTTTACAAGAACGGGATCGACCTCATGCTGACAGGCTTCCCTATATTGTCGAATTCTCTTTCCTATTCATAGTCGTTATCAGCCTTAGCCTGCATAGAAGGCGGCTCAGGTACATCTACTTCATGTTTGCTAGTGGCTGCCTGCTTCTTATTCTGTATTTGTTAGGATTCGCGTTCGGCTTGATGATCCTGTTCCATCCGGTTCCGCTTCAGGACCCCGATCTTTACCGCATAGCTTTTCTCGACGTTTTCCAG
>CAXTCK010000306.1:0-2987 GCA_964242425.1 uncultured Acetobacteraceae bacterium | reverse complement strand
TACGCCGACGCCTACGAGTGGGTGGAGATGCCCAACGTGCGCGGCATGGCGCTGTTCGCCGATGGCGGCATCATGGGCTCCAAGCCGTATGCCGCGTCCGGCGCCTACATCAACCGGATGAGCGACTACTGCCGCGGCTGCGCCTATGACCCGCGCAACACGGTGGGCGAGGGGGCCTGCCCGTTCAACGCGCTCTACTGGGACTTCATGGACCGCAACGCCCAGCGCCTCGGCGGCAACCACCGCATGGCGATGCCGCTGCGCACGCTGGAGCGCATGGAACCGGCGAAGCGTGCGGCGATCCGGACGCAGGCGGCATCGTTCCTGGGCGCGATGGATCGCGGCGAGCTGGTTTGAACGATGTTCATGAAACGGGCGGCATCGCCAGCCAGCGGTGCACCGCGTCGCGCAGGAACCGCTCGTCCTGCTTGTTCCGGCTCGGGCTGCCGGCACCGTGGCCCCAGACGGATGGGACCGGGTGCAGCTCGGCGTGGCGCAGCAGGGGCAGCTCGGCCTCGTTGTCCGCGACGCGGAAGTAAAGGTCGGTGCTGCCCGGAAGAAGCAGCACGCGGGCCTCGATCGCGGCCAGCGCCCGGTGCAGGTCGGTGCCGTAGAGCTCGTTGGCGCTGATGTCGGACGCGTCCCAGCAACGCGCCTGGGCATAAAGGTCGGCGGCACGGCAGCGCAGGAAGCCGGGCGCCCATTCGCGGTCGAGGTAGTCCTCGAGGTCGGCGGCGGTGACGAGGTGCAGGCCTTCACGATACCAATCCTGGCTCTTGGCCCAGCCGGCATAAACGCGCGAAAAGGCGTGGAGCGACGCGACCGGCTCGGCGTCGAACCGGCCGCCGCCGCGATGCTCCGGCGCCGCTTCCAGGATCGCCAGCAGGCCGCGCAGGAACACCTGGTTGTGCACGGCCGTCCTGGCGCTGCCGCACACCACGACCGCGCGCTCGACCGCCTGCGGATACAGCGCCGCCCAGTGGTAGGCCTGCTGCGCGCCCATCGAGAAGCCGTACGCGCAGGCGATGCGGTCGATGCCGAACACCTCGCGCAGCAGCGCCCGCTGCGCCCGAACGTTGTCGGTGGGCGTCACCAGCGCGGGATAGTTGTCGTGGTTGGACGGGCTGGAGGACAGGCCGTTGCCGAACATGTCCGGCGTGACGATGAACCAGCGCGTCGGGTCGAGGATGCCGTCGGGCCCGATCAGCCATTCCTGGTCGTCGTGGGTGGCGCTGTAGCTGGTGGGATAAACGATCACGTTGTTCCGCGTCGGCGACAGCGTGCCGTAGCTTTTCCAGGCGAGCCGCGCGTCACGCAGCACCGCGCCGGACTGGAGCGGCAGGTCGCCTGCCGAGAAGACGCCCGTCGCGGTGGTCCAGGACATGATGCCGTTCCTTCCCGTGGTTCCGGTTCTAGTCGTGCACAGCCACGGTCGCCACGCCGGCCGCGATGAGGACGCTCCCGCTCGCACGCCTGGCCCAGCGTTCGGTGTGCGGCCGGCGGAGCAGGTGCGACGCCCTGCTGGCGAGAAGCGCGTAGATCGTGTCGGTGCAGCTCGTCGCGGCGGCAAAGGTCGCCACCAGGATGCCGGCCTGCAGCAGGTAGTTGCCGTCGGCGCTGATGAACTGCGGCACGAAGGCCACGAAGAACACGATCGTCTTCGGGTGGAAGAAGCCGACGGCGGCGCTGCTGGCGAAGGCCGCGCGTGGCGAGCGACGCACCCCCGCGGCGGCCCGGTCCTGCGTCGGCGTGCGGCTGCCGGCAAGTGCCATGACACCCAGAACGATCAGATAAAGCGCGCCCGCCCATTTCAGCAGGCTGAAGGCTATCGCGGAGGCGGCGAGCAGCGCACCGACGCCTGCCAGGGACAGGATCGTCGCCATGATGTTCCCGGCCGCCTGGCCCGCCACCGAGGCCAGGGCGGTGTTGCGGCCGGAACCCACGGCCACGCTCACGACGTTCATCACGCCCGGTCCGGGGATCAGGCCGATGACGAGCGAGGCGAGAAGAAAGGCGGTCCAAAGGTGCGGGTTCATGCGGGGCTCCTGCTCGGCGAGACGCTAGCACAGGCGGGGCGTCCGGAACCCGGAACAACCGTGCGGTCAACGCCGCAGCACCACCGGCGGCCCGGGGTCGCGCCGTTCCCAGCCTTCGCGTTCCAGCTCGGGAACGTCGTCGGCGCGTTCGGGCCAGCCGATGCAGGCATAGGCGACAAACCGCCAGGAGGGCGGCACGTCGAGGATGCGCGCCACCTCCACCGGGCGCAGGATCGACACCCAGCCGAGCCCGATCCCTTCCGCCCGCGCCGCCAGCCAAAGCGTGTGCAGCGCCATCACCGCCGAGTAGGCGGTGGTTTCCGGCATGGTGCGCCGTCCGAGCCCGCCGCCCTGCACCGGGTCCGGATCGGTGAACAACGCCAGGTGGCACGGCGCCTGGTCCAGGCCGGCGAGCTTGAGGACGGCGTAGCGCGCGGCCGCGGGATCAGGCAGCGCCGACAGCGCCAGGCGGTTGCAGTGCTCGAACTCCAGGCGGATCGCGTTGCGGCACGCCGGCCCGTCCACGCGCACGAAGCGCCACGGCTGGCTCAGGCCCACCGACGGTGCGAGGCAGGCGGCGGCGAGCAGCCGGTCCAGGACCTGCTCGGGGATCGGGTCCGAACGAAAACGGCGCACGTCGCGGCGCCAGCGGAACAGCGTCCGGAGCTGTTCCCGGAACGCCGGGTCGAACACCGGTTCGATCACCGGGCCGTCGCTCATGCCGGGATGCCTTGGAGCGACCAGGCCAGCACCGCGACCATCGCCGCCGCCTGGACCGAGCAGGCGCGCACGTAGAGGGCGAGGGCGCGGCGCAGCTCCGGCGGCCCGGCCTCGACCGTTCCCCGGCCAAGCCAGGGGTCCGCGACCAGGTGCCCGGCATAGATGCGCGGGCCCGCCAGGCGCAGGCCGAGCGCGCCCGCCATCGCCGCTTCGGGCCAGCCGGCGTTGGGG
>CAXTCK010000305.1:0-3001 GCA_964242425.1 uncultured Acetobacteraceae bacterium | reverse complement strand
TCCTGCCTGAGCCGGACGATCGCCCGCCACGGCGTCCAGTCCGCCGACCAGAACGCCCACGCCACCCGGGCAATCCGCTTCAGCCGGGCGTCGGGTCATCAACATCGGCGTTCATCCGGGTGAGCGTGCCAAGGGCGCGAGCACGTCACGACAGCCACGTGCCGCTAGGACTGGATGAACACGGGCGTGTAGGCATAAGACGTTACGGCTTGGCCCATCGGTATGCTGCTCGGCGAAGCAGGCGCACGCACGTCAGAAGGCGTAGCGCACCCGGCAATAGGGCATGCGAGCTGCCAGCAGGTCCTTGAACCGCCCCAGCCAACGCCCCTTCCAGCCGGTGCGGTAGCGCAGGTTCACGCCGCCGCTCTCGGACACCTTCTCCTCCTGGATGTCCGGGCGCCAGAGCAGCTCCTCCGCCTTTGGGTGCCAAGCGAGGTTGACCTCGTGCAGGTCCTTGTTGTGGGTCAGCATGATGATCTCAGCCGCCAGCTGATCCTTCACGCCAGCGGGCAGAGTGTCGTCCAGTTCATCGAACAGCGCGCCCCACTCCGTCTCCCACCCCTCGCGCAGCACGACGGGGGAAAAGTTCAGGTGGACCTCGTAGCCGGCGCGGTAGAGTTCAGGAATGGCAGCGATGCGCTCGGCCACGGGCGAGGTGCGGACATCGAGCAGCTTCGCCAACATGGGCGGCATGAGGGACATGCGGACGCGCGTGCGGCCCCTCGGATCGTAGCCGAGGAGATCGAGGTTCACCCACTTGGTCGCGAAGCTGCCCTTGGCGTCCGGCAGGGTGTGGAACAAGGAAACCAGGTCCCGCACGTTGTCGGAAACCATGGCGTCCACGGAAAGGTCACCGTTCTCGCCAAGGTCATAGACCCAGGATCGTGGGTCTACCTGGTTCGGTACCGTTTTCGGACCCTGCCGTGTCACGTGTCGGGCGATGGCGGCCGAGATCGCCTCGATGTTGACGAAGGTGCTGACGGGGTTCGCGTGCCCCTTGCGCCGTGCGACGTAGCAATAGGCGCACGCCATGGCGCAGCCGTTGGAGGAGGAAGGGGCGATGAAGTCCGCGCTCCGTCCGTTGGGACGGAAGGTCAGGCCCTTCTTCACGCCGAGTACCAGGGCCTGTCGCTTGGTAGCCAAGTAGTCGCCGGGATCGGCCTCCCGCAAGTCCGGGATGCGCCAATGGGACGCGACCGGGATGCGCTCGGCTTCCGGGAAGCGGGCGAGTATTTCCTGCCCGCGGGCGTACTCCTCCGCGGCGGGCTCAAGATAGATGCGGGCGATGTCGAGCGGAAAGGAGGCCATCACAGAAGTATCTGGGAGCAGGGCCCGGGAATCCCAATCCCGGATCCAGGCCTTGACGGCAGCCAATTCTGCATCATACCCGGGCAGACACGCTGGGTTTCAGGTCAATAACCGAACCGGAAAGTTCTGCTTCGGGGCCCAGGGATCGAGAAAGCAAGTTCCCAAGTCCTCGACCGGTCAAGTATCCCGATCTTGACCTCACTGGAGGCAACGTCGAGTTCGTGACCGTGGACCCGGTTCACCAACCTGCATGCAGGGGACTGGCCTCACTGCGAGGCCAGGCTCTGCCGCAGCCGCGTGATGGCGCCGGGCAGGCTGCGCACCTTCAGCACGCAACCAGTTTCGTCGTAATCCTCCGACAACACCCGTGTGTTTTCATAAACCTCGCCGAGCAGCCCTTGCTTGGCATAGGGCAGCACCAGCACGTCCTCTACCATCGCCGTCTCGAAGAACGCGATGATGATGTCCCGCAACGCGCTCACGTCGTCCTGTGCGTGGGCGGAGAGCAGGATTGCGTCCGGGTGCTTCTCCTCCAGAGCGGCGCGCCCAGCTGCATCCACACAGTCCAGCTTGTTCAGCACCAAACGGGACGGCACCGCATCCGCCCCGATCTCGCGCAGCACGTTGCGGCTCACCTCCAGCTGCGCTTCATATGTCGGGTCCGACGCGTCCACCACGAACAACAACAGCGAGGCTTCCAGCGCTTCCGCCAGGGTGGAGCGGAACGAGGCAACGAGGTCGTGGGGGAGCTGCTTGATGAAGCCTACGGTGTCGGACACAAGTATGCGTGGCCGAGTTTCCGGTTGCAGAATACGGACGGTGATATCCAGGGTAGCGAAAAGCTTGTCTTCCACCAGCACCTGGCTGCCGGTGAGCGCTCGCATCAGGGACGACTTGCCCGCGTTGGTGTAACCGACCAACGCCACGCGCAGCTGGCTTCGTCGGGCGGAGCGGCGCTGGTCGCCGTCACGCTGCACCGCTTCCAGTTGACCCTTCAGCTCCGACAGCCGGTCCCGGATCTTGCGGCGGTCGAGGTCCAGCGAACTTTCGCCGGCTCCTGGCCCTTGTTGCCGGCCACCGCCGGCCGAGGACTCGCGCAGGCGCGGGGCCACATATTTCAGGCGTGCCATCTCCACCTGCAGTTTCGCCTCACGGGTGTTAGCGTGGCGATGGAAGATCTCGACGATCACGCCAGTGCGGTCGAGCACCTGGGCGCCGGTCGCACGCTCCAGGTTGCGGATCTGGCTGGGTGAGAGCTCGTGGTCGACGATGACGAACTCCGGCCTGCGGGCCGGATCCGGATCGGCCTTCACTGCGTCGACGGCCTCGGCCGCGCCTTCGAACCGCTGCCGGGCCTTGGATTTCGGAGCCGACGCCATGGAGCCGACTACGCCGGTGCCGCCGGTCAGCTCCGCCAGTTCCGCCAGCTTGCCGCTGCCGAGCAGCGACCCGGCACCGGTGCCCTCGCGCTTCTGCGACACCGTGCCCGCCACCTCATAGCCCAGCGTTTTCACCAACCGCCCCAACTCCTCCAGGCTGGCCTGGTGTGCGACGTCATCGGCCTCGGGTGTCTGAATGCCCACGAGAATGGCGAGCGGGATCGGGGGGTTGGTCTCCATGGACGGTGAAGTAACACGAAACGGGCAGCAGTCTGGCACGTGTGCGTGTCAGATCGGCTGTGGGCGGCCGGGAA
>CAXTCK010000304.1:0-3035 GCA_964242425.1 uncultured Acetobacteraceae bacterium | reverse complement strand
CGGATCGCCTTGAGCTTGGATGCCTTGTTGCCGCCGCTGGCCGGCCTGGTGCCGTAGAGCCCGTCCGGCCGCAGCAGCACCGCCGTCCACCGCGACCAGGACGGCTCCACCTGTTCCGGCTCGAGCAGGTCGAACAGGTGGCCTTCCGCCGGCAGGATGGTGCCGTAGCGCTGGCCGACCGCGGCACGGACGTCCCTGGCCTGGCTGGTCTTTTCGGTGATGACGATCTGCTGCGTCATTCGTTCACTATAGGTTCCGGTGCGGCCGGACGCCAGATTGCCGAGCCCCGAGTCGTCAGGCCGCGCGGCCCGACGCGCTCACGGGCGGCGCATACAGCGCGTCGACCGTGTCGGCGTGTTGCTGCAGCACGAGGCGGCGGCGGAGCTTCATCGTCGATGTCAGCAGGCCGTTCTCGACCGTGGCGGCGGGTATCGCGCACCAGCGCCGGATCTGCTCCGGCCTCGCCAGCCGGGCGTTCACGCGCCGGATCGCCGCCGCCGGGTCGGCATCCTCCGACGGCACCACCAGCGCCACCACGTGCTGCCGGCCTTCGCCCGCGACCACGGCCTGGGCGATGCCGTTCTCCCCCATGAGCAGGGTTTCCAGCTTGGCCGGGCTCACCATCTCGCCGCCCACGAGCTTGATGAAGTCGCGGAGCCGATCCTCGATCACGATGCGGCCGTTCTCGATGCGCGCCACGTCACCGGTGTGCAGCCAGGGGCCGGCGTGCGGGTCGGCCTCGGGATCGTGCCGGATCGCGGGCATCGCCGCGGTGTCGTTCCAGTAGCCGTCCATCACCAGCGCGCCGCGCACGAGCAGCTCGCCGTTGCCGGCGATCCGCGCGTCCACCCCCGGCAGCGGCCGGCCGACGCTGCGCCGGTCGTTGTCCCAGGGCAGGTTCACGCTGACCACCGGGCCGGCCTCGGTCTGGCCGTAGCCCTGCAGCAGCGGCACGCCGAGGGCCAGGAAGAAGCCGGACAGCTCCGGGTCGAGCCGGGCGCCGCCGGATACGATGGCCTGGAGCCTGCGGCCGAAGCGCTGCTGCACCACGCGACGCACCAGCCGGTCGAGCATCGCGTCCTCGAGCCGCTGCAAGGGCGTCAGGCGGGGCCCGTCAAGCCGGCGCAGGCCAAGCACAAGCGCGCGGTCGAACAGCCTGCGCTTCCATGGCGGCTGGCGGGCGACCTCGGCCATGATCCGGCCGCGCAGCACCTCGAACAGGCGCGGCACGGCGGTGACCAGCGCCGGCTCGATCTCGCGGAACTCGGCCGCCAGCCGGTCGGCGCCACGGCTGTACACCACCTCCATGCCGAGCGAAGGCAGCAGGTAGTTGCCGATGGTGTGCTCGTAGGAGTGCGACAAGGGCAGGAACGACAGGTAGCGCTCGCCGTCGAGGTGAAGCGGCGCCACCGCCTGCGCCACCGCCTGCTGGTTGGCCAGCAGCGAGCGGTGCGGCAGCATCACCCCCTTGGGCGGCCCGCCGGTGCCGGAGGTGTAGATCAGGCAGGCGAGGTCGTCGGTCCGGATCGCGGCGACGTCGGCGGCGAGACGGTCCGGATCGCCGGGGTCGTCCAGAAGCGCCTGCCAGGACAGCAAGCCGTCCGCCGGCTCCATCGACACCAGCAGGTCGAGTTCGGCCGGTGCGGCCGCCTCGCGCACGCGCATGCCCAGGGCGGCGGTGGACACGATCGCCGCCCTGGCGCCGCTGTCGCGCAGGATGTGGGCGTCGTCGCGGACGGTGTTGGTGACATAGGTCGGCACCACCACGGCGCCGAGCGACAACAGCGCTGTTTCCGCGATCGGGAACTCGGGACGGTTCTCGCTGACCAGCAGCACCCGGTCGCCTGCGGCGATGCCCTGCGCTCGCAGGCCGGCGGCCACGGCTGCGACCGCGCCGGCGAAGTCGCGCCAGCTGGTCTGCTGCCAGCCATTGGCGCCCCAGTGCCGCAGCATCGGCCGGTCGCCCCGGCGCCGGGCCAGGTCGAGCAGCATCCCGGGCAGGCTGTTCCAGCGGTCGGCCAAGGCGCGCTCCCTTTCCGCGCCGCGTCCGGGCGCCGTGACGGTCCCGGCTTAGAAGGAAACCGGCCCCGCGTCAGCGCGGAATCGACCGCATCCCAGGAGGTGGGGCCGGGGGATCCAGGCCGGGGCGAGGGGGGCCGCGGATCCCACGCCCGACCTGCCGGCCCATGATGGCCTGCCGCGACCAGCCGCACGGTTGCGGAAACAATGCTGCAAAAAATGGAAAAATCGTCGATCGCGAATGATGTCGCTTGTGAAGAACAAGAAACCGGAAATGAAACGAGGCCAAGTATTTAGACGGCATTTTCTTCACAAGTTCGTGTTGCGGTGCCAAAACTTCATGCTAAACGATCCGGCGAAACCGGAACGTTGGTTGATCGAAACGGATCAACGCTTGTCCGGCAGCCACAGCATGATCAGGACACCTGCATGGCAACCTTGTTGACCCTCGCCGGCTCCGGACGGGCCGGAAGCTCCAGCCTGTCCAGCGGCGCGGCGGCGAACCAGATCGTCTTCATCGACCCCACGGTCGACGACTACAACGCCCTCCTGGCCGGCATGGCGCCTGGGACCGAGGTCTACCTGCTCGATCCGCAGGAAGACGGGCTGGAACAGATCGCCGCGGCGCTCGCCGGCCAGACCGGGATCGACGGCATCTCGATCATCGCCCATGGCGGCGACGGCGCGATCAGGCTCGGCGACACGATCGTCAACGCCGACACGGTGGCGCAGTCGCATGCGGCCCTTGCCTCGATCGGCGCGTCGCTGGCTCCGGGCGGCGACATCCTGCTCTACAGCTGCGACACCGGCGCCGGCACCACCGGCCAGGCGCTGGTCGACCAGATCGCGGCGGCCACCGGCGCCAACGTCGCGGCGTCGTCGCATCTCGTGGGCGACGTGGCGGCGGGCGACGGCTGGAACCTCGACGTGACCAGCACCGGCTCCGCCCTGGTGGCGCCGCAGGTCCTGAGCACCACGGCCGAGGATGCCTTCGCGGAGCCGCTGGTGATCAACGG
>CAXTCK010000303.1:0-3036 GCA_964242425.1 uncultured Acetobacteraceae bacterium | reverse complement strand
GGTTCATCACCTCGATGTCGTGCCCGACCTGGATCTGGCCGGCCTTGACCTCGCCTGGGCCTGTGGCCGTCAGCACCATGCGCTTGGGGCCTTCGCCATGCATGCGAAGGGCCAGCTGCTTGATGTTGAGCACGATGTCGGTGACGTCCTCGCGGACGCCGGCGATGGAGGAGAACTCGTGCAGCACGCCGTCGATCTGAATCGCCGTCACCGCGGCACCCTGCAACGAGGATAGCAGGATGCGCCGGATCGCGTTGCCGAGCGTCATGCCAAAGCCGCGCTCCAGCGGCTCCGCGACGACCGTGGCGGTGCGCAACGGCTCGTTGCCGGACTCGATGTCCAGCTTCTCCGGCTTGATCAGGTTCTTCCAGTTGTTCTGGAGCGCCAAGGACGTGGCCTTTCGTGACAAACAGTCGTCGCCTGCCTCACCCTCCAATGAAAGGGTGACGCGGCGACGAGCGGAGCCGCCCAGGAGACCGGGCGGCGTTGGAAGGAGAACTCCGAGCCCGGTCGGACCCGTCAGACCCGGCGGCGCTTGCGCGGACGGCAACCGTTATGCGGCACCGGCGTCATGTCGCGGATCGCGGTGATCGAGAACCCCACGGCCTGCAGCGCGCGCAAGGCGCTTTCGCGACCCGAGCCTGGACCGGACACCTCGATCTCAAGCGTCTCCATGCCGTGCTCGCGCGCCTTCTTGCCGGCATCCTCGGCGGCGACCTGGGCCGCATAGGGCGTCGACTTGCGCGAGCCCTTGAAGCCCTGGCTGCCCGCGGACGACCAGGCGATCGCGTTGCCCTGCGCGTCGGCGATGGTGATCATCGTGTTGTTGAAGGTGGACAGCACGTGCGCCACCCCGGAGATGATGTTCTTGCGTTCCTTCTTGCGGACGCGCGGCGCGGCGGCTTTCGCCATGGTGGTTCATCCTGCTTGTTCGTGGGGCGCCAGGCGCCCGAAGAGGTTGCCTGCGAGTGGTCGAGGAAGGCTACTTGGTCGCCTTCTTCTTGCCCGCGATCGCCACGGCCTTGCCCTTGCGCGTGCGCGCGTTCGTGTGGGTGCGCTGGCCACGAACCGGCAGCCCGCGACGGTGACGCAGGCCGCGATAGGAGCCGAGGTCCATCAGGCGCTTGATGTTCATCGCCAGCTCGCGACGCAGGTCGCCCTCGACCCGGAAATCGCGGTCGATCAGCTCGCGCACCTTGAGGACCTCGTCGTCCGACATCTCGTTGACGCGGCGCTCCGGCGGGATCGCGAGCTGCGTGCAGATCTGCTGCGCCTTCGCCGGTCCGATGCCAAAGATGTAGGTCAGGCCGATGACGACCCGCTTGGTGGTCGGTATGTTCACGCCGGCAATACGCGCCACGCCAGTCACTCCTCATGCCGCCCGGTTCAACCCGGGCCAATCGATCCCGGCTCCGGCCAGGCATCCAGGATATCGCTCGTCACGCGAGCACTGGCCGCGACGGCGCACGCTCCCGGATGATCGGGTTCGGCAGCACCTTGCGCTGCATCCCATCTGGACGCAGGCTCTAGGCTCAACCGAGGGCGCGGACTATAGCGGCGGGCTTCTCGAAGTCAACGAAGCGCAATCAAATCTTCGCGAGGGTGTCGCCGGCTCTCGCTTTTGCCAGCGCCTCGTCGATGCTGACGCTCACCGTGTCGATGTCCGCCATGCCGTCGATGTCGTGCACCAGCCCCTTCGCCCGGTAGAACGGCAGAATGGGCGCGGTGTCCTGCCGATAGGCTTCCAGCCTGGTCACAACCGTTTCGCGCTTGTCGTCGGCACGGCGGCTGAACTCCCGGCTTCCGCACACGTCGCACACGCCCGCAACGTGGGGCTGCTTGTACAGGTCGTGGTAGCCGGCACCGCACTTGGCGCAGCTGTAGCGGCCCGCGATCCGTTCCGTCAGCGCCGCCTCGTTCACCAGCAGCAACAACACGGCGTCAATCTTCGAGCCGCGGGACGACAGCATCTCGTCGAGCGCTTCCGCCTGCACCGTGGTGCGCGGGAACCCGTCCAGGATGAAGCCGCGCGCGCAGTCGGGCCGATCGACCCGTTCGCCCAGCATGGCGATCAGGATCTCGTCGGACACCAGCCCTCCCAGGTCCATGATCCTCTTCACCTGCTGCCCAAGCGGACTGCCGGCCTGCACTTCGGCACGGAGCATGTCGCCGGTCGAGATCTGCGGGATCCCGTGCAGCAGCTCGATCCGCTTCGCCTGCGTGCCCTTGCCCGCCCCGGGGGGCCCGAGAAAGATCAGGTTCACCGCAGCCGCGCCCGCGGACGGGACTTGCGGATCAGCCCCTCGTACTGGTGCGCCAGCAGGTGGGACTGGATCTGCGTCACCGTGTCCATGGTCACCGACACGATGATGATCAGGCTGGTGCCGCCGAAGTAGAACGGCACGTTGTAGCGGCTGATCAGGATCTGCGGCAGCAGGCACACCACCACCAGATAGAGCGCGCCGATCGTGGTCAGCCTGACCAGGATGCGGTCGAGGTAGTCCGCAGTGTTGGCGCCTGGACGGATGCCGGGGATGAAGCCGCCCTGCTTGCGCAGGTTGTCCGCCGTTTCCTGCGGATTGAAAGCCACCGCGGCATAGAAGTACGAGAAGAACAGGATCATCGCCGCATAGAAGATCATGTAGAGCGGCCGCCCCTGTCCCAGCTGCTGCGCCAGGAAGCCGAGCCAGTGCGGCAGGTTGGCGTTGCCGGACGCGAAGCCCGAGATCGTCACCGGGATCAGCAGCACCGAGGAGGCGAAGATCGGCGGGATCACCCCGGCGGTGTTCACCTTGAGCGGCATGTGGGTCGCCTCGCCGCCGGTCATGCGGCTGCCGACCTGGCGCTTGGGATACTGGATCACCACCCGCCGCTGCGCCTGCTCCATGAACACGATGAACGCGATCACCGCGGCGGCCAACACGAGGAACAGCAGCACGAACACGGGCGACAGGCCGCCGGTGTAGCCGAGCTGGAACAAGGTCGCGAGCGCATGCGGCAGGTTGGCGACGATGCCGGCGAAGATGATCAGCGAGA
>CAXTCK010000302.1:0-3039 GCA_964242425.1 uncultured Acetobacteraceae bacterium | reverse complement strand
CGGCGACCGACGGCGAGGCTGCCAGCATCAGCACGTAGCCGAAGCCGATCAGCAGGCCGACGCAGCCCAGCGTCCAGCGGTCCACCGTCCACCACCAGCGGCCGAGCACCGAGTTGTCCGCGCGGGAGAACTGCGCCATCAGCGGGGTTCCCCGGACAGGTGGGCGAGCTGGCGGGCGAGAACGGCGAAGCGCTGGCCGCGCGCCTCGAAGCTCGCGAACTGGTCGAAGCTGGCGCAGGCGGGCGACAGCAGCACCACCGGAACGCCGAGCCTGCGGGCCGCCGCGAAGGCCTGCGGTACCGCGTGCTCCAGGGTGTCGACGATGCGGTGCTCGACCTTGTAGGCGGACAGGGTGCCGGCTAGTGCCGGGGCGTCGCGGCCGATCAGCAGGGCGAACGGGATGCGGTCGAACAGCGGGGCGAGGTCGTCGATGCCACCCGACTTGGCGAGGCCGCCCGCGATCCAGATCAGGCGGTCGTAGCAGCCGAGCGCCCGGGACGCGGCGTCGGCGTTGGTCGCCTTGCTGTCGTCGACAAACGAAACGCCGTCGATCTCGGCCACCTGGCGCTGGCGGTGCGGCAGGCCGGGAAAGGAGGCGAGGCCGGCGCTGATCTGCGCGCCGGACAGGCCGAGATGGCGCGCCATCTCGGCCGCGGCGAGCGCGTTCTGGGCATTGTGCGCGCCGGGCAGGGTCGGCGGCAGCAGGCCGGCCAGGGCGCCCGGGTCATGGCCGGAGATCGTGCGCACGCGGGCGACGGTGCCGGCCCCGGCCCCGGCAAGGGCGAGAGCGAGGGCGCGGCAGGCGGGATCGTCGAGGCCGATCACCGCGAGGTCGTCCGGGTTCTGGCGCGCGAACACTTCGAGCTTGGCGCGCGCATAGCCGTCCATGTCGCCGTGCCGGTCGAGGTGGTCCGGCGACAGGTTCAGCAGGCAGGCGGCGTCGAAGCGAAGCGTTTGCAGCCGTTCCAGCATGTAGCTGGACATTTCCAGCACGTACACGCCGTCGTCTGGCAGCAGCGGCAGCGCCAGGGCGGCGGGGCCGAGGTTGCCGCCGGCGGCGACGGGGATGCCGGCCTCGCGCAGCAGGTGGGCGAGCAGGGCGGTGGTGGTGGACTTGCCGTTGGTGCCGGTGATGCCGGCGAAGCGGGCGCGGCTGCCGCTCGCCCGCACCGCCTGGAACAGCAGCTCGGCGTCGGACAGGATCGGGATGCCGGCTTCCTGCGCCATGCGCGCGACCGGGTGCGGGGCTGGCAGGCGGTGCGGGATGCCGGGGGACAGCACCAGGGCGTCGTGGCGGTCCATGCTGTCGAACGGCGCCAGCACCACGACGCCGGGTGCCAACGGACGCTCGCGGTCGTCCCAGGCCTGCACATGCGCGCCCATCGCGGCCAGCGCGTGCATCGCCGGCTCGCCGTTGCGGCCGAGGCCGAGCACGGCGTAGCGGCGGCCGGCGAACAGGGCGGGGGAAAAGCCGCTCATCGTATCTTCAGGGTCGCGAGGCCGGCCAGGCCCAGCACCATGGACACGATCCAGAAGCGGATCACGATCTGCGCTTCCTGCCAGCCCTTCTTCTCGAAGTGGTGGTGCAGCGGCGCCATCAGGAACACCCGCCTGCCGGTGCGCTTGTACCAGCCGACCTGGATGATCACCGACAGCGTTTCGATCACGAATACGCCGCCGACGATGCACAGGACGATCTCGTGCTTCACCGCCACCGCGACCGCGCCGAGCGCGCCGCCGAGGGCCAGCGAGCCGGTGTCGCCCATGAACACCGCGGCGGGCGGCGCGTTGAACCACAGGAAGCCGAGGCCGGCGCCGATCAGGGCGGCCAGGAACACGCCGAGCTCGCCGGTGCCGGGAACCGGGTGCAGCTGGAGGTAGTCGGCGAAGATGCGGTTGCCGACCAGGTAGGAGATCAGCGCGAACACCACGGCGGCGATGATCACCGGCACGATGGCGAGCCCGTCCAGCCCGTCGGTGAAGTTCACCGCGTTGCCGAAGCCGGTGATCACCAGCATGGCGAAGATCGGGAACCCGAAGCTCAACGGCAGCAGCGCTTCCTTGACGAACGGAAAGGCGAGCGCGTCGGACAACGGGGCCGGCATCAGGCTCTCGATCCAGTACCCGGCGATCAGGGACGCGCCGAACTCGGCGCCGAGGCGGACGCGCTTGGACACGCCCTTGGTGTTGCGCCTGGACAGCTTGAGGTAGTCGTCGGCGAAGCCCACCAGGCCGAACGCGGCGGTGGCGAACATCACCGCCCACACGTAGCCGTTGGACAGGTCGGCCCAGAGCAGGGTCGCGACCAGCCACGCGGTCAGGATCAGCACCCCGCCCATGGTCGGCGTGCCGGCCTTCTCGATGATGTGCCGTTCCGGGCCCAGCGTGCGTATCGGCTGGCCGTCGCGCTGGATGCGACGCAGCCGGGCGATCACGGTCGGGCCCATCAGCAGGCTCAGCACGAAGGCGGTGAGGCAGGCGGCGCCGGAGCGGAAGGTGATGTAGCGCAGCAGGTTGAAGATCGCGTAGTGCGCGGCGAGCGGGTGGGCGAGGTCGTAGAGCATCAGGCGGCGTCCGCGGTCGGGGCGGCGAGGGTGGCGACCAGGTCGCGCATGCGGCTGCCGTAGGAGCCCTTGACCAGCACCACGTCGCCGGGACGCAGTGCGGCCTGCAGCAGCGGCGCCAGCCTGGCGGCGTCGGGGGCGTGGGCACCACGACGGGAAGCGGGCAGGCGGTCGAACAGGAAGCGCATCAGGTCGCCCGAGCAGAAGACGAGGTCGGCCGCATCGGTGGCGGCATCGGAAAGGGATTCGTGCTCGGCGCGGGCGAACTCGCCGAGCTCCAGCATGTCGCCGAGCGCGGCGATCCGTCGGCGGGCCGGCAGCAACTTCAGCACGGACAAGGCGGCGCGCATCGAGGCGCCGGACGCGTTGTAGCTTTCGTCCAGCATGGAGGCGGCACCGTGCAGGATGGGGCGCAGGGCGCCCCGGCCGTCGCCCGGGCGGAAGCCGGCCAGGGCGTCGGCGGCGCGCGAAGGGT
>CAXTCK010000301.1:0-3123 GCA_964242425.1 uncultured Acetobacteraceae bacterium | reverse complement strand
CCCGACAGCTTCTTGCGCAGGTGCGCGCGCAGCTTCAGGTCGTCATGCAGCAGCTTGGAGTAGTCGGCGCCGGCATACCAGCGGCTGTCCCAGGTGCGGTTGATGCCGAGCCGCAGCCCGATCGGATTGACCTTGTGACCCATCGATCAGGCCGCCTTCTGCTCGGTGTTGCGGCGCGGCGCCCGCTCCGGCTTCTCTTCCGCCGCCTTCTCCGCCACCACGATCTTGAGGTGACTGAAGAACTTCTCGATCTGCGCCGACCGGCCGCGGCCGCGCGCATGGAAGCGGCGCATCACCATCGCCTTGCCGACCTCGGCGTGGGTGACGACCAGCTGGTCCACGTCGAGCTGATGGTTGTTCTCGGCGTTGGCGATAGCGCTTTCCAGCGTCTTCCTGACCTGGATCGCGATACGCCGCTTGCTGAAGGTCAGCGTCGCGACCGCCCTGGACGCCGGCTGGTTGCGTATCAGACCCGCCACCAGGTTCAGCTTGCGCGGGCTGACGCGTATGTTTCGGGTGATCGCCTGCGCCTCGGTCTCGCCGAGAGCGCGCGGAGCCTTGGGCTTGCTCATCCCCGCCTCGCCTTCTTGTCGGAGGAATGCCCGGTGAAGGTGCGCGTCGGCGAGAACTCGCCGAACTTGTGCCCGACCATGTTCTCGTTGACCTGCACCGGCAGGAACTTGTGGCCGTTGTAGACGCCGAACGTCAGCCCCACGAACTGCGGCAGGATCGTCGAGCGGCGCGACCAGATCTTGATCACCTCGTTGCGACCCGATGCGCGCGACGCGTCGGCCTTGTTCAGCAGATACCCGTCCACGAACGGGCCCTTCCAGACGGAACGTGCCATCCTTGCTTGCCCCTTACTTGCCGGTCTTGCGGCGACGGATGATCAGGCTGTCCGTGCGCTTGTTGACGCGCGTCTTGTAGCCCTTGGTCGGCTTGCCCCACGGCGTGACCGGATGACGGCCGCCCGAGGTGCGGCCCTCGCCGCCGCCGTGCGGATGGTCGACCGGGTTCATCACCACGCCGCGGTTGTGCGGACGACGACCCATCCAGCGCGCGCGACCGGCCTTGCCGATGCTCTGGTTCATGTTGTCGGGGTTCGACACCGCGCCGACCGTCGCCATGCACTCGCCGCGCACCACGCGAAGCTCGCCGGATTGCAGCTTGACCTGCGCATAGCCGCTGTCCTTGCCGACCAGCTGTGCGTAGGTCCCGGCGGAACGGGCCACCTTGCCGCCAGCACCCTGCTTCAACTCGATGTTGTGCACGATGGTGCCGACCGGGATCGCCGCCAGCGGCATCGCGTTGCCCGGCTTGATGTCCACCCGGGCGCCGGCGACGACCTGGTCGCCCGCCTTGATGCGCTGCGGCGCCAGGATATAGGCCAGCTCGCCGTCGGCATACTTCACCAGCGCGATGAAGGCGGTGCGGTTCGGGTCGTACTCCAGCCGCTCCACCGTGCCGATCACGTCGAACTTGCGACGCTTGAAGTCGACGTGGCGATAGGTCTGCTTGTGCCCGCCGCCGCGGAAGAACGAGGTGGTGCGGCCGTGGTTGTTGCGGCCGCCGGTGCGGTGCTTGCCCTCGGTGAGGGTCTTGACCGGCTTGCCCTTCCACAGCTCGCTGCGGTCGATCAGGACCGTGCCGCGAAGCGACGCCGTGACCGGCTTGAAATGCCTCAATGCCATCGAATTCTACCCCGCGTCAGCTGAGCCGGGCGGACAGGTCGATCGACTGACCTTCCGCGAGCTGCACGAACGCCTTCTTCACGTCAGACCGCACGCCGGGACGGCCGCGGAAGCGCTTGGTCTTGCCCTTCTGCACCAGCGTGTTCACGCCCAGCACCTTGACCCCGAATAGCGCTTCGACAGCCGCCTTGATCTGCAGCTTGTTGGCATCGATCGCCACCCGGAACACCACCTGGTTCTTCTCGGACAGCGCCGTCGCCTTCTCGGTAATCACCGGAGCGCGCACGATGTCATACATCGCCTCGCGAGACATGCGCTCCGACTGCCGGCGTATGGCAAGGATGTCGGTCATGCCAGGCGCTCCTTCAGGCCTTCGACTCCGGCACGCGTGATCGCCAGAACATCGTGGTTGAGGATGTCGTAGACGTTGGCGCCAACCGAAGGCAGCACGTCGATCTTGGGAATGTTCCGCGCAGCCCGCAGGAAGCCCTCGTCCACCGTCCCGTCGACGATCAGCGCCGAGGTCCAGCCGAGCACCTTCAGCTTCGCCGCCAGTTCCGCCGTGCGGACCAGTCCGGTCGCCTCTTCGAGAACCACCAGCTTGCCGTCAGCCAGCTTCTGCGACAGCGCCGAGATCAGGCCGAGGCGGCGCACCTTCTTGGGCAGGTCGAAACCGTGACTGCGCACCACCGGTCCGTGCACCGCGCCACCAGTACGGAACTGCGGCGCCCGCAGCGAGCCCTGCCGAGCGTTGCCCGTACCCTTCTGCTTATAGGGCTTGCGCGTGGTGCCCGACACCTCGCCCATGCCCTTGACCTTGTGCGTGCCGGCACGGCGCTTCGCCAGCTGCCACTGCACCACGCGCGCCATGATGTCCGAGCGCGGCGTGGTCGCGAAGATCTCGTCAGGCAGGCTGGCGGAGCCGGCGCTGCCGTTGTCGAGGGTCCTGATATCGACGTCCATTTCCCTCTTCCTCAACCGGCGGCCAGAAGTGCTGCCGGATACGGCGCGTCGGCATGCCGCGGCTTCTTGACCGCATCGCGAACCAGCACGAAGCCGTTCTTGCCACCAGGGATCGCACCCCGGATCATCAGCAGGTTCTTCTCGGCATCGACCAGCGCCACCTCGAGGTTCAGCGTGGTGACGCGCTCCTGGCCGAGATGCCCAGGCATCTTCTTGTTCTTGAAAGTGCGGCCCGGATCCTGCCGGTTGCCGGTGGAACCCAGCGAGCGGTGGCTGACGGACACGCCATGCGAGGCTTCCAGGCCGCGGAAGTTCCAGCGCTTCATGCCGCCGGCGAACCCCTTGCCCCGGCTCGTGCCGGTGACGTCCACCTTCTGCCCGACCACGAAGTGCGCGGCGGACAGGGTGGCGCCAGCTTCCAGCACCGCATCCTCGGCGACGCGGAACTCGACCAGCTTGCGCTTCGGCT
>CAXTCK010000300.1:0-3151 GCA_964242425.1 uncultured Acetobacteraceae bacterium | reverse complement strand
CGGCCGCAGACCCACAGCACACGCAGTTCATCCCGAGATCCCGTCCGCCGCCCTCGCCGGCAACGCTACGTCAGCCTCCCGACGGCCACCAGATCCGTCATTGGCGCAAGGGCTGACAGAACCGTCTACCGGGCCGCCGCCGCCCGCCAGCATGAGCCGCCGGACGCGGTCATACCGCCACGCGCTTCGTCAGTCCTGAGCACGGAGGACCCTGCTCTCCAGACGCCGCGGGATTGCCACATCCGCCTGATCGCCGAGCGTGGCCGCATGGGCTGGCAGCGAACCGCGGGATACGGCAGGCGCAACCTCGTCGAGACCGTCATCGGCCGACATAAGCACCTGATCGGACGCAGGCTCCGGGCTCGCTCGTTGCCTGATCAGCAAGGCGAGACCGCCATCGCTGTCGCGGTGCTCAACCGCAAGATCGGGACCGCCAAGCCGACGTCCATCCGCCGAGCCCAAACCGCGAACCGGACGGGATCGGCCTGGCGTCGAATGGTCCATGCAACAATGCCCTGGCCGAGCGGAAGAACGCCTTTGCCGCCTTCATGTCCCGGTGCTCGCTCAACATGGCGTCGATCAGGTTGCCGTCCCGGTCGATCGCTCGATACAGGTAGGTCTCGTCGACATGCCAGCTTGCCCCGGACACATGGCGCTTCCCGGACCGGCGCTTGCGCAGCTCGTCGTCCATGCCGGGAAGCAGCTTGGCTTCCCGGTCCCGGACGGCTTCATAGCTCACCTCCAGCCCGCGCAGCGCCATGATCTCGCTCAGGTCGCGCAGCGTCAGCCGTTAGCGGAGCCGGCAGAACACCACGAAGGCGATGATGTTGTTGGGCAGGCAGGTCCGGTTCAGCACGACTGCGCTGCGCTCGTTGAACTGCCGCCCGCAGGTCCGGCACCGGAACCGGCGATAACCCTGCGCCGTGACCTCAGGCCGCTCCGTCACCGCTACTGAGCCACAGCACACGCAGTTCATCCCGATAGCTCGTCGCTGCCGTGACTGGCAACGCTACGTCAGCCCGCCAGCCGTCACCAGATCCGTCACTGGCGCCAGGACTGACAGAACCAAGTGGATGCTGGCCGACAAGGGCTACGACGTAGACAAGGTTCGCAGCAGCCTGCTCATCAAAAGCATCCTGCCTGTAGTCCCGCCCAGAGCGAACCGAAGAGCCAGTCGCTTGCGACTTCCGCGCTTAACGGGACCGCAACCGCATCGGGCGCATGTTGAACAGGCTCATGTAGTCCAGGCGCATCGCAACCCGCTACGACAAGACCGCTTTGTCCTTCATCAGCTTCCTCAACATCGCCGCAACACGCAGCTGGGTGACAGACTACGTCAACAGAACCTGGTCCTAAAGTGTACAGGGCTCAGCGGCGGGATAAGGATGATCGGAACTGTATCCGTGCCGGATGTCCTTCCAATGTCCGTGGGAACCTGCCCGTCGATCAGGCGAAAGAGCGCGGTGAGCAGGCCGTCCACATCCTGCCTGACCATAGCCACCGTTTCTTCAAGGAGTTCAGCGAAAGGATCAAAGTCAAAGCAACCTAGCCGCACTGGGGGAGCAGCTGCTCCATGGCCACGAAGCCAGCGGACCACGCCTTCGAGCGAGATGGTAGAGTTCACGAAGAAGCCGGTCGGGAGTGTCGGTTGCCGCGCACCGAGACGTTCGAGAGCGCCTTCCGCTTTCTCCGCCGCGTAGCCGCCGACCAGCACGAACTCGGACGGCACGTGTAGGCCTCGCTCGGCGTGGGCGGCGCGGAAGCCGCGCAGGCGCTCGCGCGTGTTGTGGTCGGCAGCCCGGCCGCCCACGAACAGCATCGCATCCGTGGTGCCAAACTCGGCCTCACACGCATCGAGTACCTTTCGTGTCAGCTCCAATGCTCCGGTGAAGTTGTCGGAAATGACCGAGGGCGCCTTGGTGCCCGGAAGATCGAGGTTGAACGTCTGCACGCCGGCGGCGGCACACAGGTCGGCGATGCCGTCGGGATTCGTGGCGCCGGTCGCCACCAGCCAGTCGACCTGATGCGAAACCATGGTCTTGGCTGCTGTGGCCTCGAGGTTCGGATCTCGCATGGCGCAGGTGATGATCGGGAACAGGTGCCGGGCACGGGCCATCGCCTCGAAGCGCTCTGCGATCTCGCCGAAATAACGGTTGTCGTACTTGGGCAGGATCATGCCGACGATGCGGGAGCGGTCGCGACGCAACCCGGCCGCCTGCAGGTTGACGGCATAGCCGGCGACCTCAGCGGCAGCCTTGATGCGGTCTGCCAGCGCCTGGCTGATCCGCCGCTTACGCCAGGTGCCGTTGAGCACGGCGCTGACCGCACTCGGCGAGGTGCCGAGCTTGGTGGCAACGTCGTAGATGGTGACGCGTCGCGCCGGCTGTTGTAAGGCCATGTTCGGCGTTCTTGACACCCTCGTTTCCCTGCCGCAAGTATGCTCAATCGATTGTGCATACCTCGCTCAACCGATGGAGCGTGCGGGAAACGGCCGGACGCGGGAGGAAAAACGAGCTCGACGCCGGGGCCGAACCCGGGCGGGCCCGAAATGATCGTCCTTGCCGCCATGGCGCGGCCGGCGTCCCGTGGACAGGTACGATCCGCCCTCCCAACCCAGGGAAGGAAGCAGAATCCATGAGACCATTTGCTATCGTCGCCGGACTCGCCGCCGTTGCCGTTCTCGGTCCTGCAGCCCACGCCGCCCGCTCGGGCACGGTGGCGTTCCTGATGCCCGACCAGGCCTCGACCCGCTACGAGCAGCACGACTTCCCGGGCTTCAAGGCCGCGATGGCGAAGGACTGCCCGTCCTGCAAGGTGATCTACCAGAACGCCAACGCCGACGCCCAGCAGCAGCAGCAGCAGTTCAACTCGGTGATCGCCCAGGGCGCCAAGGTGGTGGTGCTCGACCCTGTGGACTCGTCGGCCGCCGCGGCGCTGGTGCACATTGCCCATGCCCGCGGCGTCAAGGTGGTGGCCTATGATCGGCCGATCCCCTCGACTCCTGCCGACTTCTACGTGTCCTTCGACAACAAGGGCATCGGCCGCATGATCGCCACCTCGCTGGTGGACGACCTGAAGGCCAAGAACGTGCAGCCCAGCTCGGGCGGCCTGCTGGAGATCAACGGCTCGCCCACCGACGCCGCCGCCGGCC
>CAXTCK010000299.1:0-3178 GCA_964242425.1 uncultured Acetobacteraceae bacterium | reverse complement strand
CGATCCTGACCAACCTGCAGCCGCGCGACGTGCTGTTCATCGACGAGATCCACCGGCTGCAGCCGGCGATCGAGGAGATCCTGTATCCGGCGATGGAGGACTTCCAGCTCGACCTGATCATCGGCGAGGGGCCGGCGGCACGCTCGGTGCGCATCGACCTGCAGCCCTTCACCCTGGTCGCCGCCACCACCCGCGCCGGCCTGCTGGCGACGCCGCTTCGCGACCGCTTCGGCATCCCGCTCAGGCTGGTGTTCTACACGCCCGAGGAGCTGCGGCGCATCGTGTCGCGCGGGGCGGAGAAGCTGCGCTTCGCGCTCGATCCGGACGGGGCGGAGGAGATCGCGCGGCGGTCGCGCGGCACGCCCCGCGTGGCCGGCCGGCTGCTGCGCCGGGTGCGCGACTTCGCCTCGGTCGGCCGCACGGCGGACGGTCCGGTGGACCGGGCGCTCGCCGACGCGGCGTTGTCGCGGCTGGAGGTGGACAAGCTGGGGCTGGACGCGATGGACCGCCGCTACCTCCGGCGCATCGCCGAGCACCACAACGGCGGACCGGTGGGGGTGGAAACCCTGGCCGCCGCCCTGGCGGAAGCGCGCGACACCCTGGAGGACGTGGTGGAGCCGTTCCTGATCCAGGAAGGCCTGGTGCTGCGCACCAGCCGCGGCCGCGTGCTGGCCGATCGCGGCTGGGCGCATCTCGGGCTGAAGCCGCCCGTCGGCGAAAGGCTGCAGTTCGACCTCCTGTCCGAGGACTGAGGCGTCCCGTGCCGGCGCACCGCTGCACCTTCCGGGTGTATTACGAGGATACCGACGCGGGCGGGGTGATGTACCACGCGCAGTATCTCGCCTTCGCTGAGCGTGGCCGCAGCGAGGCGCTGCGCGAGGCGGGCGTGCCGGCGATGGCGCTGCTGGAGCGGCACGGGATCGCCTTCGTGGTGCGCAGGCTCGGGGCCGAATATCTCCGCCCGCTCCGGCTCGACGCGCTGGTGACGGTGGAAACCGTGCTGGCGGAGCGGCGCGCCGCCAGCCTGCGCCTGCGCCAAACCTTGTCGGCCCAGACGCCGTCGGCCGGCGATGTGGTCGCCGCCGTTCTCGACGTCACGGTGGCGACGGTTCGTCTGGCCGACCTGCGGCCGGTGCGCCTGCCGGAGCCGTGGGCCACCGTGCTGGACCGCCTCGCCGGCTGATCCCCGACCGATCCCCGACCGATCTCCGACTCCGGCCGCGACCCTGCGGTCGGGTTAAAAACCGGTCACACGCAACAGGCTACGGGACAAAGCTTCTGCTCCGGCTGAAAACCCTCTAGGGAAGCCCGGCGGAACGAAGGGCATCCCGGCCGGCCGGCCCGGTGCTGCGAAGGAGGCGTGTTTGGATCGGGCGGTTGATGCGGCGAACCTGGCTGCGGCGTCGGGCGGGGACCTTTCGCTCTGGGGCCTGTTCATCCAGGCCTCCTTTGTCGTCAAGCTGGTGATGCTGGGGCTGATCGCCGCCAGCGTGTGGGTGTGGGCGATCATCTTCGAGAAGACGGTCTCGGTGCGACGCGCCAACCGGCAGGCGGCGGGCTTCGAGGACCGGTTCTGGTCCGGCGGCAGCCTGGACGACCTTTACGAGACCGACGGCGCCAAGCCCGCGCACCCGATGGCGGCCGTGTTCGGCGCCGCCATGGGCGAGTGGCGTCGCAGCGCGCGCGTGGCGGGGGCGGACCTGTCGCGCGGCAGCGTGCGCGAGCGCGTGGACCGCGCCATGGCCATCACCGTGACGCGCGAGCTGGAGCGGCTGGAGCGCTGGATGATCTTTCTCGCCACCGTCGGCTCGACCGCGCCGTTCATCGGCCTGTTCGGCACCGTGTGGGGCATCATGCACTCGTTCTCGGCGATCGCGGCCATGCACAACACCAACCTCAGCGTGGTGGCGCCGGGCATCGCCGAAGCGCTGTTCGCCACCGCGATCGGGCTGGTGGCGGCGATCCCGGCGGTGATCGCCTACAACAAGATCAACCAGGACCTGTCCCGGTTCGCCGCCCGCCTGGAAGCGTTCGGCACCGAGTTCGGCGCGATCCTGTCGCGCCAGTCCGAGGAAAGGGTCTGACCGGCGATGGCGATTCAACTCGGCGGCGGCAGGAACGGGATCGGCGGACGCAGCCGGCACCGGCCGATGTCGGAGATCAACGTCACCCCCCTGGTGGACGTGATGCTGGTGCTGCTGATCATCTTCATGGTCACCGCGCCGCTCATGACCAGCGGCGTGAACGTCGACCTGCCCAAGACCAACGCGGCCCCCATCAACGCCGACACCAAGCCGATCACGCTCACCATCAAGGGCGACGGCTCCCTGTTCCTGGGCGACGACGCGGTGAGCATCGACGAGCTGGTGGCCAAGCTGCAGGCGGCGTCGCAGAACGACCCCAGCCACCGCATCTTCGTGCGCGGCGACCAGCACATCGACTACGGCCGGGTGATGCAGGTGATGGGCACCATCACCGGCGGCGGCTTCACCCATGTGGCGCTGCTGGCCGAGCAGCCGCAGCCCGGCGCGCCGGCCGCCGCGCCGTCGCACTGAGCGCCGGACCCGCTGGAGTTCACCGTGGTCCGGACGCGACCTGACGATGCCAGCCGCCTGAAGCGGGCCGCCCTCGTTTCCGGCGGCCTGCACCTGGCTCTCGTGCTGTGCTTCATCATCGCCTTGCCCCCGATCGCCAAGCCGCCCGAGCCGCCGGAAGCGCCCGCGATCGAGATGGACTTCACCGGCCCGCCGTCGCAGTCGCGGCGCGGCGACCAGCCCACCACCAAGCCCGTGCCGGCGCCGTCGGCGGTGGAGAAGACAGCACCCGTGTCGCCCACGCCGCCTGAGCCGGTGCCGGTGGAGGAGCCGCCGCCACCGCCGCCGCCGCCCACCCCGGCGCCGCCGCCGCCGCAAGCGGTGCAGACGCCGATGCCGCCGCTCGACATTCCGCCCAAGATCCAGGCGCCGTCGCCGGACGCCGTGCGGGCACCGCCGCCCAAGCCGGCGCCGCCGGCGCCCAGCCACGCGGTGTCGCCGCCGACGCCGCATCCGCAGCCCGACCTGCCGAAGATGACGGTGCCGTCGCACATGACGCAGCCCAACAAGACCGCGAACGTGCAGCCGGACACCCATTCGCTGCTGGCGACGCTGGAGAAGTTCCGCGCCGACCAGCCGCAGAC
>CAXTCK010000298.1:0-3201 GCA_964242425.1 uncultured Acetobacteraceae bacterium | reverse complement strand
CGCACCTCGTTGACGATCCGCCCCGCCACCCGGTTCAGGAACCCCATGTCGAACGGATAAACCTCCGCCGTCATGCCATCGGTGCTGGTCACCGCCCGCAGCGCGCAGGCCTGGTCGTAGGTCCGCCCGTCGCCCATCACCCCCACTGTGCGCACCGGCAGCAGCACCGCGAAGGCCTGCCAGATCGCGTCGTACAGCCCGGCCGAGCGGATCTCCTCCAGGAACACGGTGTCCACCTTGCGCAGCAGGTCGAGCTTCTCGCGCGTGATGTCGCCCGGGATGCGGATCGCCAGTCCCGGCCCCGGGAACGGGTGCCGCCCGACGATGTGCTCGGGAATGTCGAGCTCGCGCCCCAGCACGCGCACCTCGTCCTTGAACAGCTCGCGCAGCGGCTCGACCAGCTGCATGCGCATCCGTTCCGGCAGGCCGCCGACGTTGTGGTGGCTCTTGATCGTCACCGACGGCCCGCCGGTGAAGCTCACGCTCTCGATCACGTCCGGATACAGCGTGCCCTGGGCCAGGAAGTCGGCGCCGCCGAGCTTGCCCGCCTCCTCGTCGAACACCTCCACGAACAGCCGGCCGATGGTCTTGCGCTTGGTTTCCGGGTCGGACACCCCGGCCAGGGCGTCGACGAACAGGTCGGACGCGTCGCGGTGGATCAGCCGTATGTTGAACCGGCCGCGGAAGGTGCGCACCACCTCCTCCGCCTCGCCCGCGCGCAGCATGCCGTGGTCGACGAAGATGCAGGTGAGCTGGTCGCCAATCGCCTCGTGGATCAGCACCGCCGCCACCGAGCTGTCCACGCCGCCGGACAGGCCGCAGATCACGTGCCCGCCGCCCACCTGGGCGCGGATGCGCTCGATCTCCAGCTCGCGAAAACCCTTCATGGTCCAGCGCCCGGCGCATCCCGACACCTCGTGGGTGAAGTTGCGCAGCAGGGCAGCACCGTGCGGGGTGTGCACCACCTCGGGATGGAACTGCACGCCGTAAAGCCGGCGGCCCTCGTCGGCGATAATGGCATAGGGCGCGCCCTCACTGACCGCCACGGCCCGGAAGCCGGGCGGCAGGCGCGACACGCGGTCGCCGTGGCTCATCCAGACCTGCTCGCGGGCCCCGCGCTGCCACACGCCGCGCAGCAGGGCGCAGTCCTCCACCACCTCGACATGCGCGCGTCCGAACTCGCGCAGCTCGTGCGTGTCGACCGCGCCGCCGAGCTGGGCGCACATCGCCTGCTGCCCGTAGCAGATGCCCAGCACCGGCACGCCAAGCGCGAACACCGCGTCGGGAACGCGCGGCGCGCCCCCGTCCAGCACGCTCGCAGGCCCCCCGGACAGGATGACGCCGCGCGCGCGGAAGTTCTCGATCCGCGACGGCTCGGCGTTGAACGGCCAGATCTCGCAGTACACCCCGCTTTCGCGCACGCGGCGGGCGATGAGCTGCGTCACCTGGCTGCCGAAATCCAGGATCAGGATCCGATCGTCGTGCAGGACGGCGTCGAGCTCGCTCATGGCGATGGAAACCCTTCGGGATCAGCGCGCCCAGGACGACGGAACGCGCCGTGTGGGATCGCGGGGGACGATCGGGGTTGCTATACCGGCGCCTCCGGGCAGGAGCCAGAGTGGAGAACGGACCATGACCACGCGCCGGCGCCATGACGGCCGCACCGGACCGGCCAGAGGCCGGCTTTCGCTTCTGGTGGCGGCACTCGCGCTGCTCCCGCTCGCCGCCCTGGCCGGGCCCGGGGATGCGGTGGGGGAATGGGCCGGCACCCTGGTCGCCACCCAGGGTACGTGTCCGGATCGCGCGCCGTCGCGGCTGCTGGTAGGCGGCACCGACATCTCGTTCATCCCGGCCGACGGCGTCCTGGTCCTGCACGGCAGCCGCCGCACCGGCCAGCACATGCACGCCCAGCTTCTGCTCACCGACATGAACCGCCACCCCCTGCCGATGGTGTTCGAGGGGGTCCTGGCGCCGGACGGCAGCCGCATCGACGGCACCTACGGCACGCCGTCCTGCCGCGCCCAAGTGACCCTGCTGCGGCCCGAGAACCACCCGCTGCAGCGCCTGTTCGGCCATTGACGGCGAACCCCGGCAGGGGTTGCGGTTCCCGGGACCTTCGGCTAAACCCCGCCCCCACTGGCAGGGCACCCGTAGCTCAATTGGATAGAGCACCAGACTACGAATCTGGGGGTTGGAAGTTCGAGTCTTTCCGGGTGCGCCAGAACCGCCTTGGCAGCTGATCGGTCGGCGGAAGCGCCCAAAAGTGGTTCCGCCTTGATTTGCGCCTGTGCTTCGCCGCCAGATCGGCCACGTTGCTATGTGCGACAGGTTCCGCCGGTCAGGAAGGCAGGATCAGGGGATGGTTTTGCAACCTCCTGTCCCCAGATCGTTTGATCCGGTCCGCGAATTCGAGGGTGCCATTCCAGGAACATCTCCCTCCGGCGCAGCACCGCAGGCGCGCCCGAAGCAACTTCGTCGTGCTCCGGTCGATCTGGTTATCGTTGTTCTTCTGCCATGAAGGATGGGACATGCGACAGCTGATCCTGCTTGCGGTCCTGCTCGGCGCGAGCGGGCCGGTCGCCGCCCGCGGCGACACCCTCGCCACCCTCAACGCGTCCCAGGTGGCGACCGGAAACCTCGACTCCTGCTTCGATAGGAAATTCCAACCGGAGCGTGACAAGGCGAGCGACCACGGCATCTCGAAGCGACGGCTGCTGGACGCGTGCTCGGCCGAGTGGAGCGCCGCCGCACAAGCCTGCCACATCAACAGCGGCAAACCGATCAAGGACTGCCGCACCCAGACCGGCCAGCTTGCCGACGACTACCTGAACCTGAAAAGCGCCAGCATAAACTAGGCTGCCTGCATCAAGTCGCGGCCGTTGCTGATGTCGAACGCGCCAGCACTTCCCCGACTTCGGCGCCTTCCCGACCTTCAAGGCCTTCCTGGCCTGCCGCATTCCTGACAGGTGGACACGAGATGCACCCCGCCACGGCATACCCTGCCGACGACCTCCTCGAGACCCTAGGCTCGCTGCTGGCCGGCGAGCATGACCTGATCGCCAACGCCGCCAACACCGCAGCGCTCCTGTTCCACACGCTGGACCGGGTGAACTGGGCCGGCTTCTACTTCCTGCAGGACGCCGAACTGGTGCTGGGCCCGTTCCAGGGCCAGGTCGCCTGCGTGCGCATCCCGCTCGGCCG
>CAXTCK010000297.1:0-3258 GCA_964242425.1 uncultured Acetobacteraceae bacterium | reverse complement strand
CGGGCCGGCGTCAGTCCACCAGCCGGCGGGCGAGATAGGTGGCTTCCAGCGCCTGCTCATGCGCGATCTCGCCGAGGTTGGCGGTGCCGGCGTGGCCGCCCTCGGTATCCTCGTAGTACAGGAACGGCACGCCAAGCTGCTCGAGCCGCCAGGCGAAGCGGCGCGCATGCACCGGCCCCACCCGGTCGTCGCGGGTCGAGGTGAAGATGAACGGTTCCGGATACGCGACCCCGGGGCGAAGCGCCTGCAGCGGCGAGATCCGGGCCAGGAAGGCGCGCTCGTCGGGCTTCGACACGCTGCCGTACTCGTCCACCCACGACGCGCCCGCCGCCATGGTCTCGAAGTGCAGCATGTCCAGCAGCGGCACGCCGATGATCACCGCCCGCCACAGCTCGGGATGTTGCGTGAACTCCACCCCCATCAGCAGCCCGCCATTGGAGCGGCCGCGTATGCCGAGCCGGCGCGGGGAGGTGATGCCGCGCGCGACCAGGTCGCGGCCCACGGCGGCGAAGTCGTCGAACACGCGCTGGCGGTTGGTCTTGCGCCCGGCCTCGTGCCAGGCCGGCCCGAACTCGCCGCCGCCGCGTATGTTGGCCAGCACGTACACCCCGCCGCGCGCCAGCCACAGCCGGCCGATCGCGCCGGAATACGACGGCGTGCTGGAGATGCCGAAGCCGCCATAGGCGGTGAGCTCGGTCGGGTTGGTGCCGTCATGCTTCATGGCGCGGCGGTGCACGACGAAATACGGGATCATGGTGCCGTCGGTCGAGCGCGCTTCCAGCTGTTCCACCACCAGGCCGGACGCGTCGAACTGCGCCGGCAGCGCCTTGATCCGCCTGGCGGCGCCGGTGCCGGCATCGACCAGCCAGAGCTGGCTCGGCGTCAGGAAGCCGGTCACCTGCAGAAAGGCGTGGTCGTCGTGCCGGTTGTTGTCGACCAGGGTGATGGACACCTTGTCCGGCAGGGGCAGGCGTTGCGTGCGCCAGCCGGTGGCGTCCGGGGTGAACACCAGCGCACGGCCGGAAACGTTGTCGGCGATGGCCGCCACCACATGACCATGGGTGACGCCGACCGATTCCGCCTCGACCGACTGGCGCGGGCCGGGCGCGAACACGAGCTGCGGCGGGGCGTCCGGACGGGACAGGTCCAGTGCTGCCAGGCTGCCGGCCGGGATCGCCGGTCCCGTTCCTGGCTGCCAGTCCTGGTCCAGCTTCGCCAGCAGGCGCCCGGCGACCAGCCCGATCACGGTCGCCTTGGGCGGCAATGGCAGCGGCGACAGGCCCTGCGGCGTCACCTGCCGGTACTCCTTGGTGAAGAAGGTGACGCCGCGATCGACCAGCACCGCCTTGTGCCCGTCGCCGTCGACCAGCACCTCGGGGCTGACGGAAATGTCGGCTTGCGTGCCGCGCGTCACTTCCACGGCCCGGTCCAGCGCCTGCCCGCGACGCAGCCGCTTGACGATGAACGGGTAGCCGGACGCGGTCAGGCTGCCGGGCCCCCAGTCGCGCGCCACCAGAAGCGTGTCCCGATCCTCCCAGGCGATCATCTGCTTGGAGCGAGGCAGCACGAACCCGTCCGCCACGAAGCGTTCGGCCCCGAGGTCGAACTCGCGCGCGGTGGTGGCGTCCTCGCCGGCGTCGGACAGCAGCACGAGGCAGCGCTTCTCCGCCGGCTCCGCGCACTCGACCCCCTTCCACACCCAGTTGGCGTGTTCGGAGGCGGATAGCGCATCGAGATCGAGCACCGTGTGCCAGGCGGGCGACGCGCCGCGATAGGAGCCGAGGTCGGTGCGCCGCCACAGGCCGCGGCGATGCGAGGCGTCCTGCCAGAAGTTGTACACCTGCCCGTCGATCACCTTGGGGGCGGGGATCCGTTCCGGCGCCTGCGCCACCGCCAGCGCGTCGGCGTGGAACGCGGGATAGCGGGGATCGTGCTCCAGCACGCCAAAGGTCCGGGCATTCCGCTGCCGGACCCAGTCCAGCGCCTGCGCGCCCTCGACGTCGCCGAGAAAGGCGGGCGGCTCCACCGTCGGAACCGGGTCGGTGGATACGGTCGCGGCCTCCGACGGCAGCGGAAGCAGGAAAGCGATCAGCAGGGGGGCAAGACGGCGCATGAGTCTTCCAGGAACGGGCAGGAACGGGCAGGTGGACCGGATGCGGCCCGGTGCGGGACAAGGCAGCAACCGGAAGGAAATGCAACATCCATGCGCGCTGCCGGCGAAACGGTTTCCGGGATTGGGCGACAGGAAACGGGACGCCGGCGCCGGGCATCCCTGGCATGGACGGGCGCTGCGACGATCTGGCACAGGATTTCCCCATGCAAAGGCAGGCGATAACGACCGCATCCCGTTCCGGCACGCCCCGTTCCGGCACAACCGGCGACCCGCGCTGGGCGCGCATCCTGGCGCGCGACAAGGGGGCCGACGGCACGTTCTGGTATTCGGTGGCCAGCACCGGCGTGTACTGCCGGCCGTCCTGCCCGTCCCGCACCTGCAACCCGGACAACGTGTCGATCCACGACAGCCTCCAGGCGGCCCGGGCGACGGGCTGCCGCGCCTGCCTGCGTTGTCGTCCCGACGGCCCGTCCTCCGACGACGCCCGGGCGGCCCTGGTGGCGCGGGCCTGCCGGCTGATCGACGCGGCGGAACAAGCGCTGCCTTTGGCCGGGCTGGCGCGCGCGGTCGGCTGCAGCCCGTCCTGCCTGCACCGCTCGTTCAAGGCGGCGACCGGGGTGACGCCCAGGGCCTATGCCGTAGCACGGCGCGCCGCCCAGCTCCGCGAGCGGCTCCGCGACAACGGAACCGTGACGCAGGCGATCCACGGCGCCGGCTACGGATCGAGCGGCCGGTTCTATGCCGAGGCCGGAAACGTCCTCGGCATGACGCCGCGGCGCTACCGCGACGGCGGCGCCGGGGAGATGCTGCGCGTCGCGGTCGATGCCTGCTCGCTCGGGTTCGTCCTGGTCGCCGCCAGCGCCGTCGGGATCGCCGCCATCCTGATCGGCGACGATGCCGACCAGCTGCTGCGCGACCTGCGCGAGCGCTTTCCCCGCGCCGCCCTGGCCGGCGGCGATCCGGCGTTCGCGGCGCTGCTGGCGCAGGTGGTGGGACTGGTCGAGGCGCCGGCCTCCGGCCCCGACCTGCCGCTCGACATACGCGGCACCGCGTTCCAGCGGCGCGTGTGGCAGGCGCTGCGACAGGTCCCGGCCGGCAGCACCGCGAGCTACGCCGCGATCGCCGCCCGGGTCGGCGCGCCCGGC
>CAXTCK010000296.1:0-3284 GCA_964242425.1 uncultured Acetobacteraceae bacterium | reverse complement strand
CGAGCGCTCTCAGCGTCCTCGACCAGGTCCGGCGACATCACGTCCATGCGCCGATTGGATCATGGCGCGCTCACGACCCGCCAGATGTCGCCGCCGCACCGCTTACCTCCAGTGTGCAGGCCAGGCCGGTGCACAGCAGAGCCTGCGGCTCGAACCGGCGAAGTGGATCGCGCACCAGCACCCAGCGGACTGGTCGACCGCCATACCAGTCAGGCACCATCAGCTGCTGCCAGTTTGGTCCAGGGTTGGCCGAAATATCGGACAGGTTCGGCAGGCGGACTCCCTTGGTCCTGGGCCGCCCGTTGGTTCCCGGCAGTCGCGGGGCTGCCGGCTCATAGAGAGCGGCAGCGAGACGCAAGCGGGTGATGTAGACGATGTCCTTGCGGCTGAGCGCGTCCAGCAGTTCCAGAGTGGTGAAGCCGCTGTCACCCACCAGCACAAGATCGGGCTCTGGCAGCCAGCGGCGTGCCTGCAGCACCAACTACCGAGTCCAGTCGGTCAGCTTTCTGTGCCACCAACCCTGCTCCCGGCAGGCGCGCTCGGACGGGGCAAGGGCTGTCAGGAACGGCAATGCCCAGACCCTCCTGACCTAGGGGATCAGCACCAGCAGCATCAGGCTGAGCCACTGCAGGCCGGAGGCCTTCACGAAATGGCCATGAGAGGAACGCACCGGGTCGCGTAGATCCCCTTGGCGCTGATCCGTCTGCCCCGGCACCGCTCGATGGTGTCGTCGATCCCCAGCACCACCGGGCCGGCCAAAACGAACGCCGCGACCAGAAGGCCAAGTAACAGACGGGACGCGTCACGCGGGCTCCAGGCCGCACGATTGAGTACGCGATGGTAGCTCACGAACCGCCGCTCCTGAGCAAGCCCAGAGATCCGCAGCAGGCTCGTCACGGTGCGTTTCGCCGGCGCCAGGATCGAACCCAGCAGCAGCACCTTGGCATGGTGCTGGGTGCACTGGAAAAACAGCGGCGCGAAGCTCAGGATCACGGTGGCGAAGCGGGATGGCAGATGAAGCATGGCGGCGTTTCTTGGCGGGGACACGGCAGATTAATCGGTCACCCGCTCCGCCGCCTATGGTCGCCTCAAATGGCCAAAATCGAGCTAAGTGTCCGTACAAGAACATTAGCAGTGTTCTCAGTTGGATACAGAGGAGACCGGCGGCAGATGGCAGTCCGCCGGCCTAAATTTACAGCCAAACGGGCGGTTGCCTATGCCGCTCCGCTCCAAACTATTCTGCTGTCATCGCTCAAAATGTTTTCGGACGGACACTAAGAGGTTGTTTGGGAGTGGTGCGATCGAAGAGGTGTGACATTGCCGGCTGACGGGCGGGCTGTAGAAGCTCAACCCGAAGCTGGTGCGCGACAGAGCAAGGACCGACGCAGCTATGACCAGCTGGAAGAGAGGCAGAAGCGAGACACCGGCTTATCACGACAATGCGACCTGGAACGCGATCACGGCTGGCACCGTGTTGGATGGAAACGCGTTCGGATGACTTTGGCCACCGTCAACGGATAACGACATGGATGATCCCGCCTGCCTGCCGCCAGCCGGCACTCCACGAAGCACACTACACTGGGTCCTACACGATCCCACGAACCGGATGCATGTGATGAGTTGGCATGATCCCTTTTGGTTCGAGATCGCCAACCCATGCGAGCTGTATGCAAACGATCTGGGTCGGAAAGGCTACCGGTACTGGGAGCCCTGCTTGCCTCCGAACTGGAGTGGAGAGGATGGTGGCTGACGCCAGCGTGGACTGGCGGGCGCTCACTGCAGGCATGGTGCTTAATAATAGCGACTACCGCTAAGATGTAGTGCAACGGCCACACCGTGCTTCCTTAAGATCGATGTGGCCGCCAGCACGCGTCAGCAAGACGCAGGATCTCGACTCAAGAAAGTGCTGAAGGCGAAGTTAATGACGGTGCAGTTTACGTCGAATGTCTGATATATCCGGTTGCCTTGTGGTGCCGGATCCGCCGCCGCGGATCGCCACGATCCCGGAGCTGCACCTCGACGGCTTCGACGGGCCGATGGACCTGCTGCTGGATCTGGCGGAGCGGCAACGCTTCGACCTCGGCCGCATCTCGGTGCTCGACCTGGAGCAGAATCTGATCATTCTGGCTCATATCCTGCGGCGGTGAGGTAGCTTGTGCAGTCCTGGGGCGTAAAGCGTGGCAGGGCATCGCGGATTGGCATCCCAGAGACCGTCGATCATGCGTGCCGCTGCCTTGCGCAGGATCGCTTTGAGCTTGGAGAAGACGTTCTCGATCGGGTTGAGGTCGGGCGAGTAAGGCGGGAGGTAGCGCAGGGCTGCTCCTGCGGCTTCGATGGCGTGGCGCACCTCTGAGCCCTTGTGGGCGGGTAGGTTGTCCATGATGACCACCTCGCCAGGGCGCAGGGTCGGCACTAGCACCTGCTCGACGTAGGTCTGGAACGCCACCCGGTTCATCGGCCCGTCCAGGACCATCGGCGCGGTCATGCCGCGCAGTCGCAGGGCGCCGGTAAACGTCGTCGTCTTCCAGTGCCCATGCGGGATGGCCGCCCGGCAGCGCTGTTCTCGCAGGGCGCGACCGCGCAGCCGGGCTATCTTGGTCGAGGTGCCGGTCTCGTCGATGAAGACTAGGCGCTCGGGCTCGAGGTCAGGCTGAGCTGCGAACCATGCCCCGCGCCGGGCTGCGACGTCGGGCCGCTCCTGCTCGGCTGCGTGCGCCATTTTTTTGAAGGTCACGGCGTGGCGGTCGATGAAGCGCCACACCGTGCTGGCCGCGAACGAGGCGCCGTGCAGCGAGCGCAGCAGCTCGACCAGATTGATGTCTTTCTGCGCCTCGACAGCCGCCAGGATCACGGGACCGAAGGCCTCGATACGGTGCGAGCGCATGTCGCCGCCCTGCGGCTTGGCCTCGAGCGTGCCCGTGGTGTTCGACGCGTGGACCCAGCGTATGGCGCTGGCCGCCGAGACGCCGAAGCGCTCGCCTGCTGCACGGCGCGACAGGCCGCCAGCAACGGCTGCAACCAGCCTGGACCGGAGATCAACGGAAAGCGGCTTGCCCATGCATGCTGGCCCCCTTTCCAGCACACAGGGTGAATCATAGGCCACCCGCGTCGGGGAAGCCCCCAAGATTCACATCGATGAGGTCACGCTCTAGTCGAGCACTTCGTGGCGGCGATGGACACGCTGTCAGGCGACACCGGTGAGCCAGCCGTCGGCGACATCTGGCACCCATCTGCGGAATCCGACGCAAAGCGGCCGGTGATTCCGATCGAAAGCGGCCACTGAT
>CAXTCK010000295.1:0-3299 GCA_964242425.1 uncultured Acetobacteraceae bacterium | reverse complement strand
CCGCGAAGGCCTGCATCAGGGTGGCGAGCACGTTCTTCTTGCGCACCATGCCGGCATAGAACAGCGCCAGGCCCGGCACCGTCATGAGCAGCACCAGCGCCGTGCTGGTGAGCATCCAGGCGGTGTCGCCGGTGTCGATCTTGGGCGGGGGCGGCGGAGCGGCGGCGGCGGCCAGGGCGGGATGCGCCGCGAGCGCTGTCGCCGCCAGCACGGGAGCCGCGAGCGCCGCCGTGCGAAGCAGGGATGCGGGCATGGGAAGCATGGTCCTCACAGTGCGTCCTCTCCGGTTTCCCTGGTGCGGATGCGCACCGTGCGCAGGATCTCGCTCACGAAGATCTTGCCGTCGCCGATCTTGCCGGTGTGGGCGGATTGCAGGATGGCTTCCACCACCTGGTCCACCATGTCGTCGGACACGGCGACCTCGATCTTCACCTTCGGCAGGAAGCTGACGTGGTATTCCGCACCCCGATAGATCTCGGTCTGGCCCTTCTGCCGACCGAACCCCTTCACCTCGGACACCGTCAGACCCTGAACACCCAACGGCGTCAGCGCTTCCCGTACGTCATCGAGCTTGAAGGGCTTGATGATTGCCGTGACGAGCTTCATCGCACCTTCCTTTGTCCAACATGGTGTCCGGCTGCCGATCGGCGGGATGCCAGGCTGACCGTTCGTGTCAATCGCCCAGCCGGAGCCGGTTCGATTTGACACGACATCGTTCCAAGATCCATGCCACCGCGTCACCGTGCGCGAGAACGTCTCTTTTTGCGTCCCGGATGCCACAATCCGCTGCGGCCGAAAGCCCAGTAAACAGGCAATCGGTGGTTCTGCCGCCGTTGAAGGTGCGTTCATGAGCATATCGGCGCCGGTTTTGGTCGACGTGGCCGTGTGCGTGGTGGGTGCCGGCCCGGTCGGCGCCACCCTGGCCTGCCTGCTGGGCAGCGCCGGGATCCCGGTCGCGGTGGTCGACCGCGCCGCCCTGCCGCCGATGGAGCATCCCGACTTCGACGGTCGCGCCTATGCGGTCGCATCGGGCAGCCGCCGGCTGCTGGAGCAGGCCGGGGTGTGGCGCCACCTGCCGCTGCCGTCCGGACCGATCGAGGACATACGCGTGTCGGACGGGCGGCTCGGTCGCCCGGCCTCGCCGTTGTTCCTGCACTTCGACCACCGCGAGGTCGGCGAGCCGTTCGGCTGGATGACGGAAGCGCGCAGCCTGCGCGTGGCGCTGAACGCGGCATTGCACGCGTGCCCCGCGATCCTGGTCGCCGCCCCTGCGCAGGCGACGGTGCTTCGGCGCGACGAGGCAGGCGTGGTGATCCGGACAAGCGACGGCCGCACCATACGCGCCCAACTGCTGATCGCCGCCGAAGGGCGCGACAGCCCGCTCCGCCGGCAGGCCGGCATCGGGGTGACGCAGCTGCGCTACAACCAGACCGGCCTGGTGTGCGCGGTGGCGCATGCCCTTCCCCACCGCAACCAGGCGCTGGAGCACTTCCTACCCGGCGGCCCGTTCGCGCAGCTGCCGATGGCCGGCACCGAGGGTGCCCCCTACCTGTCGGCGATCGTTTGGACGGAGCGGGACGCGCTGGCGGACCGGCTGCTCGCCCTGCCGGAGGATGCATTCGGGCGCGAGATCCAGCGACGGCTGGGCGGCCACCTCGGCGCCGTGCGCCCGGTCGGCCGGCGCTGGAGCTACAGGCTGAACGCCCTGCACGCGCACAGCTACGTGTCCACCCGCCTCGCCCTGGTCGGGGACGCGGCGCACGGCGTGCACCCGATCGCCGGCCAGGGGCTCAACCTCGGCTTCCGCGACGTCCTGGCGCTGGGCGGGCTGCTGATCGCGGCGCACGGGCGCGGCGGGGACCTCGGCGACGCGGCGCTGCTGCGCGCCTACCAGGCGGCACGGCGGCCGGCCAACCTCCTCATGCTGGCCGCCACGGACCTGCTCGACCGGTTGTTCTCCAACGACAACCCGGCGCTGCGGCTGGCACGCGACCTCGGCATCGCCGGGGTCAACCGGATCCCGCCGCTGCGACGCGCCTTCATGCGCGCGGCGATGGGCGAGCAAACGGCGCGGCTCGCCGTGGCGCCCGGACTCGCAGAAGCCGCGGACGCATCCCATCTGCCATCGCCAGGAAGCTGAAGCCGGACCGTTTGATGATGGACGACATGATCGATCTCGCGCGCATGGCTCCGAACGCAGAGATGCCGCTCCCGGGGGCCCCCTTGAGTGCCACTCCGGGCACCACCCTGGGCGCCGTGGACCTCGCGGCGCTGTGGCGGCAGATGGTGGGGGAAGCGGCGTGCTGCGGCGACCCGATCATGGGCCGGCTGATGTGCGGCAGCATCCACGCGCATGCGGATTTCACCACAGCCCTGGCCGCCCTGGTCGGCCGCAAGCTGGCCGACCTCGCCGTTCCGGCGGAAGTGCTGACGGAGATGGCGGCGGCGGTGCACGAGGCGGACCCGGACCTGGTCGCCGCCGGCGCGTCGGACCTGGTGGCGATCAAGGAGCGCGATCCGGCGTGCCCGGACCTGGTGACGCCGTTCCTGTATTTCAAAGGCTTCCAGGCGCTGCAGATCTACCGGGTGGCGCACCACCTGTGGCGGGACGGGCGGCGGCACCTGGCGCAGCACCTGCAGAGCCGGTGCTCGGAGCTGTTCGGGCTCGACATCCACCCGGCCGCCACCATCGGGCGCCGGGTGCTGATCGACCACGGCACCGGGATCGTGATCGGCGAGACCGCGCTGCTGGAGGACGACGTGTCGCTTCTGCAGGGGGTGACGCTGGGCGGCACCGGCAAGAACGTCGGCGACCGCCATCCCAAGATCCGGCGCGGGGTGCTGGTCGGCGCCGGCGCCAAGATCCTGGGCAACATCGAGATCGGCGAGGGCGCCAAGGTCGGCGCCGGCTCCATCGTCCTGGAAGCCGTCCGGCCCTACACCACCGTGGTCGGCAACCCGGCCCGCCTGGTCGGCACGCGCCATTCCAACATGCCCGCCCTGACCATGGACCAGACCCTGCCCGCCCTCGACTACATCATCTAGACCCGGTTCCCGAAGGTGAGCCTTCGGCGGGGCCTGGGGCAGCGCCCCAGAGCTTCCTTAGGGAGGGCCTCACCCTCAGGAACCGAAGGTATGCCCGTTCCAGCCCCGCCAGCACCATCCGGTTGCGCGCCAGGATCCCGAGCGGCCGAAGCAGCGGAACGGCGCGCCACATGGCCGCAAAGGCTGCCGCACCCGACAGCATCCGCCCGTCCTCGACGGCATGAAAACGGGCCAGCAACGTTTTGCGGTCGATC
>CAXTCK010000294.1:0-3311 GCA_964242425.1 uncultured Acetobacteraceae bacterium | reverse complement strand
CCCAGCCGATGATGGGCGGGAACGCGCCGGCGGCGCCGCCGATGACGATGTTCTGCGGCGTCGAGCGCTTCAGCCACATCGTGTAGATCACGACATAGAACAGGATCGAGAACGCCAGCGATGCAGCGGCGACCCGGTTGGTGGCGAGGCCCATCAGAACCACGGAAAACACGCTGAGCCCGATGCCGTAGGCGAGCACGTCGCCGGCAGCGACGCGTCCGGCGGGAATCGGGCGCCGGGCGGTGCGCCGCATCAGGGCATCGATGTCGCGGTCGTACCACATGTTGATCGCCCCGGCTCCGCCGGTGGCGATGGCGATGCACAGGATGGCGATGAGGGCGACCAGCGGATGAACGTGCTTTGGCGCGATGAACAGGCCGATCGCGCCGGTGAACACCACCAGGGTCATGACGCGCGGCTTGAGCAGCGCGAACCAGTCGCGGGTTTCTGTGCCAAGGCCGCCGGCGGCCGGCGGCGTGGCGAGGATGCCGCTCATCGACGGGTTCCGTGCCACAGCGGCGGCAGCGTGCCGCCGCCGGCCGTCGCCAGCGTCCATGGGTCGGCCTGCCGCCGCGCCAGCGTGAGAACGACCACGAGGGCGAACACCAGCACCGACAGGCTGGTGAACGCGGCACCTATCGCCGCGGCCGTCGCCTGCGGCAGCATCGAGAACGAGGTGCCCGCGGCCAGCAGCCAGAACTGCAGTCGGGCCAGCGCCTCCGGGTAGGCCCGCCCGGTCAGGGTGCCCATCCACCAGTAGGCGCCGGCGAACATCGCGAACACGGCGGACAAGGCCGGGCCGTCATGCAGCGGCGCCGACGAGCGCATCCCGGCGACAACCGTGTCCAGCAGCAGCACCATGAAGCCGAGCGCGAACAGGCCCGGAACCCGCTTTCCCGCCGCCGAAGACCGCGGCGACCGCCACAACGTGGCAGCCCAGCAGCCGAGGATTGCCAGGACCGACAGGAGCATCGCCACGCGCGACACGAGGTTGTTGATGCCGATGGTGCCGGACAACAATTGGTTCGCCCAGTCGAGCGCGCCGATCCCGGCCAGAAGCGCCATGGACGCCAGCACGAGGCGTCGTCCGACCAGGGGACGACCGCACAGGCCGGACACGATCTCGCTGACCAGGCCGAGGCCCGGCAGGATCATGATCGCGTCGCCCGGGGCGCCCAGGAACCGGAACAGGTGCCGCACCGGGGAGACCGGCAACGCGCGGTGCTGCGCCAGCAGGGTCAGGGCCGCCAGCAGCAGCGGCACCGCGAACCACGCGAGGCACGCGGCGATCATCTGCGACCAGGCGAACAAGGGCATCGCGCCCAGGCTCATGTCCGCGCGGCGCATGTTGAGCATGGTGGCGATCAGGTTGGCCGAGCACAGCAGGATGGCGAGCCCGGACAGGTAGAGCGCCGCAAGCGTCACGGCCGCCGGCACGCCCGGAAGCAGCCCGCACAGCACGGCTGCGAGGCCGGCGACGGTCAGAAGCAGCGACAAGGCGGCCAGGCGCGGGAAGGCGGTGTCCGGGGCGCCGACCTGGATCGGCACGAACCAGGTTCCGAACCCGCCGAGCAGCGCCGGTATGGCTGCGAAGGCGACCATGATCGGGCCGTGCCGGAGGGCGACGACCCGCCACGCCTCGGCATGCGGCCCCTGCATCAGCGCCGGCACGTGCAGGCACAAGGACAGCACGCCGCCGGCCAGCCCGGCCACCACGCTGAGCAGGATGAAACCGGTTCCGGTTTGGAGATGGCTGAAGTGGCCAGGCAGGCGCGGCATGAAGCTCCTTGAACTCGGGAGCCGGGCGGACCGTGCTCGCGTGGCGAACCCTAGTCGCCCGTGTCGGCCCCAGGGTATCATAGCTGCGCGAGCGTTCAGCCCGGCGTGTCCCGCTAGGCCGCGTTCTGCAGCGTCACCAGCGTAAACAGCCCGAACGGCGGCACCGGCTCGATCAGCGCAGCCTTGAGATCGGGTTCGGGCAGCAGGGATTCCATGGCGAAATCCGGATGCCAGCCCAGCGAATGCGACGCGCGCGCCATGCCGTGTTCCACGGCGAGGCGCAGGCCGCCGGGGGCCAGGAAGTGGTTCACGAACAGGATGTGGCCGCCGGGGCGCACCACCCGCTTCAGCTCGGCCAGCAGCCGGCGCGGGTTCGGCACCACGGAGGCCACGAACATGGCGACCGCGATGTCGAACGAGCCCTCGGCGAACTCGGTCGCTTCCGCGTCCATCTCCAGCAGCGCCTCGACGTGCGGCAGGCCGGCCTGCGCCACGCGCTGCCGGGCGCGGGACAGCATGGCGCCGGACAGGTCGATCCCGGTGATGCGCTTGGACGGGTCGTAGTGCGGCAGGGCGAGTCCGGTCCCGACGCCGACCTCCAGCACGCGCGTGCCGGGAAGCCGGTTCACCGAGGCGACCGCGCGACGTCGGCCGAAGGCGGACACGCCGCCGAACACGCCATCATAGATGCCGGCCCAGCGCTGGTAGGCCGCCTTCACCGCGTCCACGTCCAGGGCGGACCGGGGCGATGGCACGGCCGGGGCGCAGTCCGGCGGCTCCGACAGGGTGCCCGGGCCGCTCACGGGCGGGACCGGCTTGGACGGAAGCTGGCCGGGTGCCGCGCGTCGAGCGGGCTGGATCTGGTTGTCATCGGGGCACGTGGCTCATGGGAGGTCCTTCTGTGCCCTGCCCCGGCTCCGCCATCAAGGGGCGTGCGCGCCCGGTGCCCACGCACGGGAACGCGAGCTTGGCGCTGCGGGCGTATCCCCGCTATCCTTGGGCATCGCGTTCCAGGAGGGTCGTGCCGATGCTGATCTGGACCATGGTGATCATATCGGCGGTGGTGTGGCCGGCGACCTGGATCTGGTACTTCCGGTTGGAGCTGTACCGGTGGTACGACAACCGCTTCGGCCCGGACCGCGAGAAGAAGCGGGTCAAGATGGACCGCCCGAAGATGTACGAGTAGTCGCGGCACCCGGCCTAGGCGGAACGATCCAGCCGCGCCTCGATCCGGTCCCAGATCAGGCCGGCGGTGTTGATGCCGTCGAAGCGGTCGATCTCCTGCAGCCCGGTGGGCGAGGTGACGTTGATTTCGGTGAGCCAGTCGCCGATCACGTCGATGCCGACGAAGGTGAGGCCGCGCTCACGCAGCATCGGGCCGATGCGACGGCAGATCTCCTGCTCGCGCGCAGTCAGGCGCGACTGCCCGGCGACGCCGCCCACGTGCATGTTGGAGCGCGCCTCGCCCTGGGCCGGGACCCGGTTGATGGCGCCGATCGGCTCGCCGTCGGCCAGGATGATGCGCTTGTCGC
>CAXTCK010000293.1:0-3315 GCA_964242425.1 uncultured Acetobacteraceae bacterium | reverse complement strand
CCGGCGGCGGGACCCGCTCGATCGCCCATTCCGCGTCCAGAACCAGGGTGCCGGACGCGTCGAGGTCGAAGGCGGTGACGGTCAGGCTGACGCGCCGGAACGCGGACCCGAGCGGCGAGCGCGTGACCACGACCGTTCGCGGCAGCGCCGCCTGCAGGTCGGCCGCCAGGGCCAGGCGGATGGCCACCGACAGGCGGTCGCCCCAGCGGCCGTTGCGGCTCGCCACCAGCTCGGACGGCCCCACCCGGCGCAGGATCTCGGTGGTGTCCAGGTGGTCCGGCAGCAGCACCGGGCGCAGCTCGATCACCTGCGTCGGCAGGGCCTCGACCGGAGCGGCGGCGGTGGCGGGAGGGGTGGTCGCCAGGACATAGCTGTGCAGGGCGGGTGCCGCACAGCCGCCAAGGGTGAGAACCAGAAGTGCTGCGATCGTCCGTCTCATCGCGCGCGTCCTCGCAGCACCAGTGAGGGGTCCGCCTCCACGTCGCGGGCGATGCCGCGCAGGCTGCCCGCGGCGGCGGCCAGGTCGCGCAGGCTGGCTTCCAGGTTCAGCCGGTCCTCCGACCGGTCGGAGGCGAGCGCGTCCAGGGTGCTGAGGAGGTGGCGGGCATGGTCGGCGGCCTGGTTGGCGGTGGCCAGCAGCTGCTTCACCTCCGGCCCGCGCGCGGCCACGGTTGTGCGCAGCGATGCCGACAGCGCGTCGTAGTGCCCGATCACCCGCAGCGCCTCCGTGCGAATGGTTTCCACCGACTCCTTGATGATCGGACCGGCGTCGTGCAGCCCGTCCGCCGTGACCTGCAGGCTGGCGATCAACGGCGGCAGGCTGCGGTCCAGGGTGTCGGCCAGGTGCTCCACGGTGTGCAGGGTGCGCTGGGTGTCGCCGGCCAGGTCGCGCAATGGCAGGTGGGTGACCTGGTCGCGCAGCCGCTCGAACGGCGACTGCGCCGACGGGATCTCGACCAGGTCGCCGGGCAGCGGGTTCCGGCCGTCGGAGAACGCGGCGCCGGAGTTCGGGCTGATGTCGAGCTCGACCGCCATCTGCCCGGTGACGAAGCTTTGCAGCGACAGCTCGCCGCGCAGGCCCGCCGCCACCAGCCGTCGCAGCCCGTCCCGTCCCGAAGCGCCCGGCGCTACCTGCAGCGGCTGCGGGTCGAGCTGCAGGATCACCGGGATGCGGACGTGCAGCGTGTCGGGGTCCACCTGCAGCGACACCGTTTCCACCGAGCCAACGCGCAGGCCGCGGAAGGTCACCGGGGCACCGGGCGCCAGCCCCGCCACGTTGCCCGGAAAGAAGATCACCGCGCGGTCCAGCGGGCTCAGCAGGTGCAGGCGCCCGAACGCCAGCACCGCGCCCAGCGCCAGCCCGAGCCCGATCAGCACGAACAGCCCGACCACCGTTTGCCTCGCCGCTGCCGTCATCCCGCCTCCCGCGCTTGCCCGATCCGTTCGCGATGCATGAACGCCCTTACCGCGGGATCGGTGCTGCCGTCGCGAAGCGCCGCCGGGGCGCCGGTGGCGATCACCGTGCGCGTGTCGGTGTCCAGGAACGCGCCGTCGTCGGCGATGGCGAACAGGCTCGGCAGTTCGTGGCTGACCAGCACGATGGTGGTGCCGAGCCCCTCGCGCAGCTCCAGGATCAGGTCGTCGAGACGGCGCGAGGTGACCGGGTCGAGCCCCGCGGATGGCTCGTCGAAGAACAGCACCTCCGGATCCAGCGCCAGCGCCCGGGCGATGCCGGCGCGCTTGCGCATGCCGCCGCTGAGCTCGGACGGCATGCGGTCGGCCGCGTCCTCCAGCCCGACCAGGGCCAGCTTGAACCGTACCAGGTCGGCGATGGCCGCGGTCCGCATGGGGCTGAACAGTTGCAGCGGCAGGGCCACGTTCTGCGCCACCGTGAGCGAGCTCCACAGCGCCCCGCTCTGGAACAGCACGCCGAAGCGCCGGTTCAGCGCGGTGCGCTGCGCGGGCGTCGCCGGCCAGTACGGCTTCCCGTCCACCAGCACGGTGCCGGCCCGTGGCCGCAGCAGGCCGACCAGTCCCTTCAGCACCGTGCTCTTGCCGCTGCCGCTGCCGCCCATCAGGGCGAAGATCGAGCCTGTGCGTATGCGGAGCGACACGTCCCGCTGCACCGGCTCCGCGCCATAGCCGAGCGAAAGGCCGCTCGCCTCGATCTTGAAGGCATCGCTCACGAACCGCCCACCTATAATCCCAGCGCGTCCGCAAGCACCGCGAACACGGCGTCGGCCGCGATGATGCCGACGATGGCCGCCACCACCGCCCGGGTCGCCGCCTCGCCCACCGCCGCGGCACTCCGCCCGGCGCGAAGCCCGATATGGCAGGACACGAGCCCGATCAGCAGCGCGAACGCCGCGCTCTTGACCGCGCCGAACGCGAACTGGTCCAGCGGCACCGCGCGCGCCAGCGCGGTCGCGAAGGCCACAGGCGAGATGCCGAGCAGGCCGACCGCGACCAGCCCGCCGCCCACCATGCCGATCAGGCAGGCGTATAGGTAGAGCAGCGGCATGCACAGTACCAGCGACAGCGTCATCGGCAGCACCAGGGTGACGCGCTCGCTGATGCCGAGCACGCGCAGCGCGTCGATCTCCTCGTTGCCCTGCATGGTGGCAAGCCGGGCGGCGTTGGCGCCGCCGGTGCGGCCGGCCAGCACGATGGCGGTCATCACCGAGGCCAGCTCGCGCACCAGGCTCAGGCCCACCAGCTCGCCGACAAAGCTTTGCGCCCCGAAGCGCCGAAGCTGCGCCGCGCCGATGAAGGCCAGGATCGCCCCCATCAGCAGGTTCACCACGCCGACGATCGGCAGCGCCGACGGCCCCGCGCGCTGCACCGCATCCAGCAGGTCGCCGCCCTGCATGCGCGCCCCCGGGCGCCGGCTGCGCGGCAGCAGGCCGGCCCAGACGCCTTGAACAAGGCTGCCCAGCAGCTCCGTCACCGCGCCGACCGCGGCGAGTGCCGACAGGGTGGCCCGCCCGAGTGCCGCCAGCGGGTTCCATTGTCGCCTCCGGGGCGGGGGCGTCGTGGCCTGGTTCGCCGCCAGCGCCAGGAGCCGCCGCATCGGCAACGGAAGCCCGGTGTCGTCCAGCACGCGGTTGTCGGCCAGCAGGCGCGCGCGCAGCTGCCACAGCGTGGCGATCAGCAGGCTGTCCCAGGGTCCAAGCGACGCGGCGTCGATGCGGATCGACCGTGTCCCGCCGATCGCGGCCGCGATCGCCGCAGCCTGCGCCGTCGGCACCAGCCCGTCGCGTCCGCGCCAGTCGCCGTCCAGCACCAGCACGGCGGCGGCGTCCTGCCGGTCGACCC
>CAXTCK010000292.1:0-3327 GCA_964242425.1 uncultured Acetobacteraceae bacterium | reverse complement strand
GGACACCTTCAACATGTCCCTGCCCGCCAACGACGCGCAGTTCGCGACCTATGTTACCAACCCGACCGTGCCGGCGCTGATCCAGTCGCTGTTTCCGCAGGTGCAGGCTCCGACCAAGTTCCCACGCGCCGATCTGGTGGCGGTGTTCCTGACCGGCATCACCGGCGTCAACGCGCCGGCCCACCTGAGCACCCCCTCAGAGGAAATGCGCCTGAACACAAGCATCGCCATCACGCCCTTCGGGTCGCAGAACCGGCTCGGCGTCATTGCCGGAGACAATGCTGGTTATCCTAACGGGCGCAGGCCGGGCGATGACGTGGTCGACATCACGCTGCGGGTCGCCATGGGCCGGCTGTTCTCGCTGAACCTGTACGGCAAGCCGTCCGACGCGCCATCGGGCCTGCTGGACTTCACCGACGGGGCCTATACCGACGACACGCACTACCTGACGGCGTTCCCCTACGTCATGCCGCCGTTGTCGGACTCGCACCAGCCGGTTCACCAGTAACACCGGCCCGCACGGAAGGAGCCTGGCGGATGATGGTCGAGTTCAATGCCATCCGCGGGCGGTGGGCCCAGATCGGCGCGGGGTTGTTCCCGCGCCAGATCTTTCGCCTCGTCGGTTCAGGCTGCATGGTGCTGCTCTGGGCGGCCCTGTTCCTGCAGGGCAGCCCCGCAAGAGCCGTTCCCGCGGTCCCGGGGGGAGACGACGTTGTCCTCGAGCTGGTGCCTGGAAGTCGGGACACGTCGAGCCGGGAACTGCGACGGCTGAACGCCACCCTGCTGCAGGACAAGCGGGACCTCCGCCTCGCGCTGCAGGTTGCGCGCCTCGACCTTGACCAGTCCCGAAGGCTCGGCGATCCGCGCTTCCTCGGCCGCGCCGAGGCGGCCTTGGCACCGTGGCCGGTCGATGCGCCCGCGACATCGCCGGACGCCTTGCTGCTGTACGCCGTGATCCAGCAGAGCAACCATGACTTTCTCGGCAGCATTGTAACGCTGCAGCGGGTGATCGCGGCCAAGCCGGACACGGCGCAGGCTTGGCTCACGCTCGCTGCTGTCCATCAGGCGCAGGCGGACTACGCGGCAGCGTTGGCGGATTGCGGGCAGGTGGCCACCGGCACGCTCGGACTGGTTCCCGACACCTGCACGGCGTCGGTAATGTCGCTCGTCGGCCGCGCGCCCGTCGCCCTGCGCGCGTTGCGGATATCCCTGTCCCAGAACGCTGCGGAAGCGCGCCGTGAGCCGTCGGTGACGGTGTGGGCGCTGTCACTGGCGGCAGAGACCGCCGACCGGATCGGCGATCCCGCGGCCGAGGGCTACTATCTCCAGGCGCTCGCGGTGGATCGCGACGACCCGTACCTGCTCGGCGCCTGGAGCGACTGGCTGCTTGATCACGGTCGACCGCAGGATGTGGTGGCCCTGCTCGCCGACCGGACGCGGATCGACCCACTGTTGCTGCGCCTGGCGCTGGCCGAGCAGGCGACCGGGCGCGCCGGGCTGGCCCGGCACTTGGCCGAACTCGGATCCCGGTTCGAGGCGAGCCGGCTGCGCGGCGACACGGTGCATCGGCGAGAGGAGGCCCGATATACACTAGCACTGCTGCACCAGCCTCAGGCAGCGCTGGCGCTGGCACAGGCTAATTGGACTGTGCAGCGCGAGCCAGCCGACGCCCGGATCCTGCTCGAGACGGCCCTCGCGGCAGGACATCCCGAAGCGGCCCAGCCGGTCCGCGACTGGCTGCGGAACAACGGGGTCGAGGACCTGCGGCTGAGTGCGCTCGCCGGCAGGACCGCATCCGGCAGAATCGGTGACAAGTCATGATCCGCCTAGTCACCCTGGCCGTCCTTGCCCTGCTGGCGCTGTCGCCGCGGGCCGAGGCGCATAGTGCCAGCAGCTCCTACCTGCACGTCGACGTGCAGGGCGAGGGGATGGCCGTGCAGTGGTCGATCGCGCTGCGCGACCTCGACTACGCGATCGGCCTAGACAGCGACGGGGACGGCGCGATCACCTGGGGCGAGTTGCGGCGCAAGCGCGATACGGTGGTCGCCTACGCCTTGGCGCGGCTGACGCTCTCGGCCGACGGGACCGTGTGCACGCCGGGACCGACCACCCTGCTGACGGACCAACTCGGCGACGGCGGCTACGCCGTGCTGCGCTTCGCCGCCGCCTGCGGCCACAGGCCGTCCGGCATTAAGGTCCGCTACGGGCTGATGTTCGACCTCGATCCGATGCATCGCGGGCTTCTGAACGTCATCCTGTCGGGGGTGCCTCATGCGGTGGCCTTGTCGCCCGAACACCCCGAGGCCCTATTCGACATCACCCCGGGCTACGGCGAGACGGTTCGGACCTTCTTCCTGACCGGCATGCACCACCTGCTGACCGGCATCGACCACATGCTGTTCGTCACCATGCTGCTGGTGCCGGCGATGTTCCGGCGCCGGGAGCACAGCCACGGGCTGCATGCGGACCTGCTCCCGGTCACCGACTTCCGCGGCATGTTCCTGGAGTCGTTCAAGGTTCTGAGCGCCTTCACGATCGCGCACGGGACGACGCTGACGCTCTCCGTCCTGCACATCGTCAGCATTCCAGAGCGCCTGAGCGAGGCCGGGATCGCGCTCACGATCCTGATCACAGCAGCCGACAACATCTTCCACGTGATACCAGGCCGTCGTTGGCCATTGGCGTTCCTGTTCGGCTTGGTCCACGGGCTCGGTTTCGCGACCGCGCTAGGACCACTGGCACTGCCGCCGGTGGCGCTCGGGGTCGCGCTCATCTCGTTCAACCTCGGACTTGAGGCAGCGCAGGTATCGATCGCGTGCGTGGTGCTACCGATCGGTTTTGCTCTGCGGAACACGATCGTCTATCCGCGCCGGATCATGCCCGGCATCTCGACCGCAGTAGCGCTGGTCGCCTTTGCCTGGTTTACCGATCGGGCCTTCAATCTGGGCATGATGCCATTTTAGCGTCCCGTGTCAGGAGGCAATCGCCACGGCGGTTTGTGCCAACCTGGGGCGTTGTTGCACGGGTCGATTTGAGGTCTGGGGCGCCTTACCCTGGGACGTCAGGGAGCTCGAACCGAGACGGGCCTGGCTATCCGGATCATGCAGCCGCAACCTCAGGACGGTTCTCGATCTGCCGCTCAGCGGCAGGGTAGTCAGGCTGGTGATCATGGCCCGGCATTTTCGCTGCGTGGACGCGATGCGTCGGACGATCTGCAAAGCGATGTGTGTCTTCTGCCTGGCCCAGTCGACCAGGCGACCGGCCTAGCCTCCGTCTGCAAAGGCGTGCGTCACGAACGGGTATCGAACGCGCGACCGCTTCAGCACC
>CAXTCK010000291.1:0-3333 GCA_964242425.1 uncultured Acetobacteraceae bacterium | reverse complement strand
GCCGTGCCGCCGTTCCACTCGACATGCCGCCTCACTTGGCCGCCTCACTTGGCCGCGACACCTGAGCCTAGAACCCTACCGTGAACAGATCAAGAACATAAACCCGTAGGCCGCGGACGTGCCACGCCTTGCCAGCTGTCCACGGCCTGCCGCTTCCTGTCGCCATGTCCGCGCGAACCGGCCATGATCCGTTCCCGGCCGGACGCCCCGGCCTCGTGGAGGGATGACGCCGTGTCTGGGCAGCGCATGGGCGAGGCAACGCGCTCTCCGATCCTGATCACGGTGCTTCTGGCCCTGCTGACCGCGGTCGGCCCGATCTCCACCGACATGTATCTTCCCGCCTTCCCGGCGATGAAGGCGAGCCTTGGCGCGCAGCCGGGCGAGGTGCAGCTGACGCTCGCCGCCTGGTTTCTCGGCTTGTCGCTCGGCCAGATCACCCACGGCCCGCTCGCCGACAGCTACGGGCGACGCCTGCCGCTGCTGATCGGCACGATGGTCTATACCCTGGCCTCGATCGGCTGCGCGCTGGCCGACACCATGACCCACCTGTCCTGGTGGCGGCTGTGGGCCGCGGTGGGAGCCGCCGCCAGCTTGGTGATCCCGCGCGCGGTGATCGCCGACGTGGTCAAGGACGGCGCCGAGGCGGCCCGCATGGTGGGCCGCATGGTGGTGGTCATGGGCGTGGTGCCGGTGCTGGCGCCGACGCTGGGCGCCGTGATCGCCCAGCACTGGAACTGGCGCGCCATCTTCTGGATCGCCGCCCTCTACGGGGTGCTGTGCTCGGTGCTGATCTTCCGCTACCTGCCCGAAACCTTGCGCCCGCACCAGCACGGGCGCCTGCGCGTCGGCAACACGGTGGTCGGCTACATCATCGCCTGGCGCGGACGCTCCTTCCGCACCCACGCCCTGGAAGGCGGCTTCGGCACCTTCACCCTGTTCGCCTTTCTCGCCGGCGCGCCGGCGGTGTTCCTCGGCCACTACCGGCTCAGCCCCACCACCTTCGGCGCCGTGTTCATCCTGAACGCGCTGGGCTACATCCTCGGCACCCAGGGCAACGCCCGCCTGGTCGCCCGGATCGGGATCGACCGCGCCATGACCTGCGGCAGCCTGATCCTGGTCGCCGCCACCACAGCCATGCTGGTCATGGCGGTCGGCAGCCTCGGCGGCGCACTCGGGATGGCGCTCGGCATGATGGCCTGCATGGGCTCGCTCGGCCTGGTGCTGCCGGGTGCCGCCCTCGGATCGGTGCTGGGCCATGGCGGCGCCGCGGGAGCCGCTTCCGCCCTCTACGGCACCACCGTGTTCTTTGTCGGTGCCCTCGGCACCGTGCTGGTCGGCTGGACCGCCCCGGGCAACCCGGTGGCGATGACCGCCCTGATGCTCGCCGGCGCCATGGCCGCCCTGATCTGCGACCGGCAGCGCCCGCGCTGACCGGCCGCTGCCGGTCACCGGTGCCGACGCGGCAGAATGTGCCGGCCGGCAATACTCGATAGGTATTTATTGCCTAATTCCGCTATCTATATTTGCCTGGACTTCCAAGAACCGCTACGGTATTGTTCCATTATCAAACAGATCGTGGAGGCAACCATGTCGAGTTCGGCTGTATCGGGCGCCCATCACGCCCGCTGGCAGCAGATGCAGGCCCAGGCCGCAGCGCAAACGAAAGCCGCCCCGGCGGGATCGAGCGCGCCGTCCTCCGACCTGACGGACATGCTGGCCGGAGCCGACCCCTCGCAGGCGACCGCACCGCCACCGCCATCCACCGGCTGGCCTTCGAACAGCAATTCGAACAGTTCGAGTGGCAAGTCGGGCAGCGCCGCTTCCGCCGGCGGCACGCAACTCGGCAGCGCCGCCTCGGCCCTGGTGTCGGGCGTCCATTCGCTGCTCACCAGCCTCCAGTCCGAGTTGTCCGGCAGCGCCACAACCGCCACCACGGCCGGCGCCACCACAGCCGGCGCCGCATCGGGCACCTCCTCCTCGGCCGGTGCTTCGGCGTCCGGCACCGCATCGGCCGGCTCGGGCACCTCCGACGAGGCGGGAATGCTCAGCCAGATCATGCAGATGCTGCAGGCCTACGGTGCCCAGTCGAGCGTCGCCTCCACCGCGACCAGCATGACCTCCGCCCTGACCGCCTGACCGCCTGACCGCCTGACCGCCTGACCGCCCGATCGCCTGGGCGCGCACGGCGTGCGGGCGGGCGGCCGACAATCCCGGCCTGGATCGTCTGCCGCCTCGTCCCCACCTCTCTACCGGCTGACCGACACGCCGGCGACGGCGACACGACCCGGTGCAGCCTGCGGGACCGCTACGGCGTCTCACAGATCCGGAGGTTCCGATGGACCAGGCCCTGCCCGCCGAGGCGGCATCCAGCGCGCTGCGCTTCCCGGTCGAGGGCATGCACTGCGCGTCCTGCGTGCGACGCGTCGAGCAGGCCATTCTCGCAGTGCCCGGAGTCTCGTCCGCCGTTGTCGACCTCCTGTCCGGTCACGCCGAGGCACGCGTCGCGCCCATTCCACCGTCCGGCCTCGCCGCCGCCATCGCCGACTCGCTCGCTTCCACCGGCTTCACCGTACGCGACGAGACCCTGCGCCTCGCGGTCGACGGCATGCACTGCGCGTCCTGCGTGCGTCGCATCGAAACGGCGGTCACCGCGGTGCCGGGCGTCCGCGACGCTTCCGTCAACCTCGCCACGGGCCGCCTCACCGTCCACATCGCCGCCCGGCTGCGCGGCGCAGGCGGCGTGTCCACCGCAACCGCGATCGACAGCGCGGTCCGTGCCACCGGCTTCACGCCGCGGCCGCTCCCGGACGACGCCGCGGTTTCGGACCCGGAGGCACCCCGCCTCCGCGCAACAGGCCCGGACGCTTCGAGCCCGGACGCTTCGAGCCCGAACCCGGTTGGTTCCGCCCGGCCGGACCGGGCTACCGCAGCCCTGCGTCGCGACCTGCTCCTGTCCGTCCTGCTCACCGTGCCGCTGGTGCTGCTTGCGATGGCCGGCCCCCTGCTCGGCCTGCGGGACGGGCTTCCGACCGCCCTTGTTTCGTTCGTGCTGGCCACCGCCGTTCTGTTCGGCCCGGGCCGGCACTTCGTGCGCGGCGGCCTGCGCACCCTGCGTCGGCTGGCCCCCGACATGGACGCGCTCGTGCTGATCGGCACCGGCGCCGCCTGGGCCTTCTCCACCGTCGTGGTGCTGCGCCGGCTGCTGTTTCCCCATGCTCCGGCCGGTCCGCTCTACTTCGAGGCCACCGCCGTCATCGTGTCCCTGATCCTGCTCGGCCGCAGCCTGGAGGCCCGCGCCCGCGGCCGCGCCGGCGACGCGGTGCGCGCCCTGCT
>CAXTCK010000290.1:0-3345 GCA_964242425.1 uncultured Acetobacteraceae bacterium | reverse complement strand
CTAGGGCGGGCCCGAACCGCAGCGGATCGCGGACACGAGCGCTGCGGGATCATGCGGACGGGCATGGCGTGCCGCAGCACCGCCTTCCTGCCCGCCATCATCCGGCCGTTTTGCCGGGGATAGCGGCCGGGGGCGCAGCGTGTCCAGGAACAAGGTCGTCAGCACCGGATCGAGACGCCGCCCGGCCTCCGCTTCCAGCCGTGCCACCGCCGCGTCCAGCAGCCGCGGCTCGACCGACCGGCCGCGCGGAAACAAGGCGGTGGCGTGGTCCGCGATCGCGGCGATCCGTGCTGCAAGCGGAATCTGCGTGCCGGACAGGCCGTGCGGGTAGCCGGTGCCGTCCCAGCATTCCTGGTGCCCGAGCGCCATCTCCGCCGCGCGCTCGAACAGCGCCGACTGGCCGCCGCCGAGCAGGCGGGCGCCGATCACCGGTTCCCGACGAAGCAGGCGGCATTCCGCCTCGTCCAGCGGAGCGGCCTTGTGCAGGAGGCTGTCCGGGAGGGCGATCCGGCCGAGATGGCGGAAGGGTGCCGCATGCTGCAGCTCGCGGGCCTCGACCGGTCCCAGGCCCGCGAGCAGCGCCAGCTGGTGCACGACGCGGTCCCCGTCCTCGGGCGCGCCGGCCGGCTGCCCGTTCCCGGGTCGGGCCAGGGCGACGAGCCGGTCCAGCACCTTCGCCTGTTCCAGCGCATGCCTGTGAACACCGTTCACACGCAGGAACCCGGCGATCCGGAGCAGCCAGGCGCCCAGGCAGCCGCAAAGCGACAGCACCAGGTCCCGCGGCAGCAGAAAGGCCTTGTCGGCCGGGTGCGAGCCCACGAGCATCAGCAGTGCCGCGGTGCAGGCGACGACACCCAGCGGCCGGACCAGCTCTGCCTTGTCGCGGCCCGCCATCCGGTCGTCGCCGGGGCGTCCCGTCCGGGGCGCCTGCGGGCCGTATCTGGAAACGTGCAGCCGGCGCAGGCTGGCCAGGCCTGCAAGCAGCAGGGTGACCAGTCCTGCGAGTTCGGGTGGATCGATGATGTGAAACAGGACATGCCCATCGAAGGGCCACATCTTAATTGACATGTCCGGCTGTGCTCACAACCCAGGGTGGAGCGGCAATCTGCAACATCGTCACGGAGACGTAAATCGCGTTTCGCTACCTGCCTTCGGAATCCCGTCGAGGCGTCCGGAAGTGCCACACTTGACGGACCAGGCCGGGGCCGCTCCGCTGCCGCACCACGCGGCGCTGGCGCGGTGGCCAACAAGCGGGATCGAGGCATGAGCGGCATCGCGTCGGCACCGAAGGGCGGCAAGCCCGCCGCCTCGCGTTCGATGACGAAGGCGGAGGTCGCGCAGTTCATCGCGGCCCTGGGACAGGCCAACCCGGAAGGCCAGACCGAGCTCGCTTTTGGGGATGCCTACAGCCTTCTGGTGTCGGTGGTGCTGTCGGCGCAGGCGACCGACGCGTCGGTCAACAAGGCGACCGTCGGGCTGTTCGCGGAAGCGCCCGACCCGGCGGCGATGCTGCGGCTGGGCGAGGAAGGGGTGGCGCGTCACATCCGCGCGATCGGGCTGTGGCGCGGCAAGGCACGCAACGTGGTGGCGCTGTCGGCGGCGCTGCTGGCCCGGCACGACGGGCAGGTCCCGTCCGACCGCGAGGCCCTGGAAGCGCTGCCGGGCGTCGGCCGCAAGACCGCCAGCGTGGTGCTGAACGTGGCGTTCGGCGAGGACGCCATGGCGGTGGACACGCACATCCTGCGTCTCGGCAACCGCACCGGGCTGGCACCGGGCGCCACGCCGCGCGCGGTGGAAGACGGGCTGGTAGCGCGCATCCCGCCGGCAATGCTGCGCCCGGCGCATCACTGGCTGATCCTGCACGGGCGCTACGTGTGCAAGGCGCGGGCGCCGGAATGCTGGCACTGCGTCGGCCGTGACTGGTGCCAGTATCCGGACAAGCGGGACAAGCCGAACCGCTGAGCCGCAGGATGGGTGCGCCTACTCCGCCGGTGCCAGCGGCAGGGTGGGGCGCGGGGTGGCGGCGGGTGCCGCGTGGGGCACCCAGGGCCGGTCGCCGCGGCTGCCGAGGGCGCTCCGCACCGTCACCCCGCCGGCGCCGATCCATACCGCCTGCGGCCCTTCCCGCCACACGGTGAAGCGGTCGATGTGCGGCACACCGGGGCATGCGCCCCGCGCCGGCGCCGGGGAAACCAGGAGCGACAGGTTGTCGCAGTCGCCCGGCTCCAGCGCCGGGGGCGGCTCGTCCTCGTCCGGCTTGCGCTTGCCGCCGGTCGGGTCGCGCAACAGCATCACCGTGCGTCCGCGCCGCAGCAGCAGGCAGGCAGCCGGGTTGCAGACCACATCTCCCGACGCGTCGACCGGCCCGGCATCGGGGAACGGAACGATGCCGGCCGGGATCGCCCAGGCTTTTTGCCAGTCGGACAAGGTGATCGGGTCGGTGCGCGCGCCCTGCTCGACCAGCATGGTGCGGCCGTCGCGAAGCGCCACCAGCTGCGCGTCCTCCGACACCAGCAGGTCGGGCTGCCGCACCAGCCAGGGCGAGGCGAACCCCAGCGCGATCGGCAGCAGGCCCAGCAGCCGCCACCGCCGTCGCCACAGGCACAGCCAGCACAGCCCGAAGCTGACCAGAAGCAGGCCCCACGCGGGAGACGACGGCACCGGCAGGCTGGCAGCGGGAAAGGCGGCCACCCCGCGCGCCAGCAGCAGGATCAGGTCGATCCCCGCCCCCATCGCGCGCAGCGTCGGCCAGTCCAGCCCGAACGGCATCAGCAGCAGCGACAGCAGGCCCTGCGGCATCACCCAGAATGCGGTCAGCGGCACCGCCACGAGGTTGGCCAGCACGAAATAGAACTGCACCCGGCCGAAATGGAACGCGGCAAAGGGAAGCGACGCGGCGCCTGCGACCAGGCTGGTGAAGAACAGCTGAAACACGTGCAACGCGATCTTGTTGCCCAGCCTCGGTCCCTGCAGCCGGCGGATCAGCGGGCGCGCCGCCTCGTAGCCCGCCAGAAGCGCCAGCACGGCGGCGAAGCTCATCTGGAAGGCGACGTCGAGCAGCACGGCCGGCGTCAGCAGCAGGATCAGGCCGGCAGCGAAGGCAAGCGCCCGCAGCGACACCCCGCGCCTGCCGATCACCAGCCCGAGCATGGCCACCGCCGCCATCGCCAGGCTGCGCAAGCCGGGCAGGTGCAGCCCAGTCAGCAGCATGTAGAAGCCGCCCGCGGCCAGCGCCGCCAGTGCCGCGATCTGACGGCACGGCAGCCGCAGCGCCCCCCACTCCCACATCGCCAGCCCCATGCGCACCAGCGACAGCGACAGCCCCATGACGATGCCCAGGTGCAG
>CAXTCK010000289.1:1398-3347 GCA_964242425.1 uncultured Acetobacteraceae bacterium | reverse complement strand
GCCGTGCTGGCGCCAGGACCGTCGAAGGGCAGGCTGGTGCCGCAGCCGGCGAAGATGCCGAGATGGCGCCCGAAGTCGCCGAGGAACTCGAAGTGCGGCCGGAACCGGGTGTCCGCCAGCATGCGCCAGGTGTTGCCGCAAACGGGGAAAACACGGCCGGTCTCGATCGCGTGGTGCTTGTCGAGACGGAACAGGTCGGGAGCGCCAGGCACCGTGCCGAGGTAGCGCACCGCCTGGCCGTAGTCTTCGCAGGCGGGCTCCAGGCCGTCGAGCCGGAACAGGCGCCAGGTGGCGGAGAAGAAGCGCAACGGGCCCGTCCTGGCGGCGACCGCGTCGTCGTTGATGGCGAGCGGGCGGTCGGACACGAGGCGCGGGTCGGCGAAGCCGGCTCGTCGGGCTAGGGAAAGGAAGTCGTTCCAGTACAGGGCGCCCGCCAGGCATTCGCCGTGCAGCACCGGGTCCTGTCGCAGCGCCGCCGGCACGCGGCGGTCGCAATACACGTCGGAGAAGTAGAGCTCGCCGCCCGGGCGCAGCAGGCCGTGCGCCGCGGCCAGCACGGCGTGCTTGTCCGCCACGAGGTTGATCACGCAGTTGGACACGATGAGGTCGAACGAGCCGGGCTCCAGCTTCAGCCGGTGCAGCTGCTCGATGTCGCCATGGAGGAAGGACACGTTGGAGCGGGCGTAGCCGAACCGTGCGCGGTGCCAGTCCAGGTGACGCTCGGCCACCGCCAGCTGCTCCGGGGTGGCGTCCACGCCCACCACCGCACCGTGCTCGCCGGCCAGCTGCGCCAGCACGAAGGCGTCCTGCCCGCTGCCCGAGCCGAGGTCGAGGATGCGCAAGCCCTCGATCGCGTCCGGTGCGACCAGGCCGCAGCCGTAGTAGCGGGCGCGCACCTCCTCGTGCACCCGGGCCAGCGCCTGGCGCACCGCCGGCGGCGGCGCCTCAAGGGTGCAGCAGGCGTCGGTGCGCAGGTCGGCGGAGCCTGCGAGCACGCGACCGTAATAGTCGCGGCTGTTCTCGATGTTCATGGCGCGTGCGGCTCCGATTCGGGCAGGGCGCTGGCAATCGGCCGGGCCGACCCCAGGTGATGGAGCAAAGGGCGAGGATCGCAGCATGGTTTCCCCTGGCGGCCTCGTGTCGCCGTTTCTCCGCCCGGACCGCCTTGCGCTGGACGCGGCCAAGTTCCGCGACCCGCTCCGCACCGCCACCGGCGAGATGCGCGCCTCGGTGCCGCTCAGGGCGCTGCGAACGCTGTGGTTTAACACCGGGACGCTGTGCAACCTGGCCTGTGCCAACTGCTACATCGAAAGCTCGCCGCGCAACGACTCGCTCGCCTACCTGAGCGCTGACGAGGTGGCTGGCTTCCTCCGGGAAGTGGAAGCGGGTGGCTGGCCGGTGGACGAGGTCGGCTTCACCGGCGGCGAGCCGTTCCTCAACCGCGCCCTGCCGGCGATGCTGGACGACGTGCTGCGGCGCGGCCGGCGGGCGCTGGTGCTGACCAACGCCATGCAGCCGATGCGCCACCACGAGGCGGCGCTGCTGGCGCTTCGCGAGCGGCACGGCGATCGGCTGACGCTGCGCGTCAGCCTCGACCACCACAGCCCGGCGGTGCACGAGGCCGAGCGCGGCGCCGGCAGCTGGGACAAGGCGCTGGACGGGCTGCGTTGGCTGGCATCGCACGGCTTTTGTGTGTCGGTGGCGGGACGCCGCTTGGCCGGGGAGCCGGAAGCCGTGGCACGTGCCGGATATGCCCGGCTGTTCGGGTCGCTGGAGGTCGCGCTGGACGCGTCGAGCCCGGCAGCACTGGTGCTGTTCCCGGAGATGGATCGCGCCGCCGACGTGCCGGAGATCACCACCGCCTGCTGGGGCCTGCTCGGCAAGCGGCCGGAGCAGATGATGTGCGCCAGCAGCCGCATGGTGGTGAAGCGGCGCGGGGAGGATCGCCC
>CAXTCK010000289.1:0-1298 GCA_964242425.1 uncultured Acetobacteraceae bacterium | reverse complement strand
TATCGTCCGGACGCGACGGCGGTGCACGTCCGCAACGAGATGATGATCCAGGCGTCTCCCGAACGGGTCTGGGCCTGGCTGGTCCGGGCGCGGTCGTGGCCGGACTGGTACGAGAACGCCCGGGATGTGCAGATCGAGAACGGCGCCACCGAGCTGTCGCCAGGCGCGCGGTTCCGCTGGACCACGTTCGGCCTGGACATCGAGTCGGTGGTCACGGAGTTCGCACCGTTCGAGCGGATCGGCTGGACCGGGATCGGGCGCGGCATGGACGTCTACCACGGCTGGGTGATCGAGCCGCGCGACAAGGGCGCCTTCGTGCTGACGGCGGAGAACCAGAACGGCCTCGGCGCCCGCGCCCAGAGCGTGCTGGCGCCGAACCGGATGCACAAGTACCACCAGATCTGGCTGCAGGGCCTGAAGGCGAGGGCGGAAGAGTCGATGCCCTCTCAGGTTGTGCCTTGAGGCTGTGCCGTCGAGGACCGAGTCGGGCGGCATCTGCCGGATTCACGAACATTCGATCGTTCCAGCGACCTGTGCGCTGTCCCGCCTAGTCGCCTGATGCAGCAGGGGATGCGGCCGCTCCGGTATGGCCGCCGTGCCACGACCGCAACCGAATGTGGTGGGCAGGCTAGGAATCGGACGCCATATGTAGCGTAGTGAGGGTGTGAAGGCGCCTCGACGAAGGGTGCCTCCGGCGGCCGGCACGCACCGGCGAGACCATCCAGGAGAACACGGCATGACCTTTGACGAGGCCGCTACCACGGCGCCCGACGCGCACGACCTCGACCTGCGCGGCCAGGACGGCATGGGCCAGGGCACGCTGATGGACGTGGTGCAGATGGAGAACCGTCATCCCGTGCGCGTGGACCGGTCGCGCGACTCGTTGCTGACCGACTTCGGCAAGGCGACCCTGGACAACCGCTACCTGCTGCCCGGCGAGAGCTACCAGGACCTGTTCGCCCGCGTCGCCAGCTTCTACGGCGACGACGCGGCGCACGCGCAGCGGATCTACGACTACATCTCGCGCCACTGGTTCATGCCGGCGACCCCGGTGCTGAGCAACGGCGGCACCGCGCGCGGCCTGCCGATCTCGTGCTTCCTGAACGAGGCGTCCGACAGCCTGGAAGGCATCGTCGGGCTCTGGAACGAGAACGTGTGGCTGGCCTCCAAGGGCGGCGGCATCGGCTCGTACTGGGGCAACCTGCGCTCCATCGGCGAGAACGTGGGCGCCAACGGCAAGACTTCCGGCGTGATCCCGTTCATCCGGGTGATGGACAGCCTGACGCTCGCCATCAGCC
>CAXTCK010000288.1:0-3357 GCA_964242425.1 uncultured Acetobacteraceae bacterium | reverse complement strand
CCACCAGATGCGGATCGTGGCTGATCAGCAGCACCGCACCCTCGAACTCGGCCAGGGCGCGGATCAGCGCGTCGCGGGCATCGAGATCGAGATGGTTGGTCGGCTCGTCCAGGATCAGCAGCTGCGGCGCGTCCCGCGTCGCCAGCGCCAGCAGTAGCCGTGCCTTCTCGCCACCCGACAGGTCGCGCGCCGGCGTGTCGGCGCGGTTGGCGTCGAGCCCGAACCGGGCGAGCTGGGCGCGCAACGCGGTCGGCAGCGCCGCAGGCAAGGCGCGCGCCATGTGCAGCACTGAGCTCTCGTCGGGCAGGAGCTCCTCCGCCTGGTGCTGGGCGAAATAGCCGACCCTGAGCTTCGGGCTGTGCCGCACCGTGCCGGACAGCGGCGCAAGCCGGCCCGCAAGCAGCTTGGCAAAGGTGGACTTGCCGTTGCCGTTGGCGCCGAGCAGGGCGATCCGGTCCTCCATGTCGACCCTGAGCGACATGCCGGCGAGCACCACCCGCCCTTCGTAGCCGGCGCAGGCGCGCTCCAGCACCAGCATCGGTGGCGGGAGCGGTGCCGGTTCGGGGAACGCAAAGCGGGTGGGCGCGTCCTCAACCACGCTCTCGATCGCCGGCAGCCGTTCCAGCGCCTTCAGACGCGCCTGCGCCTGCCGGGCCTTGGTGGCCTTGGCGCGGAACCGGTCCACGAAGGACTGCATGTGCGCCCGCTGCGCCGCGATCCGCTCGGCGGCGCGGTTCTGCTGCAGCGCCTGCTCGGTGCGTATGCGCACGAACTCGTCGTAGCCCCCGGGGGTGAGGCTCAGCTTGCCGCGGTCGAGATGGGCGATCGCTTCCACCGCGCGGTCCAGCAGGCCGCGGTCGTGGCTGACGATCAGCGCCGCTCCGGGGAAGCGCGCGAGCCAGCCTTCCAGCCACAGCGTCGCTTCCAGGTCGAGATGGTTGGTCGGCTCGTCCAGCAGAAGCAGGTCGGGGTTCAGGAACAGCGCCGTCGCCAGCGCCACGCGCATGCGCCAGCCGCCGGAAAAGTCGTCCACCGCGCGGTTCTGCGCGTCCGCGTCGAAACCGAGCCCGGACAGGATGGCGGCGGCGCGCGCCGGCGCGCTGTCGGCGCCGATCGCGCGCAGCCGCTCGTGGATGTCGGCAAGCCCCGCACCGTCCGCGTGCGCCATTTTCGCCAGCCCCGCTTCCGCCAGCCCCGCTTCCGCCAGCAGCGCCGTGCGCTCCGCGTCGCCCGCCAGCACGGTGTCGACCAGCGACAACGGCCCCGACGGCGCTTCCTGAAGCACGCGCGCCATGCGGGCGCGGCTGGACAGGCGGATCTCGCCGCCATCGGGCTCCATGTCGCCGGCGATCGCCGCCAGCAGCGTGGACTTGCCGGCGCCGTTGCGCCCGACCAGCCCGATCCGCCGTCCCGGCTCGACGGACAGGTCGGCGCGGTCCAGCAGGGTGCGCCCACCGATGCGCAGGGTCAGCGCGGAGATGACCAGCAGGCTCAACCGTCGAATGCTCCGGAATTGACGACACCACTTCTAGCAGCCGGTGCAGTGGCGGGCGCCCGATTTTTGTTCTAAGCGGCGCGCGATCCATTCGCTGCACACAGGAGACACCATCATGGCGACCGAGCGCACCCTGTCGATCCTCAAGCCTGACGCGACCCGACGCAACCTTTCCGGCAAGATCAACGCCCTGTTCGAGGAGGCAGGCCTGCGCATCGTGGCGCAGAAGCGCATCCGGCTGTCCGACGCCGAGGCCGGCGCCTTCTACGCCGTGCACAAGGAACGCCCGTTCTATGGCAGCCTGGTGTCGTCGATGACGGCGGCGCCCGTGGTGGTGCAGGTGCTGGAAGGCGAGAACGCGGTGGCGAAGCACCGCGAAGTGATGGGCGCCACCGACCCGAAGAAGGCCGAGCCGCACACGGTTCGGGCGCAGTTCGCGGAAAGCATCGAGGCGAACTCGGTGCACGGCTCGGACAGCGCCGAGAACGCCGCCACCGAGATCGCGTTCTTCTTCGCCGGCACCGAAATCCTGCCCTGAGCGCGACTGCACCTCCAGCCGGGCCACGGGCCGGCTGGCCCGTCGTCGCGGCCGCGGTGGCGGGCAACCTGCTCGAGGTGTTCGACTTCATCGCCTACGGTACCTTCGCGGTGATGATCGGGCGGGTGTTCTTTCCCGCCCGCGACCCGTTCGTGTCGCTGCTGCTCTCGGTGGCGACCTTCGGCATCGGCTTCGTCACCCGCCCGCTCGGCGCGCTGGCGGTCGGGCTGATCGCCGACCGGCGCGGCCGCCGCGCCGGGATGCTGGTCTCGCTGTCCCTGATGGGGCTCGGCAGCCTCCTGATCGCGGTGCTGCCGGGTTACGACAGCATCGGTGTCGCAGCACCGGCGCTGCTGGTGCTCGCCCGCCTGATCCAGGGCCTGGCCTGGGGCGCCGAGGTCGGTCCCGCCACCACCTTCCTGCTGGAAAACGCGCCGCCCGGCCGCAGCGGGCTGTACGCGTCCTGGCAGTCCGCCAGCCAGAGCCTGGCGCAGTTCGCCGGCGGCCTGATCGGCCTTCTCACCACCGTCCTGCTGGGCAGCGCGGCGATGACGGGCTGGGGATGGCGGGTGCCTTTCGCGCTCGGTGCCCTGCTGGTGCCGGTCGGCCTGTTCCTGCGCGCGGGTCTTGGCGGCGAAGCGCCGCTGCCGTCCGGGCCCGCTTCCGGCCGCCTCGCCCTGCTCGGCAGCAGCGGTCCGCTGTCTCTGGGGTGCGCGCTGATGCTCCTGGTCGCCGGCACCGTCAGCCAGTACTTCCTGAACTACGTCACCACCTATGCCCTGGTGGCGCTGCACATGCCGACGCGGCTCGCCCTGCTCGGCACCGTGCTGGCCGGGCTGTTTGGAGCACTCGCGGCGCTGGCCGGCGGCATCCTGTCCGACCGCACCGGACGGTTCGCCGTGATCCTGCTGCCGCGGCTGCTGCTGGCGCTGCTGATCGTGCCGATGCTGATGCTGCTGCACGCCCATCCGTCGGCATCCGTGTTCGCGATCGTGGTGGCGGTGATCGCGGTGCTGCAGGTCGGCAGCTTCGCCGCCAGCCTGGTGCTTCTGGTGGAGATGTTCCCGCCTGCGGTGCGCTCCACCGGGTTCGGGCTGCTCTACGCCGTCGCCATCTCCTGCTTCGGCGGCACCGCGCAGATCGTGTTCACCGCGCTGATCCACTGGACTGGCGATCCGGTGTCGCCGGCCTGGTACCTGGCGCTGGTCAACCTGCTCTGTGTCGGCGCCGCGTGGATCCTGATGCGTCGCCGACCGGCTCACAGCCCGGCTCACAGGTAGTAGCGGAACACGATCGCCCGGAGCGTGACCACGATCGACAGCGC
>CAXTCK010000287.1:0-3381 GCA_964242425.1 uncultured Acetobacteraceae bacterium | reverse complement strand
CCGGGGGCGTGAATGGGGGCGTGAACGGGCGCCGGCAGCTTCAGCAGCGCCTCGACCCGGCTGGTGAGCCGGTCCATCGTGAACGGCTTGGTCAGCACCTCCATGCCGTGCGGCAGGCCGCCCTGGCCCAGCACCGTGCTTTCCGCATAGCCGGTGATGAACAGCACGTTGAGGCCGGGCCGGAGCAGCCGTGCCGCGTCGGCGAGCTGGCGCCCGTTCATGCCGTTCGGCAGCCCGACATCGCTCACCAGCAGGTCGATCCGGGCGTTCGACTGAAGCAGCGCCAGCCCTCCCGCCGCGTCCTCCGCTTCCAGCGTCCGGTAGCCGAGCTCTTCCAGCACCTCGACCGCGATGCTCCTGATCGCCTGCTCGTCGTCCACCACCAGCACGGTCTCGCCGCGCGTCGCTGTTCCCGGGTCGGCGACCGGCGCCGGCACCGCGTCCGCCGGGAGGGCGTGGTGGCGCGGCAGGTACAGGCTGATCGCGGTTCCTTCGCCCGGGACCGACACGATCTGCACGTGGCCGCCGGACTGCCGCACGAAGCCATAGGTCATGGACAGGCCGAGCCCGGTGCCCTGGCCGATCGGCTTGGTGGTGAAGAACGGGTCGAAGGCGCGCGCCATGATGTCCGGCGTCATCCCGGCGCCGTTGTCGGTCACGCGCAGGCGGACATAACTTCCGGGCGGCAGGTCGCCGAACGGATCCACCAACGCGGACGACTCCGCCGACGGCGACGTGATGGTCTCGACGACGACGTTGCCGACCGCGATCGCCAGCCGCCCGCCGGAGGGCATGGCGTCGCGGGCGTTGATGCACAGGTTGAGCAGCGCGTTCTCCAGCTGGTTGGCGTCGACCAGGGTGGCCCACAGGCCGACTTCGACCGTCGCCTCGATCGCGATTTCCGGGCCCATGGTGCGTCGGATCAGCTCCTCCATGCCGGCAACCACCCGGTCGACCGCGGTGGAACGCGGATCAAGCGTCTGCCTGCGGGAAAAGGCGAGCAGGCGATGCGTCAGCGAGGCCGCACGGTCGGCTGCCGTCTGCGCGATGTCGAGAAAGCGGTCGAGCTCGCCGATCCTGTTCTGCGCGATGCGCGTCCGCAGCAGCTCCAGGCTGCCGGTGATGCCGGTCAGCAGGTTGTTGAAGTCGTGCGCAAGCCCGCCCGTGAGCTGGCCCACCGCCTCCATCTTCTGGCTCTGCCGCAGCTGCTCCTCGCGCTTTTCCGCGTCGGTCACGTCGCGCAGGCTGGCCGCGATCAGCCGGTCCCCGTCCGGACCGGCCGGCACCGGCGCCAGGATCACGTCGAGCAGCCTGGACTGGCCCGCGATCTCGCGCCTGGCGGTGACGCGGTAGGGACGGCCCGATCGCAGGCAGTGGGCGATCTGTGCCGGCATCCCGGCCACGGGGTCGACCAGGAACAGCGTGTCCAGCGTGATGTCGGCGAGGTTTCGCGTGCCGAGGTGGTACATCGTGCGGAGCGAGGGGCTGATCGACTCGACCACGAACCGGTCGTCCGGTGTGACCCGGAGCAGCAGCAGGCCTTCCGGGGCGTTGTCGAAATAGGTACGCAGCCGCGCCTCGCTCAGCGCCAGGCTGGCCGTGCGCTCGCGCACGCGCTGCTCGAGCTCCTCCGTGAGCCGGACCTGGGCCGCCACCGCGGCGCTGCGGCCGCTTTCCAGCTCGTCCAGCACGCTGCCGTCGCGCAGGATGCGCATCGCCAGGGACACCACGGTGCTGGCCACCACGATCGCCATCGCGAGCCCCGGGGTGAGCCGCCCCTCGCGCACACCATGCAGTACCAGCAGCCCGATCCCGAACGGCACCAGGATCACCAGGAGCAGCTGGACGCGCGAGTTGCGGGCACCCGGCTGGCCGGACGTGATGACCGCCGCCAGACCCTGTTCCGGCTCGTTGGCGAGGCAGCCCAGGAACAACAGGAACAGGCCCAGCGCCGTTTGCAGCGACATGGTGCGGTACGCCATCAGCGACCGCAGCTCGTGAACGCCATAGGCATAGCCGAGCAGGGGCAGGCCCGCGATCAACAGCCCGGCCAGGGCGCAGCCGTCGCCGATCCGCTGGTTGCGGCTCCCCTTCAGGTCCGACAACAGCATCGAGCTGCCGAGCAGGGCGAAGCAGAAGACGCTTGTGGGCGCGATCCGACCCGCATGCCTGTGTCCGACGGTCGCGGGATTGGGCAGGAACGACCGGAACAGGTCGTATCCAGCCAGCGCGTGACCGACCACGAACAACAGGCTCGCCGCCAGAAGCAGGACGATGCACGCCCGCGACGCCAGGCGCAGGACCGGAAGGGCGGGACCGGCGCGCAGGCCAAGGGCGAGGCCGCCCAGGATGATTCCGGCTGCGGAGCGCGGGGACATTCCGGCCGGGCCGAGCCGGATGGCCGGCAGGCGCGGGTGACCGGATATCCAGCCGAGCGTGACCGACATCCCGAGCAGGATGCACAGGACACTGGCCGAACGTGCGAACAGGCGAAACGCGAACAGCATGGTGTTCGGGGCGATCCATCAGAACGGAATTGCACTGAAGACGCCGTTATATTCGCGTAAACCTAGGCGGATCGCAAGCGCAGTCGAATTGCAAGCGGCTGGACCCCGAGATCCTGCGTGCACGGCGAGTCAGGCGCCGCGACGCGCCGCCCGTGCGCCCATCGCCCGCTCCAGCGCCAGCGCGCCCGCCACCGAGAACGGCAGCACCAGCATCAGGTTGTAGCGCGCCTGGTTCACCGCGACCGCCGCGTTGAGGCCGAGCATGAACCAGCCCGGCAGGCACAACACGAGGAAGCGACGTGCGCCGGGCCCGCGGCGGCGAAGCGCCTGCCCCGTGAACCACGCGCAGACCGGCGCCAGCACGAAGCCCCACCAGTGGTCGACGAAGCACCCGCGCAGCGCGAGCGGGATCGTGACCAGGGCGTGCCAGCCCAGCTGGCGCAGGGGGTCGTGCAGCAGGAAGTGGTGCAGCAGGAACGACATGTGGTGGTTCCAGCCGCCCGCCTGCGCCAGCGTGCGGTTCAGCATCGGGCCGATGCCGATGGCGTAGAAGCTGTCGGGATGGTCGTCCCAGCCGAACCGGTCGCAGGCATGCGGGCCGTTCAGCATGGCGCCCAGCCCGTTGCCGTCCGGCAGCCAGCACACGAAGCTCAGGCCGTACTCGTGCCAGCTCATCGAGTCGAACGACAGCCGCTGCACCAGGGTGTGCGACGCGTAGCCGAAGGTCAGCGCCGGGCGCCCCAGCACGACGGCGTTGCGCAGGATCCAGGGCAGGACGACACAGCCGAGGCCGGCTGCGAAGCCGGCGAGCGCCCGCAGCCGGTCGCGCCGGGGAGCCGTCGCCAGGCCCACGGCCCCGGCCGCCAGCGCCGCC
>CAXTCK010000286.1:0-3408 GCA_964242425.1 uncultured Acetobacteraceae bacterium | reverse complement strand
CCTTCCGGCGGCCACCGCGCCGCCTGACGCGGCGCCCGGCACCGCCTGCCGGCGTCAGGCCGCCCGGCCGGTCCGCCGGGCGACCCTGATCCGCGGTTCCGGCTCGCGGCGCCTGCATCGCCACGATTGGATCGGCTCGTCGCCGGGTCGGCGGCGTTCCGCCACCCACGGCACGCGGTCCGGACATCATGCTTCCCGGCTTCCATGCGTTAAGGATTCCGCAATCCACCAATGAGATAACCGCCGCATCAGCGGTGGTGACTTCCTTGAACGGAAAGCTTTCCTTGCGACGACTGGCCGGGGTTCCGGCGCTCGGGCTTCTCGTCTGCATGCTGGGCGGGATGCATCCGTCCCGGCACGCCGAGCGGCTGACGCCGAAGGATCTGCAGCTCGCCGGATGGGCGCTGCAGTTCACCGACATGCCGCTCAGCGGAACCGTCAACCTCGCCATCGTCTATGCGCAGGACGTTCCGGGGTCGGAGGACGAGGCGCGCGCGGCGGCTTCCTGGCTGTCCAGGGGCCTGCAGGTCGGCAAGCTCCTCCTCATGCCGGTCCCGGTCGAGCAGAGCAGCCTGGTCGACCTCCAGGACTACGTCGCGATCATCACCGCCGAGGGCGTCTACCTTCCGGTCATACGCGACGCCATGCGCCAGCATCACGTGCCATGCCTGACGACGCACCTGTCGCAGGTGCAGGACGGCGGCTGCCTGGTGGGGCTCCGGTCGCTTCCCGCCGCCAGCATCCAGTTGAACAGTTCGGCGTCCGCCTCCGCCGGCATCCGCTTCGCCACCGCCTTCCGGATGATGGTGCAGGAGGTGCGGGCACCATGACCAGAGGTCCCACGGTCCGGCCGGGCCTGCCGCCGGCCGCAGCTTCCGCCGTGCCGGCACGATCGCCTGGGGCCGGCATCCCGGCCGCGCCGGCGCGCGCGCAGGACAAGCGTCCCCGCGTCGACGCAAGCGCGTTCCGGGCCTGAACCGATGCTCCACCTGTTCGCCTTTCTTATCGACGTGGACGCGGGTTTCCTGCTGCTGACGGGGCTCGGCTGCTTGTTCGGCGCAGCCCTCCTTCTCCTGTCCATGGTCGCGCGGCCCGGACGCTGGAGCGGTTGTTGGCTGCTTCGGGTCCCGGTCTTCGCTGCCCTGGTCTCGATCCTGTTCTGGTGCGTGTTCCTGGGCGCGCTGGCCGCCAGCTTCCCCAGGCTCGGCGTGACCCTGCCGGTCCGGTCGGCCCTGCCCGCGTTCGCGGCCTCGTTCGTCGCGGCCGGGACCACCGAGATCACCAGGCTGTTCAGCCGGCGTTCCGTGCGCACCGCCATGCTGATGGGCTCGGTGTTCGCCTGCGGCCTGTCGCTGATGGCGTTCTCCGTCATGTCGGTGCTGGTGGCGCCCTTCGCGCTCGCCTACGACCTGAAGGACGTGCTCGGGACCATGGGCCTCGGCGCCACGCTGGCGGCGTTCGCCTTTTGGGAGATCGGCGACACGGCCCGGCCGGCCCGGCGGATCAGGGCTATGGCGCTTCTGGCCGCCGCCATGCTGGTCCTGTCGCTGGGCTCGCTCGGCTCGATCCTCCCCTTCGACCAGTGGATCGCGGCGAGCAGCCAGCCGGACGACCTGGCCACCTCCCCGGTCGCGATCGTTCTCGTCACCGAGGCCGCCATGGGCCTGCTGCTCGTGCTGTCCGGCACGCTGCTCGACGGCTGGGCGGCCGCGCGCGACCGGCGCGAGATCGAGCGTGTGCGGCATCTGGCCGACAGCAGCTTCGAAGGGATCCTGATCCACCGGAGGAACCAGATCCTGGATGCCAACGACCGCTTCCTGCGCATGACCGGGTTCAGCCTGGCCGAGCTGAAGCAGACGCGCGTGGATCAGGTCATCCCGCTCGGCCGCCAAGGCGACCGGCTTCAAGGCGACCGGCCCCGAAGTGACAGGGCCCAAGGCGACAGGTTTTGGAACGCGGCGGTTGGCGACCCGGAAGAGGGCCTGCCGGTCGAGATCGAGATCAGGGGCAGGGACGGGATCAGCCTGCCGGTCGAGATGCTGTCGCGGCCGATCCACTATGCCGGCGGCCAGGCGGAGGTGACCGCGCTGCGCGACATACGCGACCGGCGCGCGGCCGAGGAGCGCATCCGCTACCTGGCCCATCACGACGCGCTGACCGACCTTCCCAACCGGCGCCATCTCGAGCAGGCCCTCGACCAGGCGCTGCGCCTGGCCCGGCGCAAGCAGGGCCGGCTTGCTGTCTGCTGCCTGGATCTCGACGGGTTCAAGGCCGTCAACGACACGCTGGGCCACGCGACCGGCGACCTGCTGCTGCGCCAGGTCGGCGCCCGCCTGCTGGACGAATGCCGCGACAGCGACCTGGTGGCGCGGATCGGCGGCGACGAGTTCGTGGTCGTGCTGCAGACCGGAGCCGGATCGGATCACGCCTCGGTGGTGGCCGAGCGCCTGGTCCAGGTGCTGGGACGGCCGTTCGACCTCGGCAGCGCCTCCGCGCATATCGGCGCCAGCATCGGCATCTCCTTCTTTCCCGACGACGGGCAAACCACCGCCACCCTGTTCAAGTGCGCCGACACGGCCCTCTACCGCGCCAAGGACCGGGGCCGCGGCCAGTTCTGCCTGTTCGAGCCCGGCATGGACCGTGCGGTGCAGGAGCGGCGCGAGCTCGAGCGCGAGCTGCGCACGGCCCTGTCAAGCGGTGCCCTGTCGCTGCACTACCAGCCCTTGTTCGACGGCAGGGGCGGGATCATCGCCTTCGAGGCGCTGATACGCTGGCAGCATCCGACGCGCGGCCAAGTCCCGCCGGACCATTTCATCCCGCTGGCCGAGCGATGCGGGCTGATCCTGCCGATCGGCGAGTGGGTACTGCGCACCGCCTGCCGCACCGCGGCGACCTGGCCGCACGACTGCCGCATCGCGGTCAACCTGTCCCCCGCCCAGTTCCAGCGCGGCAGGCTGCCGGAACTGGTGGCGGACGCGCTGGCCGAGTCCGGCCTGCTTGCCTCGCGCCTCGAGCTTGAGGTCACCGAAGGCGTGCTGATCGAGGATGCGGTGCACGCCCTCGCGGTGCTCAACGAGCTGCGGGCCCTGGGCGTCCGGGTGGTGCTGGACGATTTCGGCACCGGCTATTCCAGCCTCGGCTACCTGCACAGCTTCCCGTTCGACAAGGTCAAGATCGACCGCTCCTTCATCAACCAGATCGAGACGGACAGGAACGCGTGGACCATTGTCGACGCGATCATCGCTATGAGCCACAAGCTGGATCTCGAGGTGACCGCCGAGGGCATCGAGACGCAGGCCCAGCTGTCCATGCTGACCAGGCAGGGATGCGACGAGATGCAGGGCTACCTGCTCGGACGTCCCATGGCCGAACACCAGATCGAGAGCTTCGTGCGGCAGAACAGCCAGC
>CAXTCK010000285.1:0-3411 GCA_964242425.1 uncultured Acetobacteraceae bacterium | reverse complement strand
CGCGTCGCAGCGCCGGCAGCCGGGCCGCCAGCCCCTGCATGCGCACCGCCAGCGCCTGCCGTCCGGCCAGCGCGTCGGCGCGGCCGTCGAACCAGTCGCGAAGCGGGCTGCCGACCAGCTCCCAGCCCAGCAGGAGCACCAGCAACAGCAGGCCGGCGGCCAGCAGCCGTCCCGGCCGCCCGGTCGGCAGCGATACCCGCCCGACGCGCACCGGTACGGCCTCCGAGGTGGCCATCAGCGCGCCAGCCCGGTGCGGATGGAGAACAGGTCGGTGTTCTGGCCCTCGATCCGGGTGACGGGAGCGGAAAAGGCGGGAGCGGAAAAGGCCGGATCGGCGCTGATGGCCGGGATCAGCTTCGACGCCTGCGGCGACTGGCCGCTGACCGTCAGCTGGCCCTGGCGCAGGGTCAGATCGGACAGAAAGGTGTCGTCGGGCAGCACGCGCGTCAGGGCGGCCAGCACCGCCAGGGTGTTGCCGAGGCGGTTGCGCTCGGCCACCACCAGCTCGGCGCCGGCGGTCGAGCCCGCGACGCGGCGCTGCAGCGCCTGCACCGCGGCCACGCGCGGCTGCAGGGCGTCGATGCGCCGGTCGATCCGGGAAGCGGCCACGGATTGCAGCGCGAACGGCAGCACCATCGCCAGCAGCGCCAGGACCGCGCAGCCGACGCCGGCCGCCGCCAGAAGCCGCCTTGTGCGGGACGCGGAAGCGGACGGCGAACGGGCCAGCGGGATCAGGAGGCCGGGCGGGATCTCGATCGCGCGCGCCGGGCTGGAAGCGGCCTGCAACGCGCCCAGCAGCGGCAGCAACGGCTTTCGCAGCACCATCGACAGCCGGAGGTGCAGCCGCCCGGCTTCCCGGTCGCGCCGCAGCACCGACCAGGAGAAGAAGGTTTCCTCGGCGCTGAACGGGGTCAGCCGGTCCATCTCGTAGCCCAGCACCCGGTCGAGGCCGGCTTCGGCGGCGAGCGGCAGCACCACGTCGCGTCGCAGTGCCGCTTCGGGCGGCAGCCGTAGCAGCACCGGGCTGCGCGGCGAGTCCGCCGACTGCGCCGCCAGGGCGCCGGCCAGGGCATCCTCGTCCCCTGGCAGGTCGAACACGCCGAGCAGGGTTTCCTCCGTCCCGCGGCGACGCAGCAGGCGGCTTCCGGACGGCAACGGCTCGACCAGGAGCGCCCCGACCATGGACGGGTCGGGCCGCGCCAACTGGGCCGGCAGGAGGTCGAGCATCTGGCTCGTCCACCAGAACAGGGCTTCGCGCATCATGGTGGGTGGAAGGTAGAGCACAAGCCGGCGACGCTTGAAATCGCCCCCCGCTCGTCCGTTGGCCCTGCTTCCTACCCGTTAGCCTGGTCGCGGGCCGGCGCCTCGACGATGTCCGGCCAGCGACGCGGGTCCCCGTCGGGAAACACGATACGGATCCGGATCAGCGCCGGCGGCGCGACCTCGTTCCACTGCGTGTGCCAGGCGTTGTCGCCCCAGTAGTCGAGGTTGATGGCGTCCACGTCGTCGAGCAGGATCTCGCGGTGCGGCGCCGGTGCTGCGTTCGCTGCCTTGACGTGGCGATGCGGCAGCCAGGCCAGCACGAGGTGGTGGTCGTCGTCCACCGACAAGCGCAGGTCCGCCAGCGTGCCGGCTTCGCCCATGATTTCGCTCGCGGTTCCGCCCACGGGCAGCCTGCTCCGGAACACCAGCACGTGCCGGGCGCCGACCACGGTGTCGCCGTCGGTGGCGGTGCCCGGATCGAGCTGCACGATCAGCCGCCGCAGGGTGCGGTCGACCGCCTCAAGGCGGCCGCCCACGTTGATCATGCGGTCCTGCCGGTCGAACGCGGCCAGGCCGAACTGCGTGCCGCGGGACAGGGTCACCAGCAGGATCCCCAGCACCACCAGGGCGACCACGATCTCCAGCAGGGTGAAGCCGCCATCCCGGGCCGGAAGGCTTGCACTTCGTTGCAAATCCTGTCCCCCGGGCGACGCGTCATGAACGTGGTTCACGGTCCTGACGCCGCCTGGGTGCCGAGCCGCTCGGTGCGAAGCACCACCGCGCGCGTCCCGTCGCCGGAGCCCGGGTCAGGCCAGGACTCCGTCACCTGCACCGCGTAGAGCACCAGCCGCGGCGCCTGCGGCCCGTTGCTCCCGGCGGCGGATTGTTGCGGCGCGATGCGCAGGCTCCAGTGATAGAGGCTGCCGTCATCGCCTTCCTGGGTGGTCGGGCGCAGGGCGACGCCGTGGCCCACGGTGGCGAGGTGCGAGCGGGCTCTGGCCAGGGCTTCCTCCGTGCGGTCGGACACCCGGGTGGAGCGCAGGCCCCCGACCGCGCCCTCGAACAGCACGCCCAGCGCCAGGGCGGCGATCACGAACGCCACCAGCACCTCGAGCAGCGTGAAGCCGGCATCATCGGCAGGCGGGGAGCTTGGCATCGACGCCATCATCGGCCGGCCGGCGCGGCGTTGATAGGCCATCCAGCGCTTCCGCACCCTGTGAACATGTCTGGACCGCAATAGCCAAGCGCGGCTGATGACGCCATAACCGCTCGTTTTCCGGGTCGTTTCGGGGAGGTGACCATGCGGTTGTTCGCGACAGCGAGCTTGATGCTCCTGCTTCCCGCCGCCGGCGTCGCCGCGGACCGGTACGCAAACCGGTATCATGTCGTGACCCCCAGCTTCGGCTGCGTGGTGCCGTGGACGACCTGGGCGCTGAACGACGGGCACAACCCGCGCCGCCGCGACGCGCGCTGGGTCAACCGGGTCGTCGACCGCGGCGGGTGCCGGCTGGTGAGCCCGATCCAGGAATGGGAACGGGTCGGCCGGATAGGGCGGCTCGTGCTGCTGCGCCTGGTGCCGTCGCGTGTCGGCATGACGCCGCTCCTGTTCCGGCCTTCGGATCTGCGCGTGGGCCAGATCGCAGTTCCGGCGCCTTCCGCGCCTGAGGCGACCACGGTTCCCGCGCCGCCCGGTCCCGGTCCGGGCCAGGGAACGGATGTTCCGCCGCCCGCCGCGCCTGCCCCAGGCACTGCGACACCGGGCGCTGCGACACCGGGCGCTGCGACACCAACCGGGGCGGGCGAGCCGCCGCCGCCCGCCGCACCGTCCGCTTCAACGCTTTCCGCGGCGGCGCAGCCATCTGCCGCTGCGCCGTCATCGGTTGCGGGCTCGCTTCCGGGAAAGCAGGCGTCCACGCCGGCAACGTCGGATGCCGATCCGCCAGCGGCGTCCGCAACCGGATCCGGCCCCGCGACGCAGGAGCCATCAGCCGGCGCGACGCAGGAGCCATCGGCCAGCGCGACGCAGGAAGCGCCCATCGTCGCGACGCCATTGGCCGCTCCGGCCGCCGGAAGTGCTCCGACGCTGCCCGCATCCGATGCGGCGGCGCCCGCGCCCACGGTTCCGCCGCCCGTCCGGGCGCCGGCAGC
>CAXTCK010000284.1:0-3426 GCA_964242425.1 uncultured Acetobacteraceae bacterium | reverse complement strand
TCCAGTTCCGCGACCCCGAAGGCACGATCGTCAGCCTCTTCATGCCCGTCACCGACGCCGCAAAGGCTCGCTTCAGATCACGGTAGGACCGCTCCCGATTGGGGAGGCCGGCGAAACGGTCGGAAGCGGCGCCGGGGCCTTTACCGGTCGCCAAACACCTGTTTGACGTCATTCCGAACTTGCGTCGAGCCTCTCGCGAAATAGCCGAAATGCCCGGCCGCTTGAGCTTTGGTGTGTCTGTATTCCAGCCCTGTCCACTTATGCGCACCAGAAGGCCAGTGCGTCCATTCTGGCCTAAAGGCTCTTCAACTGGCCGCCGTCGATGCTGACCGCCGTGCCGGTTACATAGGAAGCGGCCGGCGACAGCAGGAACGCCGCCAGACGTCCGAGCTCGGCGGGATCGCCGATCCGCTTCAGCGCTAGGTTGGCTGTTGGAGGCTCGTTGTCGCCGAGGATCTTCCTGACCCGCCCGGTGGCGAACAGGTTGGGCAGCAGACTGTTGACCCGGATGTTGCGCGGCCCGAGCTCGTCGGCGAAATTCTTGGCCAGCAACGCGAGGCCGGGCCGAAGGCCGTTGGAGATCGGCAGGGTCGGCGAAGCCTCCTTCGCCGACACGGCGAGCACGAGCGCGATGGCGCTCCCATCGGACATCACGGCCGAAAGATCGCGGACCAGGCGGACGGTGCCTAGGAAGATGCTCTCGAACGCTTGTCGCCACGCGGCGTCGTCTGTAGTCAGCGCCTTGCCTGCAGGCGGTCCTCCAACGCTGACAAGGAGTCCGTCCAGCCGTCCCCAGCGCTCCATGACGGCTGCATGCAAGCGGCCAGGCAGCCCGGCGTCCGCGTTGTCGCCGGCGAGAAAGGCGACCCTGTCGGCGTGTATGCCGAGCTCTTCGCGTGCCCGGGGGAACTTCTCTTCCGTGCGGCCGGTCGCCAGGACGTGGGCGCCTTCGGTGGCCAGAACCTTCGTGACCGCAAGGCCCAGGCCGTCGCTGCCGCCGGTTACGATGAAGGCCTTGCCCGCGAGTTCCAGGTCCACGTCGTCCTCACTTCCTTGGGCGCCCGGAGGCGCTTCGGCCTTCCAAGACGCAGTGTTGTGTGCAAAATACACATGGATGTCCGGGGAAGGCATGGTAAGGGGCATGTCGGTGAAAAGAGTGCAAGGCGCACATATTCGCAAGTTCCTGCCGGACCTGCACCGCTCGCTGATCGACATCGTCAGCGTAATGAACCGCCCCGAGCGCGACGTGGCCATGCTGGATGCGGCAGGCCTTGCACTCGAACGGGCGCTGTTCCCGCTTGTCGTGCTGGTGGAGCGGCTGGGCCCGATCGGTGTGGTCGACCTCGCGGGCCGCGTCGGACGTGACTACACAACGGTCAGCAAACAGGTGGCCCGGCTTGAAGAGCTTGGCCTGGTTACCCGACGCGCCGGGCTGACGGACCGCCGCATGCGCAAGGCGGTCATCACACCGCAAGGCAAGGCGGCAACCGACGCGGTTGACGACGCGCGTGAGCGCATGGCCTTGACGTTGTTCCGGACGTGGAGCCGGGACGATTTCGACCAGATGCTACGGTTGCTGAGGATGCTGGCCGACGGCTTGAACGAGACACAGCCGACCGACAGGTAATTTTCGGCCAAACCAATATGGATCAGCATGCCGTTTGACCCCTAGCGGATGCAGTGATGTGCCGGGAGGTTGGGCGGCGTCCGAGGCGCACCATGAGCGGTAAGGTGGACGGCTCAAGGCCTCGTGACAGTCAGCGTTTCATCACACCAGTTCCGCGAGCGCTGCGGCGTGAAACCTAGTCATCCCAGCCGCATTGCCGGTGCGCACCTTCCGCACCCAGTCAGGATCGCTGATGGGCGCGCCGCCGACCGCGACCAAATCGAACTCGTCGCGCTCCATGCGCGCTACCAGCCGCTCAAACCCGACGTTGGTGGACGCCTCCCCGCCGAAGGCCGAGATGAACTCGCCTGACAGCCCGACCGAACCGACGCTGATCGTCGCCGCGCCGGTGAGCTTCCTGGCCCAGCCGGCGAAGTTCAGCCCATCCGCGCCGTCGATCTCCGGGAACTCCGGTTTCCAAAACCGCCGCTGCGAGCAATGAAGGATGTCGATGCCGGCCTCGACCAGCGGAGCGAGCCAGTCGGTCATCAGCCCGGGCGTCTCGGCGAGACGAGCGGCATAGTCCTGCTGCTTCCACTGGCTGACGCGCAAGATCAGCGGGAAGTCCGGCCCCACTGCCTCGCGCACCGCCGTGACCACCGCGGCGGCAAAACGGGACCGATCGCGGATCGTCGCGCCGCCCCAGCGGTCCTCGCGCGCGTTGGTGCCGGACCAGAAGAACTGGTCGATGAGGTAACCGTGCGCGCTGTGAAGCTCGAGCGTGTCGAAGCTAAGCCGCCGCGCGTCAGCCGCTGCCGACGCGAACGCCGCCACCGTGTCGGCGATTGCCCCCTCGTTCATCGCCTGTCCGCGCGGCGTGCCGGGCGCGAGCAGGCCCGACGGGCTTTCGACCGCCGCCGGCTCCCACCCCGATTGGCCGCGCGTCAAACCGGTGTGCCAGATCTGCGGCCCCATCCGGCCGCCGGCCGCGTGCACGGCATCGATCACGCCCGCCCACCCGGCCAGCGCCGCCTGCCCGTGGAAGAACGGGATCGCCGGCTCGTTACGCGAGGCAGGACGGTCGATCACCGCGCCTTCGGACAGGATGAGGCCGACGCCGCCTTCGGCGCGGCGGCGGTAGTAGGCGGCGTTAGCCGGACCCGGCACGCCATCCGGCGCGCGCGTCCACGTCATCGGGGCCATCACGATGCGGTTGGCGAGCTCCAGCGTCTTGCAGCGGAACGGCCGGAACAACGCGTTAGGCGCGGTCATCGATCGAACTCCGTAAGGCGGGCGGGTCTGGAGCGAGCCGGGGCGCGGCGGCTCCATCGCCCGCCGCGCCCCGGTCGGAGACCTGATCGGCTCAGCGCTGCCCGGCGAGGTTGAAGCCGCCATCAATCAACAGGTTCTGCCCGGTGACGAAGCCCGCGTCCGGCGAGCACAGCGCCTGCCTTAACTATCGATGGAGCGAGACGGGCGTGCTGTTCAACTGGCGGTTCTCCGGGCCGGAGGAGGCGGACATCCCGGTCGTCGGGCCGCTAGTGGTCAGCGACAGCGACGTGCTGGTCGACGCCGCGTTGTCCGGGTTGGGCCTAGTCTATTCGCCGAAACAGCGCCTGCGCCGCCATCTCGCGGATGGTCGGCTGGTGGAGGTGCTCGCCGGTCTATGCGCACCTGTGCCGGGGCTCTTCCTCTACTACGCCTACCGCTACCTGGAGCGTCCCGTGCTCCGTGCCTTCATCGATCATTTTCGGCCGTGACCGAGTCATACCGGCGCGTCGATGATCTGACTCTGATGTGAGCATCCATAGCTGCTGGAG
>CAXTCK010000283.1:0-3523 GCA_964242425.1 uncultured Acetobacteraceae bacterium | reverse complement strand
GCCGCCTTCCGGTCTGTGCGGGCGGTGATCCCGCACCTGGTCGCGCAGCAGTCCGGGGACGTGCTGTTCACCTCGTCGATCGCCGGCGTGGTGCCGGTGGTATGGGAGCCGATCTACACCGCGTCCAAGTTTGCCGTGCAGGCTTTCGTGCATACCACCCGCCGGCAACTGGCACCGTCCGGCGTCCGGGTCGGCGCCGTACTGCCCGGGCCCGTCGTCACCTCGCTGCTCGCTGACTGGCCGGAAGCCAAGATGCAGGAGGCGCTGGCCAGCAACAGCCTGATGCAGCCGCGGGAGGTCGCGGAAGCGGTGCTGTTCATGCTGACGCGCCCGCGGGGCGTGACGGTGCGCGACCTAGTCATTCTGCCCAACAGCGTTGATCTTTGATGCCGTGGCCATGTTAGCCGATGCCGGTGCGCTTCGCTGCCTCGTCGGCATGGATGTCAGCTTGGGGAGCGCACGCACCGGTTCCTGTTCGATCAGGTCGAACACCGTCTCGCCGAACTCCGGGACCAGAGCTCAGCATGGGACCAGGCCAATGCCGCGGATCATGGCCGAGCTCAGATACCTTTTGATCCCCTCCAGCGTGGTCGGCTGGGTAGGGGCGACATGGATCGCCTTGAACTACAGCCCGTGCTTACGGTCGTTGATCCAACAGCCGGTGGCGATGACGAATTGACCAGCATTGATGATGGCCGGGTGCCCGACCACCACCCGGTCACGCTGTCCGCGCGCTTTGACCTGCAGCACGCAGAAGCCGTCCTCGGCGTTGTGGTAGGTGACGCGTTCCCGACCCTGACAGCGTCTCGGTCGGAGCGGTGGTGTCACTGCTTGGCGCTTGAAACAGTTCTGCATGTCCCTCCGCTGTTCTGAGCCGGCCGACATCAGCCTGACACAGGTCTGATCCCGGAGGTATTGCCTAGCTGGCCTCTCCGCGTCGAAAAAAACCCGGATGAGGCGGCGACTAGATTAACGAAGCCCACATCGGGTTGATCAACCTTCTGCATCCCTGGCTCTTCAGCGTTGGGCGACGTGTCGCTCCAGATCCTTTTTGGGGGCGAGCGCCCGCGGTGAACAAGGTAGGCTCGACTGCGAGTTGACTCCAGGCGGAGGCTCCGGTGCGAGGCTACGACACGTGGGCCCGCTCTCGCCTTTGCTGCCTTTGCCTTCCTGCAGCTGCGCAGCGTAGGCAAGGATCTGCTGAGGTATGGGGAGCATTTTGGGATGGATGCCATGGACACAATGACGGGATCGCCGCGGCCGCCGATGCACGAGCGGATCACGTCGATCTCCCGTCAGATCTGGAACGACAAGTACCGGCTCAAGGCGCCCGACGGCACCCCGGTCGACCTGACGATTGAGGACACCTGGCGCCGCGTTGCCTCGGCCCTCGCTGCGACCGAGAAGGACCCCCAACGCTGGGAGCCCCGGTTCTATGAGGCGCTAGAGGACTTCCGCTTCCTGCCGGCGGGCCGGATTGTCTCGGGTGCCGGTACAGCGCGGCGGGTCACCCTGTTCAACTGTTTCGTCATGGGCGAAATCGCCGACGACCTCGGTTCGATTTTCACCCACCTGCGCGAGGCGGCCCTGACCCTGCAACAGGGCGGCGGCATCGGCTATGACTTCTCGACCCTGCGGCCGAAGGGTGCCGCAGTGAAGGGCGTGAGCGCCGACGCCTCCGGACCGCTGTCCTTCATGGACGTGTGGGACAGCATGTGCCGTACCATCATGTCAGCCGGCGCCCGCCGCGGTGCGATGATGGCGACGCTGCGCTGCGATCATCCCGACATCGAGGCCTTCGTCGCCGCCAAGCGCGAGTCCGGCCGACTACGCAACTTCAACCTGTCGGTGCTGGTGACGGACGCCTTCATGCAGGCGGCTGCAACCGACGCCGACTGGCCGCTGGTGTTCGACGGCATGACCTTCCGCACGCTCAAGGCCCGGTCGCTCTGGGACGGCATCATGCAGGCGACCTACGACTACGCCGAACCAGGCGTGCTGTTCATCGACCGCATCAACATACGCAACAACCTGCGCTACGTCGAAACAATCCGTTCGACTAACCCATGTGCCGAGCAGCCACTGCCCCCCTACGGCGCCTGCCTGCTTGGCTCGGTAAACCTCGCCCGCCTAGTGCGCGACCCCTTTACGCCCGCCGCGCACATCGATGAGGACGAGCTTGGCGAACTGGTGCAGATCGCCGTCCGCATGCTCGACAACACGATTGACGCGTCCGGCTTTCCATTGGACGAGCAGCGGCAGGAGGCGATAGCCAAGCGCCGGATCGGCCTCGGCCTGACCGGCCTTGCCGACGCCCTGATGATGGTCGGGCTGCGCTACGGCTCGCCGGAGGCGGCGGAGAAGGCCGGCCACTGGGCGGCGCTGGTAAATCGGTCCGCCTACCTCGCCTCGGCCGCGCTCGCAGCCGAGAAGGGCACCTTTCCCCTGTTCGACCGCGAGCCGTATCTCGCCGGCGAGACCGTCGCCGGACTGGACGAGGAGGTGAGGACGGCCATCGCCGAACACGGCATACGCAACGCGCTGCTGACCTCGATCGCCCCCACCGGCACGATCTCGCTGCTAGCCGACAACGTGTCGTCCGGCGTGGAGCCGGTATTCGCCCACAGCTTCACGCGCAAGGTCACCGGGCGGGACGGATCCAGGCGCGAGGAGGTGGTCGAGGACTACGCCGTGCGGCTTTATCGCAGGAAATTCGGTGCCGAGGCAGAGCTGCCTTCTCACTTCGTCACCGCGCAGACGCTGAGCGCGGAGGAGCACGTCCACATGCAAGCTGCGCTGCAGCAGCATGTCGACAGCGCGATCTCCAAGACCGTCAACCTACCGGCCGACATCTCCTTCGAGGACTTCAAGCAGGTCTATCGGCTGGCCTACGACAGCGGCTGCAAGGGCTGCACCACCTACCGGCCGAACGAGATCACCGGCTCGATCCTGTCCATTACGCCTGCGGCGGCTCCGCCCCCGGCCGTTGCGCCGCCGGCGACATCCCTAGAGAAGATGGCGCGCCCGCGCGAGCTGACCGGGCGTACCTACAAGCTGAACTGGGTCGACGCGCCGCACGCCTTCTACGTCACGTGCAACGACATCGAGGAGAACGGACGGCTCCGTCCGTTCGAGGTGTTCATCTCGTCCGCCAACATGGAGCACTTCGCCTGGGTCGTGGCGCTGACTCGGATGATTTCGGCGGTGTTCCGCCGCGGCGGCGACGTGTCGTTCGTCGCCGAGGAGCTAAAGGGGATCTTCGACCCGCGCGGCGGTCAGTGGAGCGAGGGCCGATACGTGCCGTCGCTGATCGCGGCGATCGGCAGCATCCTCGAGCGGCACATGATCGCGACCGGCTTCCTCACGGCGCCTGAAATCCTCCCGAACGCTCATCAGGCCGAGGTCGGCGCCGCTCCGGTCAGCAGCATCGGCATGCTGTGCCCAACCTGCAGCCAGCCGGGGATCGTCAAGGAAGGTGCCTGCCTGACCTGCCGCAGTTGCGGGTGGTCGAAGTGCAGCTAGA
>CAXTCK010000282.1:0-3543 GCA_964242425.1 uncultured Acetobacteraceae bacterium | reverse complement strand
TGGGTGGGGCCGTCCTCGCCCACGCCGATGCTGTCATGGGTGAAGATGTAGACGACCGGAAGCTCCATGATCGCCGACAAGCGGATCGGCGCCTTCATGTAGTCGGAGAAGATCAGGAACCCGGAGCAGTAAGGCCGGATGCCGGACAAGGCGATGCCGTTGCAGATCGAGCCCATCGCGTGCTCGCGCACGCCGAAATGCAGGTTGCGCCCGCCGTAGTTCCCGGCCTCGAAGCTTCCGGCGCCCTGGAAGGTCAGGTTGGTCTTGGTGGACGGCGACAGGTCAGCGGCGCCACCGATCATCCATGGCACGTGCGGCGCGATCGCGTTCAGGATCTTGCCCGAGCTTTCACGCGAGGCGATGCCCTTCTTGTCGGCCTCGTAGCTGGGGATCTCCTTGTCCCAGCCTTCCGGCAGGTGGTGCTGGTTCATCATCTCCAGCTCCGCCGCGAGCTCGGGATACTCGGTCTTGTAGCGGCCGATCATCTCCAGCCACTCGGCGTTCAGCTTCTCGCCGCGCGCGCCGATCCCGGCCTGGAAGTGCTGCGGCACCCCGTCCGGCACGTAGAAGGTCTTGTCCTCGGGCCAGCCGTAGAACTTCTTGGTGCCGACGATCTCCTCGTCGCCGAGCGGCTCGCCGTGTGCCGCAGCGGTTCCCTGCTTCTTCGGCGCCCCCCAGGCGATCTTGCTGTGCACGACAATCAGGGTCGGCTTGCCGCCTTCCGCGCCATCCTGCGCCCGCGCCGCCTCGAACTGCGCCCTGAGCAGGCCGAGGTCGTTGGCGTCCTGCACCTCCAGCACGTTCCAGCCATAGCCTTCGAACCGCTTGTGCGTGTTCTCGATGAAGGCGAGGTCGGTGGAACCCTCGATGCTGATCTGGTTGCTGTCGTAGAGCCAGGTCAGGTTGGACAGCTTCAGGTGGCCGGCGATCGACGCAGCCTCGCTGGACACGCCCTCCATATGGTCGCCGTCGCCGCTGAAGGTCCAGATGTGGTAGTCGAAGATCGGAAACCCGGGCTTGTTGTAGCGCTCGGCGAGCCAGCGCTGCGCCATCGCCATGCCGACCGAGTTGCCGCAGCCCTGGCCGAGCGGGCCCGTGGTGGTCTCGACGCCCGAGGTGAAGCGGTATTCCGGGTGACCCGGGGTCTTGGAGCTGAGCTGGCGGAACTGCTTCAGGTCATCGATCGTCAGCGACGGTTCCGAGCGGTCCTCGCCCTCGTTGACCGACTTCACCCCGGCCAGGAAGATCAGCGAGTAGAGCAGCATGGACGCGTGCCCGACCGACAGCACGAAGCGGTCGCGGTTGGGCCAGTTCGGGTCCTGGGGATTGTAGCGAAGGAGCTGGTTCCACAGCACGTAGGCGGCCGGGGACAAGGACATCGGCGTGCCGGGATGGCCCGACTTTGCCTTCTGCACCGCGTCCATCGCCAAGGTTCGCATCGTGTTGATGCAGAGCTGGTCGATCGCGGCCGGACCGCCGGAGGAACCGTCCGGTGCACGCAGGAGGTCGCGCTCGACTGAACCCATGGAAAAACCGCCTTCCGTTGTCGTCAATGCCCGGCCAGGTCACGGCCTGCGCCATGTTGCAGCGCAGCGAAGCGGCCGACAAGTCGACGACTTGGCATTCGCAGCAGGCTGCACCCAATCGTGCCTGCGGAGAACGCGCCAGTCTTCCCCTGGGTTGCGGCCGGGCATCACGAAAGCTCGATGCCTTGCAACCGCAACAATGCCGATGCCGGCTAGTGCCTGCGGTGGGCGCCGATGCCGAGCTGGCGGTGGAACCATTCGCGCATGGTCTGGAAGGTGACGTAGAGCATCGGGATGATGAAGATGCCTATGCCGCTCGCCATCAGCATGCCGGCGAACACCGGCGTGCCGACGTCGCGGCGGCTGACCGACGCGGCGCCGGTGGCCGTCACCAGCGGCAGCAGCCCCAGGATAAAGGCGAACGAGGTCATCATCACCGCGCGGAACCGCATGTGCGCGCCCTGCCGCGCCGCCTCCCGGATGCTTTCCCCCGCCTCGCGACGGTCCTTGGCGAACTCGACGATCAGGATCCCGTTCTTGGCCGCCAGCGCGATCAGCACCACCAGTCCGATCTGCGCGTAAAGGTCGAGCGACAGGCCGCCGATGGTGATGCCGATGAACGCGCCGAGCACGCCCACGGACACAGACAACAGCACCGGGATCGGGATGATCCAGCTTTCATACAGCGCCACCAGGAACAGGAACGCGAACAGGAGCGCCATGGCCAGGATGATCCCTGTCTTTCCGGACGCTGCAACCTCCTGGTAGGCGGTGCTGGTCCACTCGTAGTCGTAGCCGGATTGCAGGGTGCTGCCCGAGATGCGCGCCATGGTCGCGAGTGCCGTGCCAGACGACACGTGGGGTGCCGGCGTGCCGTTCACGGTGATGGCGCGGAAGTTGTTGTATCGGGTGATCGCCTGCGGGCCGGTGATGATGCGCAGCGTCGCCAGCGCGCGCAGCGGCACCGTTCCGCCGCTCGCGTTGCGTATGTAGAGCTGCCACAGGTCGTCGATCTTGGAGCGGTCGCGCGCCTCGCCCTCGACGTTGACCTGCCACACCCGGCCGAACAGGTTGAAGTCGTTGACGTAGGAGCCACCCAGCGTGGTCTGCAGCGCGTTGAAGATGTCGTTGACGTTGACACCCAGCGCCTGCGCCTTGGCCCGGTCGATGTCGAGATACAGCGACGGCGTGTTGGCGGTGAAGGTGGTGAACACACGCGCCAGGTCCGGGCTCTTGTTGGCGTTGGCCACCAGCCCGCGCAGCTGGGCGGCGAGCTGGTCGGTATCCTGGCCTTCCAGCGCTTCCAGCTCGTACTCGAAGCCGCCGCCAGGGGACAAGCCGATGATCGGCGGCAGGTTGAACGGGAACACGGTGGCTTGGCGGATGCCCTGGGCCTCGCCGAACACCCGGCCGATCAGCGCGGTGGCGCCTTCGGCCGCCTTGGTGCGGTCCTGGAACGCCTTGAGGCGCACGAACACGAAGCCGGCGTTCGGCTCCTGCACGCCGTCCAGGAACGAGTAGCCGATCACCCCGAAGGTGTGCGCTGCCCCCGGCAGGTTGCGCGCGAGCTTCTCCACCTGCGCCACCACGCCGCTGGTGCGCCCGACCGCGGCGCCGTCGGGCAGCTGCACGTTGATGAAGAAGCCGCCCTGGTCCTCTTCCGGCAGGAAGCCCGCCGGCAGGGTGCGCTGCATCAGCCCGATCAGCACGCCGGCACCCACCACCACCAGGATGCCGCCGAGCGCCACCCCCAGCAGACGCGACACCACGCGCGAATACCCGTTGCGCACCGCGTCGATCCCCCGCGACACCCGCCCCATGATGCCCCGCTTGGGTCCGGAGTGGCGCAGGAACACCCCGCACAACGCGGGCGACAGGGTCAGCGCGTTCAGCGCCGAGATCAGCATGGCGGTGCAGATGGTCAGCGCGAACTGGCGGAACAGCACGCCGGACAGCCCAGGGATGAAGGCGATCGGCACGAACACCGACAGCAGCACCAGGGTGATGGCGATGATCG
>CAXTCK010000281.1:0-3560 GCA_964242425.1 uncultured Acetobacteraceae bacterium | reverse complement strand
TGTCCGGCAACCTGCGCAAGGGCGTGCCGATCGCGACCCCGGTGTTCGACGGCGCCCGCATGTCCGACATCGAGGGCATGCTGACCCGTGCCGGCCTTGCCACCAGCGGCCAGGTCAGCCTGACCGACGGCCGCTCCGGCGAGCCGTTCGAGCGCAAGGTCACGGTCGGCTACATCTACATGCTCAAGCTGCACCACCTGGTCGACGACAAGATCCACGCGCGTTCGATCGGGCCGTACAGCCTGGTCACCCAGCAGCCTCTGGGCGGCAAGGCGCAGTTCGGCGGCCAGCGCTTCGGCGAGATGGAGGTCTGGGCGCTGGAGGCGTACGGCGCCGCCTACACGCTGCAGGAGATGCTGACGGTGAAGTCCGACGACGTGTCGGGCCGCACCAAGGTCTACGAGGCGATCGTGCGCGAGCAGGACAACTTCGAGGCCGGCATCCCCGAGAGCTTCAACGTCCTGGTCAAGGAACTGAAGTCGCTGGGGCTGAACGTCGAGCTGAACCAGAGCCTGACCTGAAGGCAGCAAGGCCAGGGGCGCCGCCCCTGGACCCCGCCAAGGGAGCCCCTTGGATGGCCTTGCTTAAGTAGGGCCGGGTCCAGAGGCGGCTTCGCTCCTGGCGGGTCCGGGCAGAGCCCGGCCTTGCTTCCTACCTTCCGGGGCTCGATCCCCGGCCACACTATCGAGTGGGAGTTCGCATGAACGAGCTGATGAAGATCCTAGGTCAGGCCGGCCAGCAGGTCACCTTCGACCAGATCCGCATCCAGATGGCGAGCCCGGAGCAGATCCGCTCCTGGTCCTACGGCGAGATCAAGAAGCCGGAGACGATCAACTACCGCACCTTCAAGCCGGAGCGCGACGGGCTGTTCTGCGCGCGGATCTTCGGCCCGATCAAGGACTACGAGTGCCTGTGCGGCAAGTACAAGCGGATGAAGTTCCGCGGCATCATCTGCGAGAAGTGCGGCGTCGAGGTGACGCTGGCCAAGGTGCGCCGCGAGCGCATGGGCCATATCGAGCTGGCCTCGCCGGTCGCGCACATCTGGTTCCTCAAGAGCCTGCCCAGTCGGATCGGCCTGATGGTCGATCTCACGCTGAAGGAGCTCGAGAAGATCCTGTACTTCGAGAGCTACGTCGTGCTCGACCCGGGGGCGACCGACCTCAAGCGCCACCAGCTGCTGACAGAGGACCAGCTCCTCGACAAGCAGGACGAGTTCGGCGACGACTTCACCTACGGCATCGGCGCCGAGGCGATCAAGTCGGTGCTCAAGGAGATCGACACCGACGGCGAGAAGGTGCAGCTGCGCGCCGACCTCAAGGAGACCACCTCCGAGGCGAAGCGCAAGAAGCTGGTCAAGCGCCTCAAGCTGATCGAGGCGTTCAGCGAGAGCGGCTCCAAGCCAGAGTGGATGATCCTCGACGTCGTCCCGGTGATCCCGCCCGAGCTGCGCCCGCTGGTGCCGCTGGACGGCGGCCGGTTCGCGACCTCGGACCTGAACGACCTGTATCGCCGCGTCATCAACCGCAACAACCGGCTGAAGCGCCTGATCGAGCTGCGCGCGCCCGACATCATCGTGCGCAACGAGAAGCGCATGCTGCAGGAGAGCGTCGACGCGCTGTTCGACAACGGCCGTCGCGGCCGCGCGATCACGGGCGCCAACAAGCGTCCGCTGAAGTCGCTGTCCGACATGCTGAAGGGCAAGCAGGGCCGCTTCCGCCAGAACCTGCTCGGCAAGCGCGTGGACTACTCCGGCCGCTCGGTGATCGTGGTCGGACCGGAGCTGAAGCTGCACCAGTGCGGGCTGCCGAAGAAGATGGCGCTCGAGCTGTTCAAGCCGTTCATCTACTCCAAGCTGGAGAAGTACGGCCACGCCACCACCATCAAGGCCGCCAAGCGGATGGTGGAGAAGGAGCGCCCCGAGGTTTGGGACATCCTGGAGGAGGTGATCCGCGAGCATCCGGTGATGCTGAACCGCGCGCCGACGCTGCACCGCCTGGGCATCCAGGCGTTCGAGCCGGTGCTGATCGAGGGCAAGGCGATCCAGCTGCACCCGCTGGTGTGCACCGCCTTCAACGCGGACTTCGACGGCGACCAGATGGCGGTGCACGTGCCGCTGAGCCTGGAAGCGCAGCTCGAGGCGCGGGTGCTGATGATGAGCACCAACAACATCCTGAGCCCGGCCAACGGCAAGCCGATCATCGTGCCGAGCCAGGACATCGTGCTCGGGCTGTACTACCTGTCGCTGGAAACGGCCGAGTTCCGTGAGACGCCGGACCAGAACGAGTATGACGACAAGGGCCGCGTCACCGTCACAGGCGCGCCGGCGTTCGGCTCGATCGGCGAGATCGAATTTGCGCTGACGGAAAAGGCGATCCGGCTGCACGACAAGATCCGTGCGCGCTATGAGACGGTGGACGCGGAGGGCAAGAAGGTCCGCAGCACCGTGGTCACCACGCCCGGCCGCATGCTGATCGCGCAGATCCTGCCCAAGCACCCGGCGGTGCCGTTCTCGCTGCTGAACAAGCAGCTGACCAAGAAGAACGTGTCCGACGTGATCGACGCGGTGTATCGCCATTGCGGCCAGAAGGAATGCGTGATCTTCGCCGACCGGCTGATGGGGCTGGGCTTCGGCCAGGCGGCGAAGGCGGGCATCTCGTTCGGCAAGGACGACATGATCATCCCGGACGCCAAGAAGCCGCTGGTGGAGAAGACCACCGCCGAGGTGAAGGAGTTCGAGCAGCAGTACCAGGACGGGCTGATCACCGCCGGCGAGCGCTACAACAAGGTGGTGGATGCCTGGTCGCGCTGCACCGACGAGGTGCAGGCGGCGATGATGAAGGAGATCTCGCGCCAGGAGGTCGGCAAGCAGACCAACTCGGTCTGGATGATGAGCCATTCCGGCGCCCGTGGCTCGCCGGCGCAGATGAAGCAGCTGGCCGGCATGCGCGGCCTGATGGCCAAGCCGTCGGGCGAGATCATCGAGCAGCCGATCATCGCCAACTTCAAGGAAGGGCTGTCGGTGCTCGACTACTTCACCTCCACCCACGGCGCCCGCAAGGGCCTCGCGGACACGGCGCTGAAGACCGCGAACTCCGGCTACCTGACGCGACGCCTGGTCGACGTGGCGCAGGACTGCATCATCGTCGAGGAGGACTGCGGCACCGAGCGCGGGCTCACCGTGCGCGCGGTGATGGACGGCGGCGAGGTCGTCTCCTCGCTGTCCGAGCGCACGCTCGGCCGCACCACGGCGGAGGACACGCTCGACCCGTCCACCAACGCCGTGATCTGCCCGCGCAACACGCTGATCGACGAGGAGATGGCAGAGCGCGTCGAGCAGGCCGGCGTGGAGGTGATGAAGATCCGCTCCGTGCTGACCTGCGACAGCCGGGTCGGCGTGTGCGGCGCCTGCTACGGGCGCGACTTGGCGCGCGGCACCTCGGTCAACATCGGCGAGGCGGTCGGCGTGATCGCGGCGCAGTCCATTGGCGAGCCGGGCACCCAGCTCACCATGCGCACCTTCCACATCGGCGGCGCGGCTCAGCGCGGCGCCGAGCAGTCGA
>CAXTCK010000280.1:0-3563 GCA_964242425.1 uncultured Acetobacteraceae bacterium | reverse complement strand
TCGCTGTTGCCGGGCGTGTTGCCGTTCTGCGTCGGCGGCGCCTGGTCGCCGGTGTCGGCCGGGATCCCCGACGGCACGGCCTGGGCCGGCACCTGCGCCTGGGCGGCAGCGGCGGAGAAGGTCAGAACAATCGCGGTCGCACCCAGGAGCGTGTGCTTCCGCGTAAACAGGTTGGAGGTTCGCAAGGCCAAGTCTCCCGAGAACGATCTGCTGCAGCCGTCCTACGGGAAACCTGATGAATTGTGGACCGATTGTGGCGGAAACCTTGCCGGGCCGTCTCATTCCCGAGCGTAGTGTAGCCGATATAACACGCTGTTGTTACAATTTCCGTGAGATGCTTGCGCGGCGTGCAGGAACGTCAGGACGCTGCTGATAATCTCATCGTTTCAGTCTGAGGAACGCGGCGTGATGCGTCGACCTGAGGTTCCGGCAGCCGTTGCACGGTTGCCGGAACGCAGATGACAGTGCAGCGCCGTGCTGCAATCCGTCCGTTGGAGATCGCAGCCGAACGGCTAGTGCCTGCCGAGCTGCAGGATCCACAGATGCGCCATGTCGGCGGCACCATCGGTGCCGCCGACAGTCTGCAACGTGCGTATGGCGTCCGCCTTCAGGCCGGCATCCATCTGCGCCAGCCCGAGATGCAGCCTGGCATCGTCGACCGACACCAGGCCGCCCTTGGCGATGCCTGCCTGCATCAGCGACAAGCCCAGCGGCGCTTGGCCCGCGTCGACCGTGTTGTAGCCGACCAAGACCAGCGCGTTGCCGTCGGGCGCCGCTTTCGCGGCCGCCTGGTCTGAGGCGAGGCTTGCCTTCTTGGCCGCCGCGGTCTGGTCGATCAGCGCCTTGAGCCGCGCCTCGCGCGCAGCGCCTGCATCCTTGCCGAGCGCGCCGCTAGCATAGCCCGCCGCCATCACCTTCTGCGCCTGCATCGGGTAGCCCTGCTGCACCGCGAGCTCGGCCATGTCCATGAAGTCGGCCGTCGAGGTCAGCAGGCCCACCGCGAGCCGGATGCGATCCACATCGAATTGCAGTCGTTCCGGAACGTTCGGGTTGGTGCGCAGGCCCTGCATCAGGTTCGCCCAGTAGTCCGGCTTCGGATAGTACTGCACCAGCTTGACCATGGTGGCGTTGAAGCCGTTCAGGTCGTGCGACTGCTGCTGCACTGCGGCCAGCAGCTGCAACTGGTTCTCCGTGGGCTTCTGGCCGGCGTGCTCCTCCATCGCGATCTGGCGCGCCTGCGCCTGCGCTGCGTGGGGATAGTCCTTCAGCAGGTAGTAGGACTGGATCAGCAGGGTGTGCATCTGCGGGTCGTTGCCGCCCGCCTTGAAGTAGCGCTCCAGCGCGGTCACGGTGCGGGCGTAGTCATGCGCGGTGTAGGCGAGGCCGGCTTCCGCCGTCAGCAGCCTGGTCTTCTCCGCCGCCGTCGTGCGCGGGCTGGCGATCAGGACGTCGTCGGCGCTGATGGAGGCTGCGGCGTCGCCGGAAGACTGCGCCACGGCGGCACGCATCTGCGCGATCACGTAGCTTTCGTCGGGGGTCTTGTCGCGCACCGCGTCGGCGTCATTCACGTCGCGCATGGCAGCGGCAAAGTCGCGCTTGCGCAGCTCGGTCTGGGCACGCTGCAGCGGCTTGCCGACCGCGGGGCGGAGCGGATCGGCGGAAGCGGCCACGGGAGGGAGAACGGCAGCGAGGACGGAGCCGGACAGGACGGCGTGGAGGAGGCGGAGCTTCATGTGCGTGTCACTTTGATTGTCATTGGCCCATGAACTGTTCGTTGCCGACGATGCCAAGCTTGGTCATGCCGAGGCGCTGCGCGTCGGCCAGGACGTGCGCGACGTACTTGTAGTTCGCAAGCTTGTTGGGCCGGAGGTGGATTTCCGGCTGGTCCGGCATGGCGGCGGCGGTGGCGAAGTGCGACTGCAGCGACGCCTCGTCCGGGATCGGCTCGCCGTTCCAGGAGATGGCGCCGTCGAAGTCGACATCGATCGTCACCACCGTGGGCGGCGTCGGCGGCGGCGGCGGGTTGCCCTGCGGCAGGTCGAGCTTCACCGCGTGGGTCTGGATCGGGATGGTGATGATCAGCATGATCAGCAGCACCAGCATCACGTCGATCAGCGGCGTGGTGTTGACGTCGACCATCACCTCCGGATCGCCGCCGGACGAGCTTTCTCCAACATTCATGGACATGGCGATAACGTTCCTGGTTGCGGGCACGCGGACCCGACGAGCGGTGCTGCGGCATGGCGGAGGAGGGCGGGCGGGGAAACGATCCCCGGCCCGCGCCAGGCTCGGATCAACCGTGCGGCGGCGGCTGGGTGATGAAGCCGACCTTGGAGATGCCGGCCTGCTGGCAGGCGTACACCACCTTGCCGACGCTCTCGTAGCGCGACTGCCCGTCGCCGCGTATCTGCACTTCCGGCTGCGGCTGCTTCACCGCCACCGCTTCCAGCCGGTGCAGCAGGTCCTGCGTGTCCTTGACCGGCGTCGTGTCCCAGAAGATCTGCCCGGCCTCGTTCACCGCGATGGTCACGTTCTGCGGCTTGGTCTGCGACGGCTGGTTGGCGTCCTTGGGCAGGGTGACCTTCACCGTATGGGTGACCACCGGGATGGTGATCAGGAAGATGATCAGCAGCACCAGCATCACGTCGACCAGCGGCGTGGTGTTGATGGCCGAGACGACCTCGTCCTCGTCGCCTTCGGAGCCGACATTCATGCTCATGGATCAGGCGACCCTGCTCACGCCGGCGGTCGAGGTCATCGGCGCGTTGGCGGTGGCGGGCAGGGTCTGGGTGCCGACGCGCACGCCGCCCATCAGGATGGAATGCAGGTCGGACGAGAAGTTGCGCACCCGCTCCACGGCACCCTTGTTGCGGCGGACCAGCCAGTTGTAGCCGAGCACCGCCGGCACCGCGGTGGCGAGGCCGATCGCGGTCATGATCAGCGCCTCGCCGACGGGGCCTGCCACCTTGTCGATCGAGGCCTGCCCGGCGATGCCGATCGCCGTCAGCGCGTGGTAGATGCCCCAGACGGTGCCGAACAGGCCGACGAACGGCGCGGTGGAGCCCACGGTGGCGAGAAACGCCAGGCCACCCTGCAGGCGCGACTGGATGGTCTCGACCGAGCGCTGGATCGACATGGTGACCCACTCGTTCAGGTCGATGCTCTGGGTCAGCGTGCCCTCGTGGTGCTCGGTGGCGGCGAGCCCGGTATCGGCGATGTAGCGGAACGGCGAGGAGGTCTTCAGCGACCTTGCCCCTTCGGCCACCGTCGGCTTGGTCCAGAACTCCTTGGACGCCGTGCGGCTCGCGGAGAACAGGCGCGCCTGCTCGAAGTACTTGGTGATCATGATGTACCAGGTGCCGAGCGACATGATCACCAGGATGATCAGCACGCCGCGCGAGATGAAGTCGCCGCCCTTCCACAGCGCGTCCAGGCCGTACGGGTTGGCCACCTGCTCGGTGGGCGTCGCCGCGTCGGGAACGGGTCCGGTGGCGGGCGCGCCGCTGGCGGTGGCGCCGGCGGGGGCCGGCGGGGCGGGGGCGCCCGGGGCGGGGGATTGGGAG
>CAXTCK010000279.1:0-3569 GCA_964242425.1 uncultured Acetobacteraceae bacterium | reverse complement strand
CCTATGCCACGGCCAAGTGCATGGCGGTCTACCTGTCGCGTCGCCGGCGCGTCCAGGAAGGGGCCGCCTTCGAGGACGGCTGGCTCACCCTGCTCGAGGTGGCGCTTCTGTCGAAGGTGCTGCCGCAGAACACGATCGCCGGGCTGGCTGCCCTGCCGCCGAACCGGTCGGATGCGCACGGCATCCCGCGCCGGATCATGCAGTACTGGGACAAGCCGACCCCGCCGGACGAGGTGTCCTCCCTCATGCAGCGCTGCCGGGCCGCCAATCCCGGCTACCACCACGACCTGTTCGACGACGCGACCGCGCAGGACTTCCTGGCCACCCATTACGGCACCGTGCTGGTCGACCTCTACCGCGCCTGCTTCCACGTGTCGGCCAAGGCCGACTTCTTCCGGCTGGCCTACCTGCACAGGCAGGGCGGCTTCTACATCGACGCCGACGAGGTGTGCGACCAGCCGCTCGACGGCTGCTTCCGCACCGGGGATGTCGAGCAGGTGTTCACCTTCAGCCGCGGCCTGCCGAGCTGCGTGAACAATTGGTTCATCGGCGCCGCCCCCGGCACCCGGATCATCGGGCAGACCCTTCACAACTGCATGGGGAACCTGTCGACCGTGGCACGGCACGGCCCCAAGACCAACGTGTGGGTGCTGACCGGGCCCGGCGTGCTCAGCTTCTCGATCCTCGACCTGTTCTGCCAGCCCGAGGAGCACCTGGGCGGCCGCACCTTCGGGCGCACGGTGCTGCTGGAGGAGGGCGAGTACCGCCGGCTCTTCGACGCCCCGCCGATGCAGTACAAGAACGACAAGGACGGCAACTGGCGCCTGATCGGCTGATCCGGCTCAACCGGGCAGGTCGGCCAGCAGCGAGCGCAGCAGCGCCAGGTCCTCGTCCGCCATGACGAGGCGCTGCCTTCCCTGCTCGTCGCCGGTGCCGCAGAACACGTAGCCCATGCGCTGGCCGAGTGCCGCGCACAGGCCTGACTGCAGGAAGCCCGGATGCCCCGCCGTGCCGCGAAGGGCGACCACGGTCGCGTCCGGGCCGCAGAAGATCGAGTTGTGCAGGCCGGAGCCGTACTCGCCGACCAGCATCCCGGCTTCGGAGAACATCCTGACCTGGTCGGGAATGCTCATCTCTTCCGGGTAGACGATCTCGAACCCGTCTTCCGCCAGCTGCGCCTCGACCTGCACCGCGTTGGTCAGCGTGCGGCTGTCGTTGTTCCAGTTCCGCCTGGACACGAACAGGCGCCGCGGCGGCGTGTTCCCGTGCATGCCCGCGTGTCCCGGCGTGGCAGCGGTGCCCAGCCCGGCGGTCACGAGCGACCGGGCCGCGGACGCGAGCAGGGTGTTGGCGCGGCCGTCGCCGCGGAAAGCAGTCGGAACGAGCGCCTGTGCGACGTGGCAGGTTTCCGTGCAAGCGTCATAGGTCGTGACCTGCTGATCGGCGATGCCGAGCAGGCGAAGCCACTGCCGGGCGAACGGCGCGATGTCGTCCGGCAGCAGGTAGGCCAGCGTGCGCAGGTCCAGCCCGAGATGCGTCAGCACATGCAGGCGCGGCAGGAAGTCGACCAGCCAGTGCCCGTACATGCGATAGGCCGGCCCGCACAGCAGCACCACCTCGCCGTGCCGGCTTTCGGTGGCCGGTGCCGCCATCGGCGCCGCCGCCTCGATCGCCTGCGGGTGCATCCCGTTCTGCTCGATGCAGACCGTCCTGTTGTCCCGACGCAGCACCCGGTCACCCTGGAGGCTGACCTCGCTGATCCGGAACAGCCCCACGGACGGGGCCTGGCGGTCGCCGTAGTACCAGCCGCCGAACTCGCGCGGGACCGGCCCGAGCAGAAGCGACGGCGGAGGACGCAGGTGCTTCTCGACCGGCGCCGCTTCTTCCCAGGAGAAGCCCGGCAGCGACCAAGCGATCGCATCGCCGACGTAAAGGTAGTCGCTGGTCATCGGGAGGTGGGACGCATGGTGGCCTCGGACCGGGAAGGCGGATAGTCTCGCGACCACCCGCCGGTTGTGCAACCAGGCCGTGTCGGAAACAGCTGCCGGAGGTCCTGTCATGTCCGAGGTCGACGATCCGGCTTCGGGCTCGGTTCCGGCTCCGTCTTCAGGCGGGCCAGGTTTGGAGGCGGCTGCCCGGCTTCCCGCCGATCCCACCGACCCGGAAGCGTGGCTGCGCCAGGCGCAACTGCTGGCGGAACGGGGCGATGCCGTTTCGGCCCTTGAAGCGTGCCGGCGGGCGCTGGCGCTGTGGCCGGACATCACGCCCGTCTACCGGCTGCAGCTCGAGCTCGCCCGCGGGCGCGACCCGGAGCTGGCGCTCCGCGCGCTGCGCTGGCTGGTCATGGCGAGTCCGGACGATGCCGACCTGAACAGCGAGCTCGGCGCCAGCCTTTGCCGCGCCGGCGACTTCGCCGCCGCGTTGCCGTTCCTGCGTGCGGCGGTCCCGTCGCTGGGCCACGCCAACGACACGCTGTGGAACTACACCAGCGCGTTGGCGATCACCGCCAACTATGGCGAGCTGCTCGGTAACGAGGCCCTGCTCGACCGGCTGGCAACGGAGGGCCCGTCGCCTTATCCGCCCTATGCCCATCTGGCGGTGGCGAAGCTGGCGCAGGCGGTCGACCGCAAGGCCGTGGCGGCCGAGGCGTCGGCGCTGCGGGCCTCGTCCCGCTGGCTCGATCCGGACGCGGTGTCGCAGCGCCTGACGGATGCCATCGCGACGGGAACGCCCTTCAGCCTGGTCCGGCTCGACATCGCCCTGTCCCGGTTCGTCTGCTTTGTCAGCCGGCACGCCAACCGCGTGCTTCGGCCGCCCGAGCTGTCGGCGATGCTGGACAGCGTCTGGCAGGGCTGGTTCGGCGCGCAGGCGGAGGATCTCGGCGTGGTCGGGCTGTCGGGCCTGGAGCGCGCCTTCAACGACGGCCTGCGCAGCGCCGACGTGACCGGCCTGCCGGAGCCCGAATGCCTGCGGGACGAGCCCTACCATTTCGGCTTCCTGGCCGAGATGCAGCGTGTGTGCGCCGGCAATGCCGACACCGCCTTCACCGCCATGCACGTGCTCGACATCCTGCACGAGCGCGTCCCCTACCTGCGCCCGCTGCTGAGCGGGCTGCCGTTCCTGGGCGCGGTCGGGGCGTATCCGGGAATGTTCGAGAAGCTTGGCCGCTTCTGCGGCGTCGCGGAGATGCGGACGATCCTCGTTCCGCGGGACGCCTCGATGCCGGTGCCCGTTGACGGTCTGGACGCGGCCGGCTTCCTGCCTCAGGGACACATTGGCGTGCTGGAGCAGATCTCGGTGCCGTTTCCGGGTGCCGTGTTCCTGGTGTCCGCGCCGGGGCCGCTGGGCGTGATCTGTTGCGGGCGGATCAAGGCGCAGGGCGGGATCGCGATCGACATCGGCCCGCTGGCGCATCGCTGGGCCGGTTGGACGCCGGCCTGAACCTTCGCCGACGACGGCGGGGACGGTTCAGTCGCCGGTGCCGGAACGCTGCCAGGAGGCGATGCGGGCGGCATGCTGCCTCCTGCCGATGGAGGTATAGGCGAGGCCTGCCGCCTGCATCGCCGCCG
>CAXTCK010000278.1:0-3587 GCA_964242425.1 uncultured Acetobacteraceae bacterium | reverse complement strand
GCGGCGGACCAGCTGGGGCGCCGGCTCGGGCGCCGGCTTGGGCGTCACCTGCGCCGGCGGGCCGCATGAGGTCCGCCCCGAAGCGGACGGCGCGTCCGGCGCTGCTGAGCGTCCCGGGACTGGCGCTCGGGCTGATGCTCGGATTGGCGGGCTGCGCCGAGCAGAGCTGCGGCAGCGTCGCCGTGCTCAACGCCCTGGACGATTACGACGGGCAGGCCGACCTGTCGCACCTGGGCCTCGTGCGCGACGCGGTGCGCACTGCGCCGGGACCCACCCCGGACAGCGCGTCCTGCGGCGTGTGGGATCAGGTGCGCGGGCCGGTGCCGGGACAGGTGCTGCTTCGGCCGCAATACTACGGGGTGCGACGCGTCAGCACCGGCTGGGAGCTGTCTCCCTGAGCGGTTCCGCCCGCCTCAGCTGTCCGCCTCAGCTGTCTGGCTTCTCGACGATCCTGAACACGAGGTTGACGTGCTGCGGCTGCGCGGCGTTGGTCCAGTCGCTGTTGACGGTGCAGCCGATGTTGGCCTTCTTGTAGAGTGCGATGATCGCCGCCTGCGCCGCCTGGATCGACTGCGTGGTGACCGGGCCGCCGGGCCGGATGCCGGAAGCGGCCAGGATGTCGGGGGTCTTGATGCGGCTGTTGCCGGATGCGGTGACGGTGTCCGCGGTGACGCCGACATGGACCACGGTGGGCGCGACCGGAGCCTGCTCGGCGAAGGTGTAGGTGACCGTGGCGACGTGGCCGGTCGCGGTCATGCGCTGCGAAACGCTGGCGCCCACGTTGTGCTTTCGATAAACGCCGCTGATCGCGTCCATGTCGGCCTGCAGCCCATCATGGTCGACCTTCTGCCCGACGCCGTAGGGCAGTGCGGCCTGCAGCTCTGCGCTCGGCACCTGGTTGTTGCCGACAAAGGTCACCTTGCGCAGCGTGTAGCTGGCGCTGGACTGCGCCAGGGCGGGCGTCGGCAGGGCGGTGGAAATCGCCGTTCCGGCGAGGAGAACGGCCAGCAGGGCGGAAAGCCTGGTCGACATCATGCAGTGTGGTCCTCGTTCAGTAGGTCTTGTACGGCAGGAACTTGCCGCTCATGGTGATGCACACGCGGTCGCCGGCCGGATCCGGCTCGCGCTTGAGGTCCATGCGGAAGTCGATGGCGCTCATGATGCCGTCGCCGAACTCCTCGTGGATCAGCGCCTTGAACGTGGTGCCGTATACCGACACCAGCTCGTGGAAACGGTACACCAGCGGGTCGGTCGGCACCGCGGTCGGCAGCGAGCCGCGGTAGGGCGGCACCTGCAGCAGCTTGATCTCGTAGGGTTCTAGCCCGAGCCGGTCGCCGATCGCTTCCGCCGCCTGCGCCGGCAGCGTCATCTGCCCCAGCAGGGCGGCGGTGACGTACTCCTTCGACAGGCCATTTGCGAGAACGGCCAGCTCCGCCCAGCCCAGCCCCTGCTCGATCTTGATCCGGACGATCTTCTCGGTCAGCTCCACCCGCGTCATGCTCGCCGCTCCTCTGCTCGACCCGATTGAACGTGGACGCCCGGCGATGGTCAATGCGCACCCCCTGCCCGACCCTGCGATGCGGGCGCTGATGCTCGATTTGAACAACGTTCATGCCGAGGAAACCTCCCTGCTCGACGCAGGGCGGCTCGACCGCATGCTGGAAGAAGCGTTCCTGGTGGACATGGTGGGCAGGCTCGACGCGTTCCTGATCGCCTTCGACCAGGACGCGGCCTATGACAGCCCGAACTTCGCATGGCTACGCGACCGTCATCCCCGCTTCGTCTACGTGGACCGGATCGTCACGGCGGCGGCGGCACGCGGCCGGGGACATGCGGCCGGGCTTTATGAGGCGCTGTTCGACCGCGCCCGCGCCGCCGGGCACGAGCAAGTGCTGTGCGAGGTCAACCACCATCCGCCCAATCCCGGCTCGGACGCGTTCCATGATCGGATGAGGTTCGGCGAGATCGGGCGGGCGGCGCTGCCCGGCAAGGTGGTGCGCTACCTGCGGCGACCGCTGTGACGGGTTGATGCCCGACGATGCGGCGGCCGCGCCGTCACCGTGGCCGGGCGTTTCGGCCGCAGGACTGCGGCATGCGTTCCGGCTGCTCAGGGTGAGCGGGTAGCCCGGGAAGCGGCGGGCGACGCGGCTTGTGGCGCTGGAAGCGGCCCGCCAGCGAAGGCGGCAGAGCCGGCCCGGCGGTCCGGCTGGGACTGCCGTTCGGATCCGGGCGGTGGCGGGGCCGTCGCTGCGTGGGGGGTCCCGGGACTGCTGTGGCCGGAACCGGTTCCGGTGTCGGCGTCAGCCTTCGGGCGGCCGGGGGTGGGCTTTGGCCCGCGCTGCCAGGTGCTTGATCATGGCCTTGCGCCGCTCCCTACCCGCGATGTTCATCTGTCGGCCGGACTCGCCGAAGAACTGGGCGATCGAGTTGTTGGTCTTCACCCCGCCATTCTCCGACGACCACAGCAGGTCGAACTGGAAGCCCAGCAGGTCGTGCGCCTCCACCGCCTGACGCAGCACGTCCGTGCACATCAGGGTCCATCGATACCGCGGCACGGTGAACACGGCCGGCGCGGTCGCCACACGCTCCGGGTGGAAGGACCAACGATCGATTTCTTTCCAACGACTCGAAGTCTCACCGTCGTTCTTCCAGAGCTCGCCCTCGATGCGGTGATCATCGGCAACGTCGGCCACGGCCGTGCAGTTGAAGATCTGGTAGTCGAGCCCCGCGACCTGCACCGGCAGGTAGTCGCCGCACGGCAGCAACAGCGGAGCCAGCGTCTCGCGCGCATGCGCGTTCAGAAGCATATCTCTGCCAGGCCATAGAGCCGCCGCGACGCAGTCGAGCGGCAGGGTTTTCGCCCTGCCGCCGCCGCGGGGGCTGTCCAGGCGGGGCGGAACCCAGCCGGTGGTCTCGCAAAGTCGGCTCCACTCGGAATAATGTCCCTGCCACTCGCGCAGCTGCTTTTCTTCACTGGCATGGTGCCGGGGGGTGCGGGCAAAGGTGAGCGAGCCGTAAGCCAGATCGGCTGTCACCTTGTAGACGTTCATGGCTGGTTATCCCTCCCGTCGCATGGGCTGGCAGGGCGGGAAGACGGCAGCGGCCATTCCAGCCTCCGCGATGTCCTGCTCCGGGCGATTGCCTGCGGATCCGTTGAACCGATGGCCACTGTGTTTGACAGTTGCGGATGGCGTCCAGAACCATCATGCGAGCGGTTTTCCCGCTGCGTGGGGCTCGCTACCGATCAGCTTTGGTGGGCGCCTCCGTAACCGAGGTGCCGATGCCGCCGTCAGGTTCCGGTTGTCAGGGCGAAGCCTGGGCCTGGCGCCGGTGCTCGTTCAGGCGGGGCATCAGCTCGACGAAGTTGCAGGGCGCGTGGCGGCTGTCGAGCTGCCAGACCAGGATGTCGTCCCAGCCGTCCTTGACCGCGCCGGTGCTGCCGGGGAGGGCGAACACGTAGGTGCCGTTGGCGACGCCGGCGAGCGCGCGGGACTGGATCGTGGAGGTGCCGATCTTGGCATAGCTCAGCATCCGGAACAGCTCGCCGAAGCCCTCGATGCGCTTTTCCAGCACGCGGTCGAGCGCTT
>CAXTCK010000277.1:0-3600 GCA_964242425.1 uncultured Acetobacteraceae bacterium | reverse complement strand
CCTGATGCAGCGCCACTTCGTGACCGGGCTGACGCTGGGAGCCACCAAGGGATGAGCGCGATCCCCCCCGTCCGGCGCCTGGACGGCGCGCACGTGACGCTTCTGCTGCTGCCACGCGGTGCCAGCCCGGAGATCGCCTATTGGGGGCCGCGCCTGCCGGATGGGCTCGACGTGTCCGTCCTGCCGGCGCTGCGCAGCCGCGCCGTCGCCCGCAACGCCCTCGACCAGGACCACACCGACGCGCTGCTCCTGCCGACGCTCGGCGCCGGGCCGATGCGCCAGCCCGCCTTCGCCGCGTCGCGCGACAACGGTTGCGACTGGACCGCGGAGTTCCGGCTCGAATCGGCCGAGCAGGCGGACGGGGCGCTGGTCCTGCGCCTGGAGGACAAGGTGGCGCGGCTCGGCTGCGTCCTGCGCCTGCGTCTGGCACCGGACGACGACGTGCTGGTCCAGGACTGCACGATCCACAACCGGGGCGACGCGCCGCTTCGCGTGGAGCAGCTCGGCGCCGGCGGCGTGCTGTGGCCACAGGGCGTCACCGAGCTGCTCGGCTTCGACGGCTACTGGGCCCACGAGTTCACCGAGCGTCGCATGACGCTGGAAGCCGGCCGCTTCACGGTGGACACGCGGCGCGGCCGCGGCTCGCACGAGCACGTCCCGGCCCTGATCGGCGGCCAGCCCGGCTTCGACGAGGATACGGGGCTCGTGCACGGGGTGCAGCTGGGCTGGAGCGGCAACCACCAGATCGCCGTCGAGCGGCTGGAGGACGGGCGCGCCCTCCTGCTGGCCGGGCTGCTGCTGCATCCGGGCGAGCAGATCCTCCGGCCCGGCGAGGCGCTGGACGCGCCGACGGTGTACGCCACCCTGTCCGAGACCGGCCTGAACGGGTTGTCGCAGCGGTACCATCGCCACGTGCGCCGTCACGTGCTGCCGTTCTCGGCCGAAACGGCGCCGCGTCCGGTAACGCTGAACACCTGGGAAGGCAACTATTTCGACCACGACCTCGGCACGCTCATGGCGCAGGCGGACGCGGCCGCGGTGCTCGGCATCGAGCGCTTCGTGCTGGACGACGGCTGGATGCGAGGCCGCCACCACGAGCGTGCCGGGCTCGGCGACTGGGTGCCGGACCCGGGCAAGTATCCGGATGGGATCGGCCCGCTGGCCGAGCACGTGGTGGCGCGGGGAATGCAGTTCGGGCTCTGGGTGGAGCCGGAATGCGTCAACCCCGACAGCGACCTGCACCGGGCGCATCCCGACGCGGTGCTGCATGTCGAGGGGCGCCCGCTGCGCACGGCGCGCCAGCAGCTGGTGGTCGACATCACCCGGCCCGAGATCGCGTCGCGCATCGAGCGCCAGATCGACGCGCTGCTGCGCGCGCATCCGATCGCCTACCTGAAATGGGACATGAACCGCGACCTCGTGGCGGCGGCGGGCCGGGACGGGCGGCCCGCCTACCATCGCCACGTGCTGGCGCTGCACGCGATGATCGACCGGCTGCGCGCGGCGCATCCGGGGCTGGAGATCGAGAGCTGCGCGTCCGGCGGCGGCCGGCCCGATCTCGGCATGCTCCGGCGCACCCACCGCGTCTGGACCTCGGACTGCACCGACGCGCTGGATCGCATCGCCATACAGCGCGGCTTCTCGCGGCTGTATCCGCCCGAGGTGATGGGTGCGCACGTGTCGGCGAGCCCGAACCACCAGACCGGGCGCGTGCACACGCTTGGCTTCCGCGCCGCGGTGGCGCTGTTCGGCCATTTCGGGGTGGAGCTCGACCCGCTGCGCATGACCGATGCCGAGCGCATCGAGCTCGCAGCCTGGATCGCGCTGCACAAGCGGCTGCGCCCGCTGCTGCACGGCGGGGCGCACGTCGCGGTGCCGAAGCACGCCGGCCGGGAAGCGCGCGGCGTCGTGGCGGATGACCGACGCAGCGCCGCCTGGTGCGTGATGCAGGCCACGGGCGCCGACCGGCGCATCCCGGCGCCGTTGCTGCTGCCGGGACTCGATCCGCTGCTCCGCTACCGCGTGCGGGCGCCGCTGCCGCAGGCGGTCCCGGCGCGCAGCACGGACGCGCACCGCGAGCTGTTCGGCGACGGGCTGGTGGCGGCGGGCGCGCTGCTCGAACGGGTCGGGCTGGTGCTGCCGGAGATGCAGGCGGAGAGCGCCGTGGTGCTGACCCTGGACGCGGAGAACTGAAGCCGATGTCGAACGTCCAGCTCAGCCACATCGCCAAGCGCTTCGGCGACCACGAGGTCATACACGACCTCGACCTCGACGTGGCGCCCGGCGAGTTCTGCGTGTTCGTCGGGCCGTCCGGCTGCGGCAAGAGCACGCTGCTTCGCATGATCGCGGGCCTGGAAAAGATCAGCGACGGCACGCTCAGCATAGGCGGCCGCGACATGACGCACGTGCCGCCCGCCAACCGCGGCATCGCCATGGTGTTCCAGTCCTACGCGCTGTACCCGCACATGACCGTGTCGGAGAACATCTCGTTCGGCCTGCGCATGGGCGACATGCCCAAGGCGGAGATCGAGCGCCGGGTATCGGGCGTTGCCGACACGCTGGGGCTGACGCCGTTGCTCAAGCGCCGCCCGTCGCAGCTGTCCGGCGGGCAGCGCCAGCGCGTGGCGATCGGCCGCGCCATGGTGCGCGAGCCGGTGGTGTTCCTGTTCGACGAGCCGCTGTCCAACCTCGACGCGGCACTGCGGCTGCAGACTCGGGTGGAGATCCTGCGCCTGCACCGCCAGCTCGGCGCCACCATGATCTACGTCACCCACGACCAGGTCGAGGCGATGACCATGGCCGACAAGATCGTGGTGCTGAGCGCAGGCCGCATCGAGCAGGTCGGCACGCCGCTGGAGCTGTACCACCGGCCGGACAACCTGTTCGTCGCGGGCTTCCTGGGCTCGCCGCGCATGAACTTCCTCCAGGCGACGCTGGTGCCGGACGACGGATACGTGGTGGCGCGGCTCGCGGGCGGCGACCTGGCGTTCACCCTGCCTGGCGCCCTGCCCGATGCGCCGCCCGGCGAGGCCACGCTGGGCATACGCCCCGAGCACCTGCGGCTGCTGCGCGGCGGGGAGGAGGGTGCCGGCCTGGTGCTGTCGGCGACGGTGGACCTCGCCGAGCACCTCGGGGCCGAAACCATCCTGCACCTGACCGCTTCCGACGGCACCCCGCTGCTGCTGCGCACCGAGGGGCTGGCGCGCGAGAACATGGGCGACGCCGTGCAGGTGCTGGTGGTGCCGGAAGCCTGCCACCTGTTCGCGCCGGACGGCCGCACCCTGCTGAACGGCAGCCAGGGCTGATCCGCGAGGATCCGGAGGAGAACCGCCATGCTGGGTGTCTGCTATTATCCGGAACACTGGCCCGAAGCCTGGTGGCCCGAGGATGCGCGCGCGATGCGCCGGATGGGCATCACCCACGTGCGAATCGGCGAGTTCGCGTGGAGCCGGATCGAGCCGGAGCCGGACCGGTTCGACTGGGGCTGGCTCGACCGCGCCCTCGACGTGCTGGGCCACGCCGGCCTGCGCGTGGTGCTGGGCACGCCGACCGCGACGCCGCCGCGCTGGCTGGTGCTGCGCCATCCCGGCATCCTGCCGG
>CAXTCK010000276.1:0-3610 GCA_964242425.1 uncultured Acetobacteraceae bacterium | reverse complement strand
CCCAAGATGGTGCGGGCCCAAGATGGTGCGGGCTGGAGGATGAGAAACCCGCCGGGAAAACCGGAAAGCATCCGGAAGGCGGCTTCTGCTAGTCCTTCGCAACCAGCCCGACAAGGGGCCGCACGACCAGGGGCGGCCCAACCCGGGGGACCGTTCCCGATCAGCCGAGATGAGGCAGCGCCAGGTAGGCTTCCGTCCGCATCTCCTCCAGCCTGGACGCGGTGCGCTCGAACGCGTCCGCCCCCTCGCCGCGTCCGTAGATCCGGTCCGGCTGGTCCGCGGCCGACGCCACCAGCTTGGTCCTGGCCTCGTAGAGGGCATCCACCAGCACGATGAAGCGGCGCGCCAGGTCGAAGTTCTCCGGGCCCAGGCGGGGAATGGCGTCGAGCACCAGGGACGGGAACCGGGTCGCGAGCGCCAGGTAGTCGCCCGCCCCCAGCGCCTGGGCGCACAGGGCGTCGAAGTCGAACCGTGCCGCTTCCGCGCAGGCAAGCGGCACCGCAAGCCGCCGCCCCATCACTTCCAGCGTTTCCGCATGGGGCGGCTCGCCGCCGGCCAGGCGCTCGAACGCCTGGTCCAAGGCGCGTTCCGCCCGGTCGTCCGCCGGCACGTGCCAGGTCGGCACTCCGCGCAGCTGGCCACGCCGGTAGTCGCGCGGGCTGTCGAGCGGCACGGTGTCGAGTTCCTGTTGTATGCGGGCGATGAACGGCTTGAAGGCGTCGGCGCCCGGCCGGTTCTGGAACAGCTGCTCCGGCAGGGTGTTGGAGGTCGCCACGATCACCACGCCGCGCGCGAACAGGGCGTCGAACAGACGGCCCAGGATCATGGCGTCGGCGATGTCGTTCACCTGGAACTCGTCGAAGCACAGCAGGGCCGCTTCCGCTGCCACCGCATCCGCCAGGGGCGGGATCGGGTCGGCCAGGTCCGGCTGCGCGCGCTTCAGCCGGTGTATCCGGGCGTGGACGTCCTGCATGAAGCGGTGGAAGTGGATGCGTCGCTTGGGCAGCATGCGCGCCTGGGCGAAGAACAGGTCCATCAGCATCGACTTGCCGCGGCCGACCGCGCCGACCAGGTAGACGCCGCGTGGCGGGGCGTGCCTCGGGCGTCGCCCGAGCAGGCGCGAAAGCCGCGAGCCGGGCGTGTCGGCGCGTTGCGCCAATGCCTGCCACAGCTCGTCCAGCCGCACCGCTGCGCGCAGCTGTTCCGGGTCCTCGGCGAGCAGCCCACGCGCCACCCGGTCGCGGTAGGCCACGAGCGGTCCCGGGGTGGCGGTTACGGCCTGCATGGAAGGCGGAACAACGGACATGGAACTGCGCATAGAAGGAGTTTCGTGGCCGATCAACGCCTTGCACCGTGACGCGTCAGGATCGGCTGGTGCAATATCGTGGGAACGAGGAACTCATTTCGCATCGGCTTCAACGAAACGAGAGCGATGTAACCATTCCAGCGACTTGGCCATTGATCCTGCAACAGACTGTCCGATCGCCGGAGCGAATGCATGAACAAGGTCCTGGTCCTCCCGATGCTGCTGGCGATGACCGTCACCGGGATGGCCCAGGCATCCGAGCTGCGCATGACGGTCGAAAAGCCGCATTTCACCTGCGAAGGCCGGGGTCAGCTGCTGTCACACGTGGCGTATGTCCCGGGCGAGTATCGGCAGCAGGTCAGCGACGACGCGCCGCTGCCCTGCTGCGACGGCCAGATCGGCTGCGCCCAGTTCCTGTCCACCAACACCATCCTGCACGCCGACCACCCGACCCGCAGCTGAGGGTTTCCCGCCGCAGCGCTTGCATCCCGTGCGGAGCCAGAACTAGGTATCGGGCTCCCGCTACGGTGCACGGTGCCATGCCAGACAGCCTTTCGCCCGGCCAGGATCTTCTCGACTTCGCAGCGCTGACACGTGCGCCCACGTTCGATGACCCATTCCCGCACCTACTGGTCCGCGACTTCGTGCCGCCCGCTGCCTTGGCTAACGTCATCGCCGACCTGCCCGAGATCGCTGGCGGCGGCTCCTATCCCCCATCCGCATTGCGCCTGCGTGGCGCGGCGGCGGCCCTGGTCCATGAGCTCGAAGGCCCCCGACTTCGCGACGCGATAGCCGACCGCTTCGCCCTCGACCTCGGCGATAGCCGGACCATGCTCACCATGCGTGGCCGCACCCGGGAGAAGGATGGCCGCATCCACACGGACTCCACCGCCAAGCTGGTCACCGTGCTGCTCTACCTGAATCCCGCCAGCGCCGAATGGTCACGCCAGGAGGGGTGCCTGCGCCTGCTTCGCGGTCCGGACGACCTGGAGGACTATGCTGTTGAGGTGCCGCCGGTGGACGGCACCCTGCTCGTGTTCCCCAACGGTCCGACCACCTATCACGGCCACAAGAGCTTTGTCGGTCGGCGCTACGCGATCCAGCTCAACTACATGGCCGACGACGCCAAGGCGCGCCACGAGCTGCGCCGACACCGGCTGTCGGCGCTGGCCAAGCGACTCCTGCCCGCCTGACCCGGGGAGGATCGGCTCCTCCCCGTCCCGGCTGCCGCCGGCGTCAGCTTTCGTCGCCCTCCTGGCGCAGCGGCATCCAGGTCCGCCCGTCGCGCCCGAGCAGATCCTCGGCACCCTTGGGCCCGGCCGTGCCGGCCTCGTACATCTCCGGGCCGGACGGGTCGGCCGCCCAGGCCTTGAGCGCCGGATCGACCACGCGCCAAGCCGCCTCGATGTTGTCGGCGCGCTGGAACAGCGTCGGGTCGCCGATGAAGCAGTCGTAGAGCAGGGTCTCGTATCCGACGTTCGGGGTGAGGTTGAACGCGTCCTCGTAGCGGAACTTCATCTCCACGCCGCCCAGGTCCATCTTCGGGCCGGGGATCTTGGCGCTGATGCCGAGCGTGACGCCCTGGGTCGGCTGGATGTTCAGGGTCAGGTTGTTCGGGCTGAGCTTGTCCACCGGGGTGTCGGCGAACATCGCGTAGGGCGCCTGCTTGAAGTGCACCACCACCTCGGTGAGGCGGCCGGTCATGCACTTGCCGGTGCGCATGTAGAACGGCACTCCCGACCAGCGCCAGTTGTCGATCTCCAGCTTCAGCGCGACATAGGTCTCGGTCACGCTGTCATGAGCGACGCCCGGGCTGTCGCGATAGGCGGCGACGTCACGGTCCTGCACCTTGCCGGCGGTGTACTGGCCGCGGATGGCGTTCCGGGGCTCGACCGGGCGGATCGCCTCGAACAGGGCCTCCTTGGCGTTGCGCACGGTCTCGGCGGAGAACGAGTTCGGCGGCTCCATCGCCACCATGCCGAGCAGCTGGAACAGGTGGTTGGGGATCATGTCGCGCAAGGCCCCGGTCGGCTCGTAGAACGCCCCGCGCCCCTCGACGCCCACCGTCTCGGCGGCGGTGATCTCCACGTGGTCGACGTATTCGCGGCGCCACAGCGGCTCGAACACCCCGTTGCCGAAGCGCAGGGCCAGGATGTTCTGCACCGTCTCCTTGCCCAGGAAATGGTCGATCCGGTAGATCTGCTCCTCGTTCAGCACCTTGAGCAGGCGCGCGTTCAGCTCGCGCGCGCTTTCGAGGTCGGAGCCGAACGGCTTCTCGACCACCACGCGGCGGTAGGCGCCGTC
>CAXTCK010000275.1:0-3613 GCA_964242425.1 uncultured Acetobacteraceae bacterium | reverse complement strand
GTGAGCCAATGCGAACGGACCATGCTCTAGATGGGCAGGCCGATCGCCGGGTCGGTGACGCTGTCGCGGCCGGTCTCGACGTGGCCGGCGAGCTGGCAGCCGAACGACACGTCTTCCTCCACGGATACGGACAGGTCGTACCAGCCGAACAGTTCCGACAAGGCGAGCGCGATCCGATGCTGCTGACCCGGCTGCACCGCCTGCCTGACGGTCTGGCGGGTACAGGCGTCTGTCACCACGGCATGCACTGGAAACGAGCCGGTGTTGGCGACGACCAGGGTCAGGCCGCACAGGGCCGCATCCTCCTCTGCGGTGACCGCGAGGGCGGCGTGGGCGGAGGATGACAGGTTGCCGTGCCAGGCGCGCAGGAAGCCGTTCGGCCTGTAGACGGACAGGTCAAAGCTGCCGTCGGCGGCGGCGGTCCAGCGATCGGCCAGGGTCAGGCCGGGCGCCACGGTGTAGGTCCGCGGCAGTTCGAGCGGGTTGCCGGAGCGCATCTGGTAGATGGTGCCGACGCTGCCCCCGATGCCGAACGAGATCGCGAACTGACCGGCCCGCTTTCCACCCTCCACCGCCGAGCGGTAGGGCAGGGCGCGGGCGCGGCGGAGGCCCGGCTCCTGCGCCGGCAGGGATTGGGTAGAGGGGGGTAGCGGCTTGTAGTCGGGATGGCGCAGCGCGTCGGGCGGGGCGAAGGCGGCAGTGCTCGGGAGCGTGCTCAGGGCCTTGTTCGGCGAGCGGAAGTCGAATGCGGAGGTGAGGTCGCCGGCGACGGCGCGGCGCCATGGCGTGATGTTAGGCTTCACCAGCAGCGGGTTCTGCGGGCCGAAGCGCTGCTCAATGAAGCGGATGATGGAGGTGTGGTCGAACAGCTGGCTGTTGACCCACCCGCCCTTGCTCCAGGGCGAGACCACGATCATCGGCACGCGAGCGCCGAGGCCGTAGGACCTCCGGGTTGGCGGTGAGAATGTCGAGCATCTGCGACACGTACCAGGCGCCATAGTTGGCGGGCCAGTTCAGGTGCTCGGTGTAGGCCTCGGGGGCGACGATCCAGGATACCTGCGGCAGGTTGCCGGAGGACACGTTGGCGCGGAACTGGTCAAACAGGGTGCCGGACACGGCGATGTCGGTGCCGGACTTGACGTTGGTCGCGAGCGGGGAGCCGGGGGCGGCGTTCTGGTACTGGTGGAAGTACAACAGCGAGTTGTCGCCGTAGTTGCCGATATGGGCGTCGGAGCCCCAACCCCATTCGCCGGCGGCGGTCAGACCGGTGCCAATGTCCTGGTAGATCTTCCAGGTGATGCCGGCGGCCTGCAGGCGCTTGGGGTAGGTCGACCAGTCGTAGCCGGCTTCGGCGTTGTCCACCACCGGGCCACCGTTCCTGCCGTCGTTGCCGACCCAGCCGGTCCACATGTAATAGCGGTTGGGGTCGGTCGGGCCGAGCAGCGAGCAGTGGTAGGCGTCGCAGACGGTGAAGGCGTCGGCGAGGGCGTAGTGGAACGGGATGTCCTGCCGGGACAGGTGGGCCATGGTGGTGGTGCTCTTGGCGGCCACCCAGCCGTCCCAGATCTCCTGGTTCCAGGCGACGTGGGTGGACTCCCAGTCATGCGCTAGGTTCTCGATGAACTGCAGGCCGAGATCAGGCGCGGTCGGATGGAACGGCAGCACTTAGTTGGCCCCGTCCGGCTGGTACCAGACCGACTGGCCGCCGGGAAAGCGCATGACGCGGGGGTCGGAAAAGCCGCGCACCCCCTGCAGGGTGCCGAGATAATGGTCGAAGGAGCGGTTCTCCTGCATCAGCACCACGATGTGCTCGACGTCGCGGATGGTGCCGGTGCGGTTGTTCGGCGGGATGGCGAGGGCGCGGCCAATGCTCTGCTGCATCGCAGCGACAGCGGCGCCGGAGCCGAGCAGCTTCAGGAACGAGCGGCAATCGGATGTGACCACGGTGTATGATCCTCCTTCGAGTGACGGACCACGTCCGCCCGGCGCGTTCCTAGGCATCGGCAATCACGATCCGATGGCGCGCCGGAGATAATTCGGAGTTCGCGTGCAGTCGATGCCGTGACTTCAAACCGTCATCTCGGCCGGGCGCCGGATGGCCTAGCGTGAAAGGCCTGGGCGTCTGCTGCAGGAAGGAAGCTCATGATCCAGCACTTGACCCGGCGCGGGTTGCTGTCAGCGGGCGCCGCGGGACTGGTGCAGGCGGGGCTGCCGGCAAGGGCGGCGGAACCGGGCAGCCCGGTGCGCAGGCACGAGTCGTTCTCGTTCCTGTTCGTGACCGACACCCACCTGCAGCCCGAGCTGGACGCGGCCAAGGGGTGTGCGATGGCGTTCGCCCGGGCGCGCGGCCTGGGCGGCGACTTCGCGATCCAGGGCGGGGATCACGTGTTCGACGCGCTGGGCGTGCCGCGCCTTCGTGCCGACCGGCTGGTATCGCTGTACGCGCGGGTCGAGCAGGATCTCGGCATGGCGGTGCATCATGCCATCGGCAACCACGACTGCTTCGGCATCTATCCCGCGAGCGGCGCCACGCCGACTGATCCGCTCTATGGCAAGAAGTTCTTCGAGGATCATTTCGGGCGGCTGTACTACTCGTTCGACCATCGCGGGGTGCACGTCGTGGTGCTGGACTCGATCGGCATCACTGCGGACCGGGACTACGAGGGGCGCATCGATGCGGACCAGCTGGCGTGGCTGGCGGCGGATCTCGGGGCGCAGCCGGCAGGGATGCCGATCGTGCTGGTCAGCCATATCCCGATCGTGACCGCATACGACGAATATGCAGCGCCGCCGCAGCCGGCGCCGCGACACCGCAAGAACAGCGTGGTGAACGGCTATGAAGTCATCGCGCTGCTGGCCGGGCGCAACGTATTGGGCGTGCTGCAAGGGCACACGCACGTCAACGAGACGGTGTGGTGGCGGGGTGTGCCCTACCTCACCTGCGGCGCCGTGAGCGGCAACTGGTGGCACGGCACGCATCTCGGAACGCCCGAAGGGTTTACCGTGGTACGGGTGGAAAACAACCGCCTGTCGACGCGCTACGTCAGCTACGGGTTCAGCAGCGTCGATCCGCACAACACGTGAAGGCGGCCGGGATGGCTCCCGGCCGCCAATACCTGCTACAGGTCGCGCCGAACTAGGCGGTGTGCTGCTTCAGGTAAGCCTGCGTGATGTCGGGCAGGTGGGTGCCGAGCCAGTCGCCCATCTCCTGCTCCTCCTTCATCGATTGCTCCAGCACCGGAACGTCCTCCGACGCGCCCACGGTGTTGGCCAGCGTGATGAGCACCTTGTAGGAGCTGATCTCGTAGGCTTTGAAGCCGATGGCGGCGAGGACGTTCTTCAGCACCTCGTCGTCAGCGGTCACGTGGGCAAGGCCCGCCACGGTGGCGACGGTGCCGGACACGATCTCCTTGATGCCGGACTTCGCGGTGTCGCGTTTGGCCAGGAGCTGATCGAGCCGTGCCGCCTGGGTTTCCGAGCGTTGCTTGTCCTGCTGCATCTGCGCATGCAACTCGGGATAGGACTCCATCCGACCGAGCTGGTTCTTGATCGTCCCGATCGCCTGCGTTTCGACGGCATGCTGGTTGCGGAGGCCGGTCAGGTAGACGTCCAT
>CAXTCK010000274.1:0-3673 GCA_964242425.1 uncultured Acetobacteraceae bacterium | reverse complement strand
GGCGCAGACCAGCGGCATCCGCCTGGGCTCGCCCGCCGCCACCACGCGCGGCTTCGGCGAGGCGGAGTTCCGGCAGGTGGCGACCCTGGTCGCCGACGTGCTGGACGGGCTGGCCCGTCATGGCGACGACAACGCCCTGGCCGAGCAGGCGGCGCGTGCCGCCGTGCGCTCGCTGTGCGCGCGCCATCCGCTGTATCCCGCCGCCGTCGCCAGGGCGGCCTAGACGTGTCGGAGCAGGCCGCGGTCACGCCGGAACCGGCGGCGCGCACGCCGCTGCATGCCCTGCACTGCGAGCTCGGCGCGCGCATGGTGCCGTTCGCCGGCTACGAGATGCCGCTGCAGTACCCGAGCGGGATCATGACCGAGCACCTCCACGTGCGGGCCGCGAGCGGGCTGTTCGACGTGTCGCACATGGGGCAGATCCGCCTGCGGCCGCGCTCCGGGCTGGTGGCGGATGCGGCGCTGGCGCTGGAGCGGCTGGTGCCGACCGACATCGCGGGCTTGGCCGCGGGCCGGCAACGCTACGCTCTGCTCACCAACGAGAACGGCGGCATCCTGGACGACCTGATCGTCGCCAACGAGGGCGCCTCCCTGCTCCTGGTGGTGAACGCCGGCTGCAAGCTGGCCGACCTCGCCCATCTGCAGAACCATCTGGGCGGAGCGTGCGAGGTCGAGTTCCTGCCCGGCCAGGCGCTGGTGGCGCTGCAGGGGCCGGGTGCGGCGGCGGCGTTGTCGGCGCTGTCGGCCGACGCGCCGGCGATGCGGTTCATGGACTTCCGCACCCTGCGCCTCGGGAACGTGGACTGCACCGTGTCGCGCTCGGGCTACACCGGCGAGGACGGCTACGAGATCGGCATGCCGGCAGGCCGGGCGGAGGAGGTCGTGCGCCTGCTGCTCGCCCAGCCGAACGTGCAGCCGATCGGCCTCGGCGCCCGCGACAGCCTGCGCCTGGAAGCCGGGCTCTGCCTCTACGGATCGGACCTGGACACCACCACCACCCCGGTCGAGGCGTCGCTCGAATGGGCGATCCAGAAGACCCGCCGCTCCGGCGGGGAACGCGCCGGCGGCTTTCCCGGCGCCGGGATCGTGCTGGACCAGGTGGTGCACGGGGCCAGCCGCCGGCGGGTCGGGCTGCGGCCGGAAGGCCGCGCGCCGCTGCGCGCCGGAGCACCCTTGTTCCGGGCCGACGACACCGACGCCCCGGTCGGGCACGTGAGCTCCGGCGCGTTCGGCCCCACCCTGCAGGCTCCGGTGGCGATGGGCTACGTGGCCCGGAACTCGGCGCCGCCCGGCACCGCGTTGGTGGCGGAGCTGCGCGGCCGCATGGTCCCGGTGACGGTGAGCCCGCTGCCCTTCATCATTCCCACCTACAAGCGTTGAGTGCCCCGATGACCGACACCGGATTCTGGACCGACACGCAGGCGCCCGCCGATTCGTTCGCCCGACGCCACATCGGCCCGGACGACGCGGAGATCGCCTCCATGCTGGCGGCGGTCGACGCGCCCGACCTCGACGCGCTGACGCGGCAGACGGTGCCGGAATCCATACGGCTGGACGGGGCGGAATGGCAGGCGGCCGGGCTCGGGGCGGGGATGACCGAGCCGGAGGTGCTGGCACGGCTGCGCGCGGTGGCGGGCCGCAACCGCGTGCTGACCACGCTGATCGGCCAGGGCTACCACGGCACCGTGCTGCCCGGCGTGATTGGGCGCAACATCCTGGAGAACCCGGCCTGGTACACCGCCTACACCCCGTACCAGCCCGAGATCGCGCAGGGCCGGCTGGAGGCGCTGCTGACGTTCCAGACCCTGGTCTGCGACCTTACCGGCCTCGACGTCGCCAACGCGTCGCTGCTCGACGAGGCGACGGCCGCCGCGGAAGCGATGACGCTGTGCCGGCGCATGTCGAAGTCCAGGGCGCAGGCGTTCCTGGTGGATTCCGGCTGCCATCCGCAGACGGTCGCGGTGCTGCGCACTCGCGCCGAGCCGCTCGGCATCGCGTTGCTGGTGGCCGACCCGGAACAGGAACTCGACCCGGCCACGGTGTTCGGCGCCCTGCTGCAGTATCCCGACACCTTTGGCCGCGTGCGCGACCCGCGCGCCCTGATCGCGCGCCTGCACGCCGCCGGCGCCCTGGTGGCGATGGCCGCCGACCCGCTGGCGCTGACGGTGCTGACCCCACCGGGAGCGCTCGGCGCCGACATCGCGGTGGGCTCCATGCAGCGGTTCGGCGTGCCGATGGGCTATGGCGGCCCGCACGCGGCCTACATGGCGGTGCGCGACGCGTTCAAGCGCTCCATGCCGGGCCGGCTGGTGGGGGTCTCGATCGACGACGCCGGCAGGCCCGCCTACCGCCTGGCGCTGCAAACGCGCGAGCAGCACATACGGCGCGAGAAGGCGACCTCCAACATCTGCACCGCCCAGGTGCTGCTGGCGGTGATCGCCTCCATGTACGCGGTGTATCACGGCCCCGACGGGCTGGAGGCGATCGCGCGGCGGGTGAGCCGCACGGCGCAGGCGCTCGCCGCCGGCCTCGCCGCGTCCGGCCATCCGGTGCAGAACCAGGCGTTCTTCGACACCGTCACCGTGCGCACCGGCGCGCGCACCGACGCGATCCTGGCCGAAGCGGTGGCGCGCGGCATCAACCTGCGCCGCGTCGACGACGACCGCATCGGCATCAGCGTCGACGAGACCACCGGCCCCGACACCGTGCGCGCGGTATGGGCGGCGTTCGGCGGCGACGCGGTGGCGGAAGCGGCGCTCGTCCGCGCGGAGTCGATCCCGGCTGCCCTGCGCCGCGACCTCCCGTTCATGACGCACCCGGTGTTCCACGACCACCGCTCCGAGACCGCCATGCTGCGCTACCTGCGCCGGCTGTCCGACCGCGACCTGGCGCTGGACCGCACCATGATCCCGCTCGGCTCCTGCACCATGAAGCTGAACGCCACGGTGGAGATGGTGCCGATCACCTGGCCCGGCTTCTGCGACCTCCACCCGTTCGCGCCGGCGGACCAGGCGCTGGGCTACGCCGAGCTGTTCGCCGACCTCGAAGCGAAGCTGTGCGCGATCAGCGGCTACGACTCCGTGTCGCTGCAACCCAACTCCGGAGCGCAGGGCGAGTACGCCGGGCTGCTGGCGATACGCGGCTACCACCGCGCGCGCGGCGACGCCGAACGCGACATCTGCCTGATCCCGGCATCCGCCCACGGCACCAACCCGGCTTCCGCGCAGATGGCCGGCATGCGCGTGGTGGTGGTGGGCTGCGACCGCGAAGGCAACGTCGACGTCGACGACCTGCGGGCCAGGATCGCGCTCCACCGCGACCGGCTGGCCGCGATCATGATCACCTATCCCTCCACGCACGGCGTGTTCGAGGAGCAGGTGCGCGCCATCTGCGACCTGGTGCACGAGGCGGGGGGCCAGGTGTATCTCGACGGCGCCAACCTCAACGCCCAGGTCGGGCTGGCGCGTCCCGGCCGCTACGGCGCCGACGTCAGCCACTTCAACCTGCACAAGACCTTCTGCATCCCGCACGGCGGCGGCGGCCCCGGCATGGGTCCGATCGGCGTGCGCGCGCATCTGGCGCCGTTCCTGCCCGGCCGCCCGGAAGCCGGCGGCGACAACGCCGTGTCCGCTTCCCCCTACGGCTCGGCCTCGATCCTGCCGATCTCCTGGGC
>CAXTCK010000273.1:0-3695 GCA_964242425.1 uncultured Acetobacteraceae bacterium | reverse complement strand
CAGTGGACACGCTGTTTCTCGCCTGCACACGCCCTGCCATGTGGCAGGGCGTGCCCATCGAGGCTGCGTGCCTTAATGCCATGGGCACCGTCATGTTCTTCATCATCATGAAGAACCCTTGTTACATGCTGATCGGTGTCGTCCTGCACTACATCATCCGCACCCTTATCAGCCGTGACTACAACATATTCGGCGTGGCCCGCCTGTGGGTGGATACCAAGGGACGAGGACGCAACGCCGCCCGTTGGGGCGGCTCGTCGGTCAGTCCGCTTCCCCTTGGCCGCGCCCGTACCGCTCGGGAGGTCCGGATCCATGTTTAAGCTCGCTGCCGTCGCGCGAGAGCGCGAACCGGATACCTACGTGCCGTTCGTCGGCCACGCCGCTCCCGGCACGCTGCTGCTCGATGACGGCTCCAAGCTGGTCATGATCCGCCTGGGCGGCATCGCCTGGGAAACCGCCGAACCCGAGTTGGTCAACGCTCGGCACGCACAGCGCAACATCCTGCTTCGGAACATCGCCTCCGACCGCATGGTCCTGGCGACGCATGTTGTCCGCTCCATGGCGGACCCCGACGAGTATCCGATTGGGGAGTGCCGGAGCGGCTTCGCCCGCGATCTGGACGCGGCCTACCGTAGCCGGCTGCTGGACGGCCGGCTCTATCGCAACGATCTGTTCCTGTCTGTGCTGCTGCGCCCGTCACAGGCGGGTGGTCAGCGCGTGTCCGGCCTGCTGAACCGTCGTCGTCGCGGCGAGCTGAACCGGATACCCTCGGTTCCCGACATGGAGCGGCTGGAAACCGCGGTGACGACACTTCTAGCTGGGCTGGCTGAATACCAGCCCAAGCGGCTCGCCCTGCGGACGAACGCGCGTGGCGTGATCTTCTCCGAAATTGCCGAGGCCCTGCGCCTGGTGCTGACCCTGGACCGGATGCCGGTGCCCCTGGTCAACGGCCACCTGGGCGGCGCGATCTACACCGATCGGGTGATTGTCGGACGCGAGGCGATCGAGCTGCGTGCGCCTGGTGGTTCCACCTATGCGGCGGGTTTCGGCCTGCGGGAATATCCAGCCTCCACCTGGCCGGGCATGTTCGATTCCATCCTGGCCGCGCCGTATTGCTGCGTGCTGACGCAGACCTTCGCCTTCCTGAACAAGCAGGTGGCGCAGGACAAGATGACCCGCAAGCAGAACCAGATGGCCAACGCCTCCGACAAGGCGGCAAGCCAGGCGACCGGGCTCTCCGAGGCCGCCGATCTGCTGCAAAGCAACGCCTTCGTCATGGGCGACCATCACCTGACGCTTGTGACCTTTGCCGACACCCTGCCGGCGCTGTCCGAGGTCGTCGCCCGCGCACGCCGCGACCTGGCGGAAAGCGGTGCCGTGGTGACACGCGAGGACCTGGCGCTTGAAGCCGTCTATTGGGCGCAGCTTCCCGGCAACATGCGGCTGCGCTCGCGGCCGGGAGCGATCAACAGCCGCAATTTTGCGGCCATGGCGTCGCTGCACAATTACCCGCTCGGCCCAAAGCGCGGACATTGGGGCGAACCCTTGACGGTGTTCCGCACCACGGGCGGTACGTCCTACCGCTTCCATCTGCACGCCTCCACGGCGAACGTGACCGACCTCGGCAATATCTTCGTGGCCGGTCCGTCCGGCTCCGGTAAGACGGTGTGGGTGCTGTTCACCCTGGCGCTGGCCGAGAAGCACGGCGCGACCGTGGTGTATTTCGACAAGGACCGGGGCGGGGAAATCCTCGCCCGTGCCCTGGGCGGCTCCTACCTCGTGTTGCCGTCCGGCCGCCCGTCCGGTTTGGCTCCGCTCAAGGCGCTCGACGCTTCGCCGGGCAACCTGGTGTTCCTCAAGCAGCTCATCACTGGCCTAGTCGCCGCCGATGGCGCGGAGCTGCCGCCGGACATGGATCGCAGGCTCGACCAGGGCTTGCGCCAGGTCATGTCCCTGCCGCCGGAGCATCGGTCCCTGGGCGAGCTGCGCGCCTTCCTGGGGCAAGCGGACGCCAACGGGCCGGGTGCGCGGCTTGAGAAGTGGTGCCAGGGTGGTTCGCTCGGCTGGGTGCTGGACAACGACGCCGACGACGTGCGCCTCGATGCGCCCTTCCTCGGCTTCGACATGACGGCGGTGCTGGATGATCCACGCACGCGCGGCCCGGTGATGGCCTATCTGTTCCACCGGGTTGAGGCGCTAATCGACGGTCGCCGCGTGGTGGTCGCCATCGATGAGTTCTGGAAGGCGCTCGCGGACGAGGCGTTCCGCGATCTGGTCAACGACAAGTTGAAGACGATCAGGAAGCTCAACGGCGTGGTGATCCTGGCGACGCAGAGCCCGCGAGACGCGCTCAACAGCCCGATCGCGCACTCGATCATCGAGCAATGCCCGACGCAGGTTTTCATGCCGAACGACAAGGCGGCGGAGGCGGACTATCGGGACGGCTTCAAGCTGACCGAAGGCGAGTTCGAGGCCATCAGCCAGGACTTGGTTATGCCCGGTCCGGATGGCGGGCGGCGCTTCCTGCTCAAACAGGGCAATGCCTCGGTGGCCTGCGAGCTGAACCTGTCCGGCCTCGATGATCTGCGCGCGGTGCTGTCCGGCACGAACAAGACGGTGCCGCTCATGGAGCGGCTGATCCGCGAGCTAGGGCCGGAACCGGACGCCTGGTTGCCGGCCTTCCGGCAGCAGTTCCGCCAGGCGGCAGCATGATTATGGGCAAGAGGGAGAAGACGATGCGAAGCATACTTTTGGCGGGGATCGGTGCCATGGCGCTATTCGCGTCCAGCGCCGCGCACGCGCAATATCCAGTTTATGATGGCGCAAACTTGGCGAACACGGCCAGAACCGTTCAGCAGGGCGCGCAGCAAATTCAGCAGCTCACTCAGCAGTTGCAGACCTTGCAGCAACAGTTGACCACGGAGCAGCAGACTTTCGCTTCACTAGCCCACGCCCCTGAAACTGCGCTGTCCTCGTTCGACAGCCAATACAATGTGCCGGCGCTTCGTAATATTCTGCCCCAGGGCGTGCCGACCATGGGGCCGGTCCTGAACGGCTCGAACATTGGCGCCATGGGTTCGATCGGTCAGCAGTATGCTGATCAGAACCGCATCTATCAGCCGCAAGCGAGTGACTTCGCGGCGAAGCAGATGACGACAAACGCCAACTCGATAGCTGGTGTCCAGGCGATCGCAAACGAGCTGTTCTTCTCGGCCTCGCAGCACATCAACGTTATTTCGCAGCTAGAGGGTGTCCTGTCGAATGCTCCCGACGAGAAAACAGTCGGTGACGTACAAGCCCGCATGGCAACAGAGCAAACCTATCTTGCATCCCAGCAGGTCCAGATGCAGGCAGTCCAGACCTGGCAGGCTGCGCAGGTTCGCAACGTCGAAGAGCAGAACACTGAGGCGACCCGGCAAAACATTGATGACGTGTTGTCGCAAGACGCTGCCACCTCGAACGGAAGCTAAGTCCATGCAATCGACTTCCCTGACCCTCCCCACTGTGGGGAGGTTCGCTCTCCTTTTGCTTCCCTTGGTCCTGGCACTGCCAGCCTGGGCGCAGTCCGTTCCACCGGAGGCACAGCGCACCGTTGAGTTCTACGTGCAGCATCCCGCACTACGCTCCCGCGTGAATAGCGCCTGTCTCAACGATCCCGGGCACCTGCGAAACGCCGCCGACTGCTGGAATGCGCA
>CAXTCK010000272.1:0-3702 GCA_964242425.1 uncultured Acetobacteraceae bacterium | reverse complement strand
GGCGCCAGATCGCCTTGCTGCTCCCTGGTAAACCGACTGATCCGGGGCGGACGGGATCAGACAGCATATTGTTTGTAAACGGATGTTCTTGGTGCTGCGTTCTGGTGCGCATTGGTGCGATCTGCCGGACCGCTACGGCAAGTGGAAGACCAGTGCATCGCCGCTTCAGCCGCTGGTGCCATGCAGGGGTGTGGGAGCGGGTGTTCGATGCGCTGACCACCGACCGCGACAACCAGTACCTCATGATCGACAGCACCATCGTTCGCGCCCATCAGCAGGCCGCGAGCGGAAAGGGGCCAGGAGCCAGGCGCTGGGGCGTTCCCAAGGGGCCTGACGACCAAGATCCACACGCTCGCCGATACTTCCAGTCCTCCGCTGCGGCTTTACGTCACGCCCAGGCAGGCCAGCGACATCACATCCGCTACCGACCTTTTTGAGGGCCAGCGGGCAGACGCCGTGCTTGCCGACAAAGCTTATGATAGCAACGATTTGCGCGACAAGATCGCAGCCATGAGAGCCAAGGCGGTGATCCCATCGAAGCGCAACCGCAAGGTTTGCATCCCCCATGACGTCGACATCTATAAACACCGCAACCGGATCGAGCGCTGCTTCAATCGCCTCAAGAACTTCCGCCGCTTCGCAACACGCTATGACCGCCGCACTATCCACTTCATCAGCTTCGTCTACCTCTCCGCATCCATGATCTGGCTGCGCTAAATGTCGATCCGGCCTAGATTTCACTTGGGAGGCGGACCATTCGCTTTCGACCGTGCTCGACGACATATCTGTCGAGATCTAGGTTTGCTACAGGTCGGCTGCGGATTTGCTTGCTTGCTTTTCTACCCCGTCCGACTGCGCCGCAGCAGCGACTCGGCCAGTGCGACGACCCGTTCGGCGTTGCGCTGCCAAGTCAGGGAACCCGTCCTGATCGTGTCCGGACCGGCGCGGCCGAGGCGCGCGCGCAGCGACGCGTCCTCGCACAGCTGGAGCAGCGCCACTTCCAGGCCGTGCTCCGCCGCCGGGTCGAACAACAGCGCGTCCTGCCCGTCGGTAAGGATCTCGCGTATGGCATCGACGTCCGGCGCCACGATCGCGCGGCCGAGCTGGAGATACTCGAACAGCTTGAGCGGGGACGCGTACGGCGTGAGGCCGGGGATCACCGCGATATCGAAGGCGGATACGTGGCGGGCGACGTCGTCGCGTTCGACCACGCCGGTGATGAACAGCCGGTCGGCGACGCCCAGCCGCTCGGCATGCTCCTGCAAGGAGGCACGCGCCGGCCCGTCGCCGACCACCAGCACCTGCAAGTCGAACCGGTCCCGGTGCGCGGCCGTGAAGTCGATCAGCCGGTGCACCGCGTTCCAGCCGCGCACGAAGCCGGTGAAGCCCAGCACCAGGCGCTGCGGCAAGCCGAGACGGGCCTTGGCGTCCGGACCCAGGGAAGGCGCGAAGCGCCCGGGATCGATGCCGTTCGGGATCACGATGATCCGGTCGGGCGGCACGCCGTAGCCCTCGATCATCCGGCCGAGTACGTGCGTCACCGGCAGCACGCGGTCGGCGCCGCGCCACAGGGAGCGCTGCGCCAGGCGGCCGAGCCGGTGCAGGCGAAGCCCGTCATGGCGTGAGCGCTCCTCGAACAAGGGTGCGTTGACTTCCAGCAGCAGCGGCAGCCCGGACCGGTGGTGCATCCACAGGCCTGCGAACAGGAACAGGCTGTAGCGCTCGTAGATCACGTCCGGACGATGCACGCGCACCGCCCTGGACAGGCGGAAACAGGCCGGGATGTTGTAGGCGAGCTCCAGCAGCTCGTAGAGCGCGCCGGGGATCAGGCGCTTGATCCGCGACACTAGCCGGCTGCCGCCTCCGAAGCGGGCGTTCATCAGGCCGGGCGGCCCGACCACCACCGTCTCGTGGCCCTGGCGTCGAAGTGCCGCCACCATCTCCTCCAGGTGGACCGACTGGCCGTCGCGCGACGCGATGCGGTGATGGAACAGGATGCGCATGGACGGGCCGTCAGGCCGGGGCCGTCAGGCCGGAGCCGACGGTGGGCTGCGCCGCCGCCAGGAAGTCGCCGCCGCGGGCCAGAACGGTGTCCCAGTCCAGCCCGGCTTCCAATACCGCTCGCGCCGCCCGATGCATCCGTTCGCGCTCGGCATCGTCGCGAAGCAGCGCCACCACCGTGGCGGCGAAGGCGCTTGGCGTGTCGGCGGCGACGATGCCGGCGCCCGGCGCGATGCCAGTGGCGCGCAGGGCGGCCTGCGTGGTGACCACCGGCAGTCCCATCGCCATCGCTTCCAGCAGCTTGTTCTGGATGCCGCGCCCGAGCCGGAGCGGGGCCACGAACAGGGAGGCCCGGTCCAGGTAGGGTCGCACGTCCGGCACGCGACCCGTCACCGACACGCCCGGCAGGCGCGCCAGGCGGCGCACGCGTCGCGACGGCGCGCTGCCGCAGATGACCAGCGTGACCTCCGGCACCTCGGCGCGCACCAGCGGCAGGATCGCTTCGCAGAACCACAGCATCGCGTCGACGTTCGGCTGGTAGCTCATCACCCCGGTGAAGACGAGTGCCGCGGGCTGGCGGGGAGTTTCGCCCGAGCAGAAGAAGGCGAGGTCGATGCCGTTGCGCAGGACCCCGACCGCCTGTCCCGGTAGGAGCCTTCGGAAATCCTCGGCTTCCTGCTCCGTGCAGACAAACGAGCGCGAGAAGCGGCGGGCCAGCATCCGCTCGTAGCGAAGCAGCCGGCGCGCCTCGATGGCGTAGATCCATCGCATCGGCGGCCAGGTGCGGCGTGACAGGCCGAGCCATTTCTGCGAGTCGAGATCGGCGAAGTGGATGATGCGTGTCAGGTCGCCGAACGGTTCGGCGTACTGCGCCACCGTGGAGCTGTAGACGAACAGCACGTCCGGTCGCAGGCGCGTCACCGCGTTGCGCATGGCGTCGTGCAGGGCCGGCTCGTCCAGCATCGATACCGATAGCGGCCGGGCGGAGAACAGGGCGCGCAACGCCCGCCACCGGCTGCGCCAGCGGTTGACGTGAACAGCGTTCACGCTGGCGGCGAGCCCGTCGAGGCCGGCCACGTTGCGCAGGTCGGCCGGGCCGTCGGCCAGGCAGAGCACGTGCACCTCGTGCGTGCGCGCCATGTGCCGGAGCAGGTGGAAGGTGGCGATCTTGTCGCCGCGGTCGGGTGGATACGGCACGCGCTGGCAGAGGAGGAACACCCGCCGGGCAGGTCCGGAGGTCATCGCTCAGTTCATCCGGCGCAGGCGGCCAAGCAGGTGCCGGACGGTCGACAGCATCACGTGCACGCGCCCCTTCGCGTTCACGATCAGCGCGTCGAGCCGTCCCCCTCCAAAGGGCGCACCTGCCCCGTCAGCGTGTCGCCGACCAGCTGCACCGGGGTGGCGGTGACGTTGCGGACAAAGGTGGTCGGACGGCCCATGTCGTTGCGGAAGCGGGTGTTGCGGATGATGATCGAGTCGGTCGGGCGGTCCACCCCTTCCTCGCCGATCGAGATCGCGGCGCCGTGGTTGGTGCAATGCGGGCCCTTCTCCAGCGTGCTGTTGTCGATCAGCAGGCTGCCGCCGTTGGGGATGTCGACCAGGTAGCTGGAGGTGCCGTCCGGGCCGTCCTCGATGCTGGTGTCCAGGATTTCGGTGCGCAGCGCGCGCGACTTGACGTGATGGCCGTCATGCGTGTCGAAG
>CAXTCK010000271.1:0-3762 GCA_964242425.1 uncultured Acetobacteraceae bacterium | reverse complement strand
CCTTCCTATCTCCGCGTCCGCCTGTCCGTCGACCAGCGCGCGCGCGGCGGCCCTGGCGGCCTCGGACAACGGTACCAGGCGTTCGCGGCCGCCCTTGCCGCGCACCAGGAGCACCATCCCGTCGCCGGACAGGGCGTCGCGCTTGAGCGACAGGAGCTCGGAGATGCGCAGCCCGGTGGCGTATAGCAGTTCCAGTGCTGCGAGGGCCACGGGCTGACGCCTCGCCGGCAGGCCGGCGCCGGGGGCCGCGGCGGCGAGCAGCGCCGACACCTCCGCCTCGCCCAGGAACCGCGGCAGCGTCCGCCCGGTCCGCGGCGCGTCCACCCGGGCGGTGGGATCGTCCGGCCGGACGGCTTCGCGCGCCAGGAAACGGTGGAACTGGCGCAGGCAGGACAGGCGGCGCGACGCGGTGCGGGCGGACAGGCCGGAGCGGGCCAGCTGCGCCATGTAGCCGGACACGGTATCCGCGTCGGCGGCGTGCGGCGCGACGCCGGCCGCGGCGGCGAAGGCGGCGAAGTCCGCGAGGTCGGCCGCGTAGGCTTTCAACGTGTTCGGTGCGGCACCCCGTTCCGCCGACAGCATCTCGAGGAACGCTTCGGCGTGACGACGGTCCGCCATGCGGGGTTCCTTTCCGCGAGCTATGTGATCAAGTCGCTCCGCGAGCTGGGTAATCAAGCCGCTCCGCAAGCCGGGCGATCAGGCCGGCGCCAGCTTGTCGTTGGGCACGGTCTGATGCACCGGATGCACGGGCGGGTGCGGCGGGAACGCGCCGAGCGACAGGAAGCCGCCTGCCAGCACGACGACCACCAGTCCGAACACGATGGCAAGAATCCGGCGCATCTCGCCTCCGTTCGGGATTGGCCGCCGGGTGCCGTCCGGATCGCGGCATGGCTGCTGTGGTGCCTCTATGTTAGCTTGCTCTCCATGTCACGTCCCGGCGAAATGGTTCGGCACGCCGAGGCGGCGGAGCACGCGCGGACGCGCCGGCCGGGGCAGCGCTCGGTGGTGCTGGTCGGGCTGATGGGGGCCGGCAAGACAACGGTGGGGCGGCGGCTGGCGTCGCGGCTCGGCATCCCGTTCCGCGACGCCGATGCCGAGGTCGAGCGGGCGGCGGGGATCACCGTGTCCGAGCTTTTCGCCCGCTATGGCGAGGCCGAGTTCCGGCGCGGCGAGCAGGGCGTGATACGCCGCCTGCTGTCCGGGCCGCCGATCGTCCTGGCGACCGGCGGCGGCGCGTTCATGGACGAGAACACGCGGGCAACCATACGGCGGCAGGCGGTGTCGCTGTGGCTGCGCTGCCCGCTCGACGTGCTGGAACGACGGGTCAGCGGCAGGCAGCACCGGCCGCTCCTGCGCGAAGGCCGTCCGCGCGACATCCTGTCGGCGCTGATGGCGCGCCGTCACCCGATCTACGCGGAGGCGGACCTGGTGGTGGATTGCAGCGAGACCAGCGTCGACCAGACCACCGAGCAGGCGCTCGGCGTCCTGCTCCGGCACGTGGCGCCGCATCGCCTGACGGTGTCGCTGTCGCGCGACGAGTACGAGGTGGTGATCGGCACGGGGCTGGTGGCGCGCGCCGGCGCGCTGCTGGCGCCGTTGCTGCCGCAGAAGCGCGCGGTGGTGGTGACGGACGAGACGGTGGCGGCGCTGCACCTGCCCTTGTTGTTGTCGGCCCTGGCCGAGACGGGCATCGACGCGTCGCCGATCGTGGTGCCGCCGGGGGAAGGCTCCAAGAGCCTCGCCGGCCTCGGCCGGCTCGCCGACTCGATGCTGGCGCTGGGGGTGGAGCGGCGCACGACGGTGATCGCGCTCGGCGGCGGAGTGGTCGGCGACCTGGCCGGGTTCGCGGCCGCCACCGTGCTGCGCGGAATGCCGCTTGTGCAGATCCCGACCACGCTGCTGGCCCAGGTCGACTCCAGCGTCGGCGGCAAGACGGGGATCAACATGGCCGCCGGCAAGAACCTGCTCGGTGCGTTCCACCAGCCGGTGGCGGTGCTGGCGGACACCGACATGCTGAGGACGCTGCCGGTGCGCGAGTTGCGCGCGGGCTATGCCGAGGTGGTCAAGGCGGGGCTGATCGGCGACCCGACCTTGTTCGGGTGGTGCGAATCGAACGGGACGGCGTTGCTGGCCGGGAACGCGGCGGTGCAGGCGGAAGCGGTGCGCCGGGCGTGCGCGTTCAAGGCCGCGGTGGTGGGCGAGGACGAGCGCGAGCAGATGTCGAGCGATGGGCGTGCCCTGCTCAACCTTGGCCATACCTTCGGCCACGCGCTTGAAGCCGAGATCGGGTACGACGGCAGCCTGTTGCACGGCGAGGCGGTGGGAATCGGCCTTCTGCTGGCGTTCCGGCTGTCGGTGCGGCTCGGGCTGTGCCCGGCGACCGACGCGGAGCGGGTGGCGCTGCACCTCCGGCAGATGGGAATGAAGGCGGGAATCGCCGACTGCGGCCGGCCAATGACGGCCGACGCGCTGGTGGCCCACATGCACCGGGACAAGAAGATGCGCGACGGGCGACTCGCCTTCGTGCTGGTGCGCGGAATCGGCCAGGCCTTCACCAGCACGCAGGTCGCACCCGAAATGCTGCTGGCGCTGCTGGCGAGCGAGGGCGCGGCGGTCACGGACTGATGTCCATGCACCTGAACGACCTGTAACCAAACGGCCACAACGGTGCTCACGCATTCGTGTTTCGGTTGATGTGAAACAATCCGCGAGCCTGATAAAACCCAGTAACCACGCCGGATTTGCCCGGTTTCGTTACGTGGCTGGTGCAGACTGTGTCTTTGCGACCACAGCCTTGGGATCGAATGCTCCGGGAGGGCCGGAGCGCCTTCTCCATCAGCAACCGAAGGAACTATACGGTGCTTACGCATCCCGATGAGCCTGCGTCGCCGATGGTTGGTGACCGGTCGAACGGATCCTAGAAGGACGAGACAATGCGTCTGCGCACGGCACTACTCGCAACAACTCTTCTGGCGGCCGGTTCCGCCACGGCATTGGCTCAGCCGGTGGTCGGCCCCTATGTCAGCCTGGGCTCGGGCTACAACATTCGCCAGACGCAGGGTGCGCATTACGCTCCGGGCGCGGTGGCCGATGGCCGCACCGGCGACTTCACGAACTTCGGCGGCGGCGACAACATCAGCAAGTCCGGGTTCCGCTTCGGCGACGGCTTCAACGGCGAGGCCTCAGTCGGTTACGGCCTGGCCAACGGGCTGCGTTTCGAGCTGCAGGGTGCCTACTACTACAACACCGTGAACCATCGCTCGAACACGCCGGTTGCGGGCGTCACCAGCGGCCACGCCGAAAGCTACGGCCCGATGGTGAACGCGCTGTATGACGTCGACCTGGGCCGCTTCGGCCTGGCCCTGCCGGTGACCCCGTATGTCGGCGTCGGCGCCGGCTACCTGTGGAACCACCTGTCGCCGTTCACCACGACCTACACCAACGGCAACATCGACCGCACCGGCGGCACCAACGGCTCGTTCGCCTACCAGGGCATCGTCGGCGTCGCCTACAACATCGTGCCGGTCCCCGGCCTGGCGGTCACCGCCGAATACCGTTTCCTCGGCCAGCTGGACCAGCAGGCCTATCAGTCGACTTCGTACACCTACCGCGGCTACCATAAGGGCAATGCGGACTTCAACGACCAGTTCAACCACAGCTTCATGCTGGGTCTGCGCTACGCCTTTGACACCGCCCCGCCGCCCCCGCCGCCGCCCCCGCCGGTTGCTCCGGCCGCTCCGCCGGCCGAGGCGCGCACCTACC
>CAXTCK010000270.1:0-3833 GCA_964242425.1 uncultured Acetobacteraceae bacterium | reverse complement strand
TCCGCCAGGTGCTTGCCGGCATCATGCTGCTTGACCATGAGGCGCAGGGCGTCGAACGCGCCGTCCGCGCTGCCGGCGTGCAGGGTGGTGATGGAGCCGGGATGGCCGGCCGCCACGCCTCGGATGAAGGAGAAGGCCGCGCCGTCGCGCAGCTCCTGCATCAACACGCGGTCGGGCCGCATCCGGAGTGCGGCCTCGATCAGCTCCTCGGACCGGACCTTGGCGAGCCCCTGATCGCCCTTGGAGTAGAACAGCGGCACGACGTTGCGCCGCGTCAGGTTGAACTCGGCGGCGTCCTCGATCGTGACCAGGCGCTCGTCCTCGGGGATTTCCTGTATCAGCGCCTTGGCCACAGTGGTCTTGCCGGAGCCGGTATCGCCGCTGGCCAGCATGGTCTTGCGTGACCGCACTGCGAGCGCGAAGAAGCGCCGCCAGTCCTTGGCGTGGTGCAGCTCGCACAGCTCGTCATCGGCCGGATGGGCGCGGCGGTGCGCGCCTTCGGTATGAGTGAACAATCCGCCGCTCTCGAGAACGGCGAGAGACGGCGAAAAGCTGTTCGGGCGGCGGATGGTCAGACTGATCGTGCCGGCCGCCACGGCGGGCGGGCGGCATATCTGAACACGCTGCCCATCCGGCAGCGCCGAGCCGCACAGCGGGCGATCCGGCCCCACGTCCTGCGACGACATGGCCGCGCAGAGCACAGCGATGCCGTCGAGCCGGTCGAACGTCAGCTCGGGCACGTGACGCCAGGTCCAGCCAGCACGCCGCTCGATCCCGACCTCGCCCGGCCGGTTGATGACAACTTCGGTTACGCTGTTATCGGCCAGCTCGGCGGCGATCGGCGCGAGCATGAGGCGCAAGGTGCGTTCGCCGGGTCTCAACGGACTGCTCCGGTCAGATCCATTGGCGCACCGTAGGTAGTGGTAACTTGATAGACAGTAGAAAAATCCAGATCGCGGGCGACGAAGATACTGACCAGCTCGCCTTGGTTCTTCCGCAGGGTTGGACGGATGTTGATGCTGTTGTCGAGGCTGGTGCTGGCAACGCTGCTGATGTTGCCGGTGTTGATGTAGTTCGAGCCGTTCGGAGAGACGGACGAAACGCCGGCCTGGATGCCGCCTTCGACAAGCGAGAGCATGAGAGCGCCGCCAAACCGCTGCCAGAAGTGCGAGTCCACGGTGCCGTCGAAGCCGGCCCGGCCGAGCGGATCGGCGGCCGGGCTGTCGAGGTTGATGATGACGCCGGTCGGTGTCTCCGCACGCGTCCACAGGACAAAGAGCCGATTCTGACCCTGGGTCATGCCGCCATGGAACTCGCCCACGATCTTAGTGCCGCGATCGAGCAGAGTGATGCCGCTCTTGCCGATCACGTCCTGCGGAATGATGCAGGTCGTGAAGCCGGGCAGGGTGCTGTCCATGGCGGTTTGCAGCACGCAGCCGATCACCGTGCCTTGCGTCAGGAGATATGGCTGATGTTGCAGCACGCTCGCGGTGACGCTGGTAATCGGCGTGGCTTGGAGCTTGGCGGCAAGCTCGTTTGGCCCGGCCGCCCCGATGGGTGTTGGTCCGCCTTCCGTTCCACCAGGCGCAGCGCCGCCGGCACCATTGCCGCCGGTATAGACGAACAGGCCGGCATGACGTGCCTTCGCCAGCGGATCGGCCGGCGGCTTGTTGCCGCCGAGCTGCGCCATGAAAGCCGGAGCCGCCGAGCCGTTGCTGGCCGGTAGCATGGGGGCAGTGACCGCAGGCGTCGGTAGCGCGTAGCTGGCAGGAGTGACGGTCGCAGATGGCAACGGTGGTTCGTAGCGTGTGACCTGGCGCACCTGTAGCCGGTCGGCCGAGATCGCGTTCGGATCGAGGTGCTTGTGAGCCGGCCGGAGCAGGATGAAGGCGACCGCGGCGCCGGTCGCGCAGGCGAGCAGGATCGCGCCTTGCTTGCGGCTGAAACTGGACTTGCCGGCCACGTCGGAGACATGGCGCTCGCCGGTCAGGATCGGCGGGCCACCCGCGCCTGTCGCCGGCTCAGGAGGGTTCTGCGGCAGCTCGTTGCTCATGATCCGGTCCCCCGAACAGTACGAACAATGCTGGCATCCGTGGTGCCGGTGCCGGGGTTCTGGCCAATCGGATTGAACGCCAGGTTGAACACCCGAAGCACGTCTTGACCGTAGCGCAACCGGAACTCGCGAGCCGTGGCCGACACCACGGCCAAGTCACCGTGCATGGTGTACGGAACGATGGTTTCCTGCCCGTCCGGCCCAACCGTGTAGATGGTCGGCAAGGTCATGTTGCCGGGGAAGCGGAATGCGGTCAGACGGCCATTGTCGCTGACCGCAAGAGGCTGAATCGAGGTGGAGCCTTGGGCCGTGTAGCGCCAGTTTCGCGGACCATAGTAGAAATCGACGGCAAGCCGGTTCTGCGCCACCAGCTCATCGGCATTGGCCTGCCGCTTGCGGTCCGCCTCGTCGGCTTCCTGCCGGGCGTCGTCGGGATAGGTGAAGTTAATGGCGAACTGTGCGCCCTCGGCCGGATGGTCAACCGTGCCGGCATGGGCCACCAGCTCGAACTGATAGGACCGCACGGAACCGTCCGGCCGCTTGGTCACTACCTGTGCGTTCGTGGGAGCGCGAACCTCAGTAGGCTTGAGGAACAAGAGATTGCCGGTCGGGGCGGCAAGCCAGCCATCCGCGTCACCGATGGCAACCTGCGTGATGGTCTCACCAGGCGCGAACATGATTTCGGTGCTGGCGAAGGTGCCGCCAATCACCCGCACGACGTTCATGGGGTTATAGGCAACCACCCGCACGCGGGCGTCGTAGCGCCCAGCACGCGGGGTTTGGACAGCGAGGGCCGGGCTGGCGAGCACACAGCTCGCGAACAGGGCAAGGACAACGCTGCGCCTCATTGTGCGCTCTCCTGATCGACATGGAAGCTAGTGACGAGAAACCCGTCAGGGTTGACGTTGATGGCGCTGCCGCTGATCGGACCTGGCGCAAAGTCAAAGCCGATCGTCGCGACCAGGTGCTTCGCCGGCAACAGCATGTCGCCCTTGCGCTCCTGCTGGGTGAAACGGACCTGCGCCAGCTTGGGTCCGAGGAACGAGGTGGACACCCAATTTACGGTCGCGCTGCCGATCCGGCCGAGCAGGACTTGCGGGCTTTGCGGGTTCGAGCCCTTGAACCAGTCGGCGTAGAGCTGTTGCACGTCCGCCGTGGACATGAGGTTGACCACATCGAAGTCGCGCTGCGCCTCGGTGTAGTTATAGCCCTGCCGATGCAGCACGTACTGCCAGAGGAAATAGCGGCGCTCTGCTTCGGTGGCGGCCAGCTCGCCGCCGCGCACGTCATAGACCCGATCGACCATGCCGGTGCTGGCATCCACGCGGAACACGACCGGCACGACGGTCTTGAGCGGCGTAAGCCCGGCCACTGCCACGCAGGCTGTGGCAGCGACGACACCGGCCGCAGCGGCGATTGTCCAGGCCAAGCGAGTGCTGCGCTGCGCGGCCTTGAGCCGATCGCTCTCATAGCTCGCGACTTGCTGGAAGTAGGTTTCCAGCAGCTCGGGATCATTCGGGATCGGTCGAGCTTGGAAAGCGCCCACAGGTGCGCGCTTAGAGATCGCGTTCATCCCCGGCCTCCGTTGTCGGTTGCAGGCATGACAGGCGGTGCCGCCAGGTCGTTCGTGCCGGGCGTCCACTGACCGACATTGAGCTGACGCACCGGGCCGGATGCGACCGGGAGAGGGCGGCCGTCGCACGCGGCGACCGCCAGAGGAAGCAGCAGAGCCAGGGAGAGACGGCGGAGAATCACGTTTCGTTCCTTTGTCGAGACGGAA
>CAXTCK010000269.1:0-3841 GCA_964242425.1 uncultured Acetobacteraceae bacterium | reverse complement strand
TCAGGTCGGGGAAGTGCGTCACCAGCAGCTTTTCCGGCGCGTCGCGCACCGAGCGGGGATCGTTCACCACCAGGGTGCCGCTGCCGTCGGCACGGTGGACGTGCTCCAGCATGTGGGTGGCGGTGATGTAGGCCATGTCGAACGGCGGGTCCTGTCGCATCAGCACCACGTCGACGGAGGCGAGATCGAGCACCTGCTCGGTCCCCAGCGTCGCGTGGGCGCCGGCGACGCGCTGCACCGTGACAGGCCGGGCGCGCGCGGTCAGCCGCTCGGTGCGTATGGCGCCCGGAGCCTCCTTGCCTTCGCGCAGGCTCATCGCCCGCACGTCGTACAGCCACAGGCGATGCCCGCGTGCCTGCGCCTCCAGCATCAGCGCGAAAGTCGAGTCGCCGTTGATGTCGATGCCGTGGATCGGGTCCATCTGCACAGCGATCTTCAAGGGGATGGCCATGGTGGCGGTCCTTCAGGATCCGAGATGCATGCGCAGCCAGTCGGCGACGGTGGCATGCCATTGCAGCGAGTTGGCGGGTTTCAGCACCCAGTGGTTCTCGTCCGGGAACACCAGCAGGCGGCTGTCGATGCCGCGCCGCTGCAAGGCGTCGAAGGCGCCGAGCCCCTGCTCCAGCGGGATGCGGAAGTCGCGGCCGCCGTGGATGATCAGCTGCGGCACGCGCCAGTCGGCGACGTGGGCGGCCGGGTTGAACCGCTCATAGGCGGCGGGGTCGCTCCACGGGGTGTGGCCGGGGCCGCCATGTTCCCACTCCGCGAACCACAGCTCCTCGGTGCTGAACCCCATCATGCGGTCGTCGAACACGCCGTCATGGGTGACGAGGCACTTCCACGGCTGGTTCCAGTTGCCGGCGATCCAGTTCACCATGAACCCGCCATAGGAGGCGCCGAGCGCGCAGGCGCGGCTGCCGTCCAGGAACGGATACTTCGCGAGCGCCGCCGCCCAGCCCTTCTGGAGATCCTCCAGCGGGCGGTCGCCCCAGTGCCCGGAGATCGCGTCGGTGAAGGCCTGGCCGTAGCCGGTGGAGCCGTGGAAGTCGATCATCACCGCCGCGTAGCCGAGGCCGGCGTAGAATTGCGGGTTCCAGCGGTAGGACCAGTCGTTGCCGAACGAGCCCTGCGGGCCGCCATGGATCAGGAACGCGACCGGGTAGCGGTGCCCGGGCTGGTAGTTGTCCGGCTTGACCACGTAGCCGTGCACGAGGTCGTTGTTCCAGCCGGCGAAGGTGAACTGCTCGGCGGGCGCCATCTCGACCCCGGCCAGCCGGTCGGCGTCGACGTGCGTGAGCTGCACCGCCCGTCCGCCGCCAGCCGGCAGGCGCCAAAGCTGTGCCGGGCTGTCCAGCGCGTCGCGCTGGATCACGAGGTCGGTGCCGGCCAGCACGGCGTCGGACACGCGGCCCCGGTCGGTCAGGGCGGCGACGTGGCCCGAGGCGACGTCGAGCGCGAACAGCTTCGACTGTCCCAGCTCCTCGGCGGTGACGAACAGGGTGCGGCCGTCCTTCGACCACAGCAGCGTCTGCGCCGAGCGGTCCCAGTTCGGGTCGACCTCGCGTGTGGCGCCGCTGCGTAGATCCATCACCATCACGCCGTAGCGGTCGGCCTCGAAGCCCGGGCGCTTCATCGCGCGCCAGGCGAGGCTCCCGCCGTCCGGGGACACCACCGGACCCGCGTCGGTGGCCTTGTTGGCCGCGGAAAGGTCGTGTGGCGGCGACGAGCCGTCCATGGGGGAGCGGTAGATGTCGAAGTTGGTGCTCCAGGGCTCGGCCCTGCCCGCCACGCGGACGGAAAAGAACACGCTGCCGCCGTCGGGGCTGATGGCGTAGTCGGCGTCGTCGCCGAACGGCTTGGACGGGGTGTCGCCGTCGATGTTCTTCATCAGCGGCACCGGCTGCCCGGTGGCGAGGCCGGCGTTGTCGAGCGCCAGCGCGAACAGGTGGTTGCGGGTGCCGTCCGCCCACTGGTCCCAGTGCCGGACGAACAGGTGGTCGAACACCATGCCGTCCGCGCGGCCCGCCTTCTGCCGGTCCTGGCGCGCCCTGGTGTCGTCCGGCGAGTCCGTGTCCGGATACACCGCGAGCGACACCACGAGGTGCCTGTCGTCGGGGGCGAGACGGAAGCTGGACACGTCGGTGGCGAGGTGCGTGACCTGCACCGGCGGGCCGCCTGCGACGCCCAGGCGCCATACCTGGTCCGAGCCGCTGCGGCCGGAAATGACGAACAAGGCACGGCTGTCGCTGGACCAGCGCGCCTGGCTGGCGTCGCGGTCGGCACCGACAAGCACGGATGGGACGGCGCCGGGGCTGGCCAGCGACAGCAGCCGCACCGAGTTGACGCCCTTGTTGCCGCCGAGGTCGGTGCCGCGCTGCGCGAAGGCGACGGTGGTGCCGTCCGGGGACACCTGCGGGTCGGACAGCCGGTCGAGCCCGACCAGGTCCTGCGCGGTGAAGGGGCGCGCCACAGCGGGGGACGCGACGCCGGACAGCAAGGTGCCGAGCAGCAGGACGGCGGCGCGGCGGCCGGAAACCTTGGGGGCGATCATGGGTGGCTATGTGTCACGGATAGGCGATGGCCGTCACCTCCAGCAGCACCGGGCCGTGCGGCGTCACGAGGCGCACCTCGTCGCCGACCCGGGCGCCCATGAGGGCGCGCGCCACCGGGGATGCCAGGCTCACCTGTCCATCTTCGGACGAGGCCTCGTCCACGCCGACCACCGTGACGGTGCGCGGATGGTCGTTTTCGTCGAGAAAGGTGACCGTGGCGCCGAAGAACACCCGGTCGCGCCTGGTTTGCGCCGCCGGATCGACGGGCTGCGCCTTCTCGATGCGTTGGCCCAGGAACCGGGCGCGACGGTCGATCTCGCGCAGCCGCTTCTTGCCGTACAGGTAGTCGCCGTTCTCGGAACGGTCGCCGTTGCCGGCGGCCCAGGACACGATCTCGACGATGCGCGGCCGCTCCTCGCGCAGGAGCTGGCGAAGCTCCGCCTGCATGCGTGCCAGGCCTGCGGGGGTGATGTAGCGCGACACGCCCGGCGGCAGTCCCGGCAGGACCGGGTCCTCGTCCTCTGCATCCATGGCCTGCTGATGGCGCGGCATCGGGACGGCCGTCAAGCCGCGTCGGTGGCCGGACGGTGCCGGGGAGGATCGGCCGACGCCCTGCCGGAGCGGAGCCAGATTGTTCCCGAAGCGGTGCGGTTTGTCCATTGACCGCGCGGTTTGTCATATTTAGTTCATTAATGGCTTCCTACCCACAGATTAAAAAGAGGACAGATATTCATGCGGATGAAGCAGTTCACACGCCGTGCCGCACTGAGCCTGGGTATTGCCGCCTGTACTTCCGGGATCGCGCTTCATGGCGCGAATGCCACGGGCATCGTGACGGTGGGTGCGTTGACGCCCGGGCCGACGCAGTTCATCGAATACGTCAACGCGAGCTTCAGCGGCGCGCCCCTGGCCAGCGTGGCGTTCATGATCCAGCCGAAGGCGGGCTCGTTCACCCGCCCGATCACCGCCGCCGTGACCGCAGCCTTCCTCGCCTCGCACGGCGCATTGAACGGCAACAACGTGATCATCCCGGTGTTCGGGCTTTATGCCGGCACCAACAACCTGGTGACGCTGACCTTCTTCTTCGCGGACGGGTCGAGCACCCAGACGGTGGTGCCGATCAGCACGCCCGGCTACACCGACCCGTGCGGCGACCTCAACGCGCCGACGTTCACCCAGAACCGCGCCTCCACCGACGACCTGAGCTTCGACTACTTCCTGCTCAAGGATTACTGCAGCACCAACTCGCCGCAGATCTACGACACCGACGGCAACCTGCGCTGGACCGG
>CAXTCK010000268.1:0-3859 GCA_964242425.1 uncultured Acetobacteraceae bacterium | reverse complement strand
CAGCGTGGCGACGGTGTTCGGCGGCTCCGGCTTCCTGGGGCGCTACATCGTGCGCAGGCTGGCCGCCGACGGCCACGTGGTGCGCGTGGCGAGCCGCAACACCGCGCGCGCCAACGAGATGCGCATGATGGGCCGGGTCGGGCAGGTGGTGCCGCTCTATGCCACGCTGGACGACGACGCCACGGTGGCGCGCGCGGTCGAGGGCGCCTCGGTCGTGGTCAACCTGGTGGGCATCCTGGCCGAAGGAAAGTCCGGCGACTTTTCCCGGATCCATGAGCAAGGCGCCGCCCGGGTCGCGCGCCTGGCCGCGGTGTCGGGTGCTGCGCGGCTGGTGCAGATGTCGGCGATCGGCGCCGATCCCGACAGCCCGAGCGCCTACGGCCGAAGCAAGGCCGCCGGTGAGGCGGCGGTGCGCGACGCGTTCCCCAACGCCACGGTGCTGCGCCCGTCGCTGGTGTTCGGGCCGGAGGACGCGTTCTTCAACCGGTTCGGCGCCATGGCGCGCATCTCGCCGGTGATGCCGGTGATCAGCGGCGATACCCGGATGCAGCCGGTGTATGCCGGCGACGTGGCGGACGCGGTGCGGATCGTGGTGTCGGCGGGGCACCCCGTCGGCGGCGGCCTGTATGCGCTGGGCGGCCCGCGCGTGTGGACGTTCCGGGAGCTGCTCGCCTGGATGATGGTGGAGATGCGTCGTCGCCAGCCGCTGCTCACGGTACCGCCGGCGCTGGCGCGGCTGCAGGCCACGGTGCTGGAGCGCCTACCCGGACGCCTGCTCACCCGCGACCAGCTGGCGATGCTGTCGCGGGACAACGTGGTGATGCCTGGCCAGGACGGTCTCGAGGCGCTTGGCATCGTGCCCACGCCGGTGGAGCTGGTGGTACCGGGCTATCTCGCCCGCTACCGGCCGGGTGGCGGCAAGCGTGAGCTTCCCGCCTGACCGAAAGGTCCTGTTTCGGCCCTTGTTCGTGTATAAATATTGCGCGTCGTGCCGTCACGAGCGCAAGAACGTGAGGCTGGGACAGGATAGCTGCCTTTTATAGGCCCTGGCCGCTGCACTAGTTTCCTGCCTGTCCGGACAACGCCGCGTCAGGATGGTGGAGGAGTGCCGTTCATGGCCGATCGCATGCTGCAGTTCGTGTCCGTGCACCAGCACCAGCCGGACAAGCGCAGCGCCGTCGAGCGGCGTCAGGATTTCGGCGAGATCTACCGCGACTTCTCCGTGCCGCACGCGCAGACGCAGGCCAGCCGCTGCTCGCAGTGCGGCGTGCCGTTCTGCCAGGTGCACTGCCCGGTGGGCAACAACATCCCCGACTGGCTCAAGCTCACCGCCGAAGGCCGACTGGAGGAAGCGTACGAGCTGAGCTCGGCCACCAACAATTTTCCCGAGATCTGCGGCCGCATCTGCCCGCAGGACCGCCTGTGCGAAGGCAACTGCGTGATCGAGAAGGGCTTCGAAAGCGTCACCATCGGCGCGGTCGAGCGCTTCATCACCGACAACGCGTGGAACGAGGGCTGGGTCAGGCCGATCCGGCCGAAGCGCGAGCGCAGCGCCTCCGTCGGCATCGTCGGCGCGGGACCGGGCGGGCTGGCGGCGGCCGAGCAGCTGCGCAAGCAGGGCTACCAGGTGCACGTGTACGACCGCTACGACCGCGTCGGCGGGCTGATGATCTACGGCATCCCCGGCTTCAAGCTGGAAAAGGACATCGTGCTCCGCCGCCACGCGCTGCTGGAGCAGGGGGCGATCCGGTTCCATCTCGGCCGCGGCGTCGGCGCCGTCGACAGCGACACCGAGATCGCGTTCTCCACCCTGCGCGCGCGCCACGACGCCGTCCTGATCGCCACCGGCGTGTACAAGTCGCGTGCCCTGGGCGGCCCGGGTTCCGGCCTGCCCGGGCTGGTCAAGGCGCTGGACTACCTCACCGTGTCCAACCGCCGCTCGCTCGGCGACGCGGTGCCGGAGTTCGACAGCGGGCTGCTGGACGCGCGCGACAAGAACGTGGTGGTGATCGGCGGCGGCGACACCGCGATGGACTGCGTCCGCACCGCGGTCAGGCAGGGGGCGAAGTCGGTGCGCTGCCTATACAGGCGGGACCGCGCCAACATGCCGGGCAGCTTGCGCGAGGTGAAGAACGCCGAGGAGGAAGGGGTCGAGTTCGTCTGGCTCGCCGCCCCGGAAGCGTTCCTGGGCGGCGACACCGTCACCGGGGTGCGCGCGGTGCGGATGAAGCTGGGCCTGCCCGACGCATCCGGCCGGCAGTCGGTGGATCCGGTGGAGAACAGCGGCTTCACCTTGGACGCCGACCTGGTGATCAAGGCGCTGGGCTTTGATCCGGAAGCGCTGCCGACGCTGTGGGACGAGCCCGCGCTGGAGGTGTCGCGCTGGGGCACGCTCAAGGTCGGCCACACGAGCTTCATGAGCAGCCTGCCCGGCGTGTTCGGCGCCGGCGACATCGTGCGCGGCGCCAGCCTGGTGGTGTGGGCGATACGCGACGGCCGCGACGCCGCGGAACAGATGCATCTGTGGCTGGAACAACAGGCTGCCGCGCAGCCCGTGGCGGAGGCGGCGGAATGAACGCGGTTCACGTGATGCGCCAGGCGGCGCTCGGCCTGCTGCTGCTCGGCGCCGTCGCCCACCCGGTCGCCCGGGCCGCCGAACCGGCGCCGACGCCGGCGCCCACGATCGACCCGGCACATCTGGCCGCAGCCGCCCGGCTCATGGCCGATACCGGCGGCAAGGCTCGCATGGACCAGATCATGACCGCGATGCGAGGCATCATGGTCCAGCTGGTATCGTCCCGCGGCAAGGATGCCGCCGAATCCGGCCGCATTGTCGACGAGGTGCTGCTGCCGGCGATGCGCGCGCACCTGCCCGAGCTGCAGACCGCCTTCACCCGGTTCTGGGCAGGCGAGATGACCACGGCGGAACTCGACTCGGCGGACGCGTTCTTCCGCTCCCCCACCGGGTTGAAGCTGGTGGCGGTGCAGACCCAGGCCGTGCCGGCCTTCCTGGCGCTCGGGCAGGCATGGGGGCAGCAGGTGGCGAAGGACGTGCTGAGCGCGCAGCGCGACGCGTTGCGGCAACGGGGCGTCACGCTGTGAGCACGGATCGCGAGGGTGGCATGAACATCGAGTCTGGAACCGGGTTCGTCGCCGCGTGGCACGCCAACGCGTCGGCGCTCGCCGACAGCTATGATCCGTCCATGGAGCACGATGCCTGCGGCGTCGGGCTGGTGGCGGCCCTGGACGGCGTGCGGCGGCGCGACGTGGTGGAGGCGGCGATCGCGGCACTCCGTGCGGTGTGGCATCGCGGCGCCGTGGACGCCGACGGCAAGACCGGCGACGGGGCCGGCATCCACCTGGAGATCCCGCAGGACTTCTTCGCCGACGCAATCGCCCGCACCGGCAACGCGCCCGTCGGCAGCCTGATCGCGGTGGGACAGGTGTTCCTGCCCAAGACCGACCTCGCGGCGCAGGAGCGCTGCCGGCAGATCGTCGAGACCGAGATCCTGGCGTTCGGCTACGGCATCTATGGCTGGCGCCAGGTGCCGATCGACACCGCCTGCATCGGCGAGAAGGCCAACGCCACCCGTCCCGAGATCGAGCAGATCATGATCCGCCAGCGCGGCTCGGACGAGGCTGAGTTCGAGCGCGACCTGTACGTGATCCGCCGGCGGATCGAGAAGCAGGTGATCGCTGCGCAGATCGGCGAGTTCTACATCTGCTCGCTGTCCTGCAGGTCGCTGATCTACAAGGGCATGTTCCTGGCCGAGCACCTGACCGAGTTCTATCCGGACCTGCTCGACCCGCGCTTCGTCAGCCGGTTCGCGATCTACCACCAGCGCTACTCGACCAACAC
>CAXTCK010000267.1:0-3869 GCA_964242425.1 uncultured Acetobacteraceae bacterium | reverse complement strand
GCACGCCAGCTGTCGTCGGACCCGTCCACCCGGTCGACGCCGATCACCTTGAAGCTGTCGTCCAGCAGGTTCGCGCCCAGCAGGTTGTAGAGCGCCGGCGTCAGCAGCCGCTTGGTCAGGTCGCCGTGGGCGCCGAAGATGACCAGGGTGCAGGGCGGCGCCTTGGTGCCGGCGGCGGCGGCCAGCTTGTGCGAGGCCTTGGCGCCTGACGAGACTTCGCCGACTGGATCCATGGTTCAGCTTCCTTGTGGTGAGTGAGGGGGTGGTAACGGGGGACGGTGTTGGGGAGCGGGAGACCGGCCGCGGGATCACGAACGCTCGAACGGGCTTGTGGTCGCCACCACCGCCACGTGATGGTCGATGCCGAGCCAGGCACCGCTGCCGCGCTCGCGCCAGGTGAACACCACGGTGCTGCCGTCGGGCAGGGAGGCGGTGGGCAGCTCGGCGACGAAGATGCCCGGTCCCGCCTGCACCACCGGGGTGTCCTGGATGCGCACCCAGCCGTCGTCGCTCCAGTGCAGGTCGGCCGCCACCGGCAGCTCGACGCGCAGGGCGCGGCCTTGCGGCATCCGCCGCAGCTCGTGGTCATGGCGCCAGCGGGCGATGCGCGGTGTCCGGCCGGACGCACGGTGTGCTGCCGCATGCGGCGGCTGGTCGAACACCGCGCCGTCGGCGAGCGAGCGGAGCAGCCGGACATGCTCGGCGTGGGTCCACAGGTGCGGCATCACCATGCCGCCGCGCCCGTCGGGGCCGTCGACGCGCTCGGGCAGCATGCCGCCTTCGCCGGCGCAGTTCTGCAGGCTTTGCAACAGGGCGCGCGCCTCGTCCGACTGTCCGGCCAGCACCGCGAGCAGGGCGCGTTCCGCCGTCAGCACCGGGCGCGGCGCCTGCCCGGCCTCGCCGCGGCAGCACCAGGCCGGGCCGCCCGGAAGCGTCACGCGCAGCTCGGCGTCGATCGCCTGCAGGGCACGGGTCAGGCGGGGATCGTTTGGCGCCAGCACGCCGAGGCGTGCCAGCGAAACGATGTCCGGATCGGCCTCCGGCCCTTCCGCCGGGCCCGGCTCGTCCAGCAGCGTTTCCAGCAGCTCCTGTATGCTGTCGGCGGTGTCCTGGAAGAAGCCGCCCAGCGCCTCGTCGCCGGCCTGCCCGGCCCAGGCGGCGGCGGCGAGCAGGGCGGCGATCTCGGTGCCCAGCGTGTGCAGCTTGGAACCGTCGCTGCGCCCCCAGCGGTCCTGTCCGTCCAGGGGATCGTGACGCGCCAGGCACAGCGCCGCCTCCCGCACCATCGGCCAGTAGCGACGAACCTCGTCCCCCTCCAGCAGGCCGGCCCGCAGCGCCAGGTCGGCCAGAAGCACCGGTTGGGCGACCTCGTCCAGCTGCAACCCCTGCCACGCGGCCATGCCGTCGAGCCAGAAGTTCTGCGGCCAGCGCCCGTCCGCTTCCTGCACCGTGTGGAGATAGCCGAGCGCCTCGCGCAGCGGTGCGGGATCGCCCGCGGCCAGCAGCGCGCGGGCGCCGGCCGCCACGTCCCGCGCCCGCACCAGGTGGCACGCGGCGGGATACGCGTCGTTCTGCAGCGCGGCCCAGGGCACGCCAAGGCTGGCGATGCGCGCACCCGGCACCGACGGGCACTCGTGCGTGCGGATCGCCATCAGGCTGGTGCGGTATGCGGCGCCGCCGGTGCCGGTGCCGTCGCGGTGGTCGGCGACGTCGGGAGCGGCGTCCAGCGGCAGGGCGCCGGCGAGCCAGCGCTGCCATGGCGCCGCATAGGCCTCCTCAAGCGCCGCGAACGGTTCCAGCAGCGCCGCCTTGGCCCGCATCGCCGCCTCGGTCCAGATGCGGCCGAACGCCAGCACCACCACCACGCCGTCGGGACAGGCATCCAGCACCAGCTCGCCGGTCAGGGCGACGTTGCCGTTGAACGCGCGCTCGTATTGCCAGGCCATGTGCCGGTGCCGGGACAGGTCCTGCCAGCCGTCGCTGATCCCGGCGTAGCCGGCCGAGCGGGCGCGCCAGCCGCAGCTCGCCGCCAGCGCCACCGCGGTGCCCGGCGCCTCGGCGAACAGCATCTGCACGCCCTTGTACTCGCCGGTCCAGGCCGTTCCCATGCCGGTGACGTTGACCAGGTGCGGCGCCAGCAGCGCATGCAGCCGAAGCGGCGCCCCGGCACCGTCCGCCCCGTCCAGCTGCTCCAGCCGGACGTGCTGCAGGATCGCCGGGCGCACCGGGTCGGCGATGATCCGCTTGTGCAGCCGGAAGCGGCCGCCGTCATGGGTGCTGCGGATGCGGTAGGCCGGCACGCCGGGCGCCAGGGGAACGGTGACGGAACAACAGTCGCTGCGCTCCTCCGCGAACAGCGCCTCGCCGTCGGTGACGATCAGCCCGAAGTCACGCACCGCAGTCTGCTCGATGCGCGGATAGGCGATCTCGTTCAGGATGCCGTTGCCGAGGGTGAACCAGACGCGGCTGTCGTCGCGCAGCGAGCGGCCGACACCGTTCTTGCCGGTGGGCATCCAGCGCGGCGGCTGTCCCGGCTCTCCAGGCGCGTCCACCATCGGCTACAGCCCTCCTTCGGCCGGCACCACTGCCTCCGCCAGCGAAACGTCCGGACGGAAGCTCCCGTTCCTTGGCAGATGATGGACCGTCGGCCGGCACGGCGGCTTTTGTTGCGTTTGACCCGGGCTCCGGCTAGCAGACCGGGCACCGTCCACCATCCCGGAGCCGATGCTCCCAGCGGTCCGGACGCTTCGAGGTATGATCATCATGGGTTATCGCGTCGCCGTCGCAGGAGCCACCGGAGCGGTCGGGCGCGAGATCATCAAGACGCTGGCCGAGCGCGACTTCCCGGTGGACGACATCGCCGTTCTCGCCTCCGCCCGCTCGGTCGGCCAGGAGATCTCGTTCGGGCCGAAGCGCGTGCTCAAGGTGCAGAACCTCGACACGTTCGACTTTTCCGGCTGGGATCTCGGCTTGTTCAGCCCCGGCGCCGCGGTGTCGGCGGTGCACGCGCCGCGCGCCGCCGCCGCCGGCTGCGTGGTAATCGACAACACCTCGCAGTTCCGCATGGACCACGACGTGCCCCTGGTGGTGCCCGAGGTGAACCCGCAGGCGCTGCAGCGCCATACGCGGCGGCGGATCATCGCCAACCCGAACTGCTCCACCATCCAGATGGTGCTGGCGTTGAAGCCGCTGCACGACCTGTTCACGGTCAAGCGCGTGGTGGTGGCGACCTACCAGGCGGTGTCCGGCGCGGGCAAGGAAGGCATGGACGAGCTGTTCGTGCAGACCAAGGGCTCCTTCGTCAACGACCCGCCGACCACCGAGCAGTTCACCAAGCCGATCGCCTTCAACGTGATCCCGCACATCGACCGCTTCATGGACGACGGCTCCACCAAGGAGGAATGGAAGATGGCGGTGGAAACCCGCAAGATCATGGGCGGCGAGATCGCGGTGATCGCCACCTGCGTGCGCGTGCCGGTGTTCATCGGCCATTCGGAAGCGGTGGTGGTGGAGTTCGAGGACAAGGTGGACCTCGACCGGGCGCGGGACGCGCTGCGGGAGGCGCCGGGTCTGATCCTGCACGACGGGCGCGAGGATGGCGGCTACGTCACCCCGCTGGACTGCGCCGGCGAGGACGCGACCTATGTCAGCCGGCTGCGCGTCGATCCCACGGTGCCGAACGGGCTCGCCTTCTGGTGCGTCGCGGACAACCTGCGCAAGGGTGCTGCCTTGAACGCCGTTCAGATCGCGGAAGCGCTGGTGGCGCTCGACCTGCTGCGGAAGGCCGCCTGAGCCGGCTCCTTCCTGGCCGCGCCGTCCGGGCGCCGGAGCCGCACTACGTTTGGCGGCCGGGCGCCCCGCCGGCGCGC
>CAXTCK010000266.1:0-3898 GCA_964242425.1 uncultured Acetobacteraceae bacterium | reverse complement strand
ATCCCGGCATCGGCACCTGCGGCAAGAACGGCCAGGGCGTGCCGGTGGGCGTGGGCCAGCCTACCCTGAAGATGACCGGGCTCACGGTGGGGGGCACCGGCGGCTGATCGAACGGTCGTCGTGCCTGCGTCCCCGCCACAGGCCGAAACCGCCGAAACCGAGGTTCCTCCCGCGCTGAAGCCGGCTGCAATGCCGATGTGGCTGATCGTGATGCTGGGCGCGCTCAGCGCGGTCGGCCCGTTGTCGACCGACATGTACCTTCCGGCGTTCCCGAAGCTCGACGAGGCACTGGGCGCCGGTCCCGGCTCGTCGCAGATCACCCTGGCCGCCTGGTTCGCGGGCCTCGCGGTCGGGCAGTTCAGCCAGGGCCCTGCCTCCGACCGCTGGGGACGCAAGCGGCCGCTGGTGATCGGCATGGCGATCTACACGCTGGGCTCGGTCGGCTGCGCGCTCAGCCACGACATCTGGAGCTTCAGCACCTGCCGCTTCGTGGCCGCCCTGGGCGGCTCGGCCGGCATGGTGATCCCGCGCGCGGTCGTGCGCGACGTGGCCAACGGCAACCAGGCGGCCCGCATCATGTCCCAGCTGATGCTGGTGCTGGGCGTGGTGCCGATCCTGGCGCCGACCCTGGGCGGGCTGGTGCTGGCGGTGGCGAGCTGGCGCTGGATCTTCTGGGTGGCGACGCTCTACGGCATCGGCGCTGTGCTGGCGGTGCGGTTTGCGCTGCCCGACACCCTGCCCGCCGCGATGCGCCTGCGCTTGTCGCCGGTCGAGGTGCTGCTGCGCTACCTGCTGATCCTTCGCGAGCGGGTGTTCCTGTTCAACACCCTGATCGTCGGGTGCTCGACCTTCGTGGTGTTCGCGTACCTGTCCGGCTCGCCGGTGGTGTTCGAGCGCGTGCTGCACTTCTCACCGCCGGCGTTCGGCGCCTTGTTCGGGGTCAACGCCTTCTTCTACATCGCCGGCACCCAGGTGAACGCCCGGCTGGTGATGCGAATCGGCGCCGTGCGCATGATGACCGCCGGGCTCGTTTCCCTCACTTCGGCCTCGCTGGCGCTGCTGCTGATGGTGGCGACGGGCCTCGCCGGTCCGCACGGGGTGTTGCCGGCGACCCTGCTGCCGATCACTTGGCTGATGGGCTCGCTCGGCTTCATCGGGCCTAACGCCACGGTGATCGCGCTGGGCGCGCACGCCCGCCACGCCGGAAGCGCCTCGGCGCTGCTCGGCACGGTGCAGTTCTCCTTGGGTGCTGCCAGCGGCGTCGCCATGGGGCTGTTCGGCGCGGTCAGCATCCTGCCGATGGCGCTGGTGATCCTGACCGGCGTGCTCGGCGCCAACCTCGCCAACCAGGGCCGCAAGCGGGTCCGGACAGGTGGCTGAGCGGCAGGACGGCACGACCACCCTGCCGCTGCTCGGCCATCGCGGCCTGATCGGCTTCATCGGCAGCCGTTCGCTGTCCTCGCTCGGGTTCCAGATCCAGGCGGTGGCGATCGGCTGGCAGGCCTATGCCATGACCCACCGGCCGCTGACGCTGGGGCTGATCGGGCTGGCGCAGTTCCTGCCCATGCTGCTGCTGGTGTTCGTGTCGGGCCACGTCGCCGACCGCTTCGACCGCAGGCGGGTGGCCATGGTCTGCCAGGCCGTCGAAGCGCTGTGCGCCCTCTTGCTGGCCTGGGGCACGATCCGGCACGCGCTGACGCCGGCCGCGATCTACGGCGTGGTGGCAGTGTTCGGGGCGGCCAAGGCGTTCGAGGGCCCGAGCCTGCAGGCGCTGCTGCCGAGCCTGGTGCCGGCCTCTTTGTTCGCCCGCGCCGCCGCGCTGAACGCGTCGCTGTTCCAGACCGCCAGCATCGTCGGGCCTTCCGCGGGCGGCCTGCTCACCCTGGCCGGTCCAGGCGCCGCCTACGGGGCGTGTGCGCTGATGTTCGTGTTGTCGCTGTGCGCGATGAGCCTGGTACGGCTGGAACAGCCGGTACGGCCGCGCGGCCCGGTGTCGCTCGCCACCGTGTTCGGCGGCCTCGCCTTTATCCGCTCGCGGCCGAGGATCCTGGGGGCGATCTCGCTGGACCTGTTCGCGGTGCTGCTCGGCGGCGCCACCGCGCTGCTGCCGGTGTATGCGCTCGACATCCTGCATGGCAGCCCGTTCGCACTCGGCCTGCTGCGCGGCTCGCCGGCGATCGGAGCGCTCGGCATGTCGCTGCTGCTGGCCCGCCGGCCGATCCGTGGACGGGCCGGGCCCTTGATGTTCGCGGCCGTGATCGTGTTCGGGATCGCCACGATCGTGTTCGGCCTGTCGCGCTCATTGCCGTTGTCGATCGCGTCGATGGCGGTGCTGGGAGCGGCCGACGTGGTCAGCGTGGTGGTGCGCTCCACCCTGGTGCAGCTCGGCACGCCCGAAGAAATGCGCGGGCGCGTGTCGGCGGTGAACCTCCTGTTCATCGTCACCTCCAACCAGCTCGGCGAGTTCGAGTCCGGCAGCCTCGCGGCCCTGGTCGGCACCACGCCAGCGGTGGTGGCGGGGGGCGTGGGCACGCTTGTCGTGGCCGCGCTGTGGATGCGGCTGTTCCCGTCGCTGCGCCAGCTGGACCGGCTCGAAGCCGGCTGAACCGGCCCGGCAATTCCTGCCGCGCGGCAGTTCGTGCCGGGCTTGCCTCGGCAGGTCCTGCCGGGTTTCGCCACCGCAACCCTTGTCTGGAGCCGGGTTCGACGCTGGCCCAAGGCTTGCAAACGCTTCGGTCACGGTTCCGTCACGGTCCGACACGGTTCCGGCGAGGCGCACATGTCCGGAGTTTCGAGTTCCACCGCCTTGTCCGTCTACCTGTCGACGATCAAGGACGAGCAGACGCAGGTGTCGCGCTTTGTCGCGAGCGACAAGCAGGTCGCGTCCACCGCCGCGACGTTCAGCAGCACCGCCGCCACCCTGACCACGCCGACCGCGATCCTGTCCAACTACAAGGCGCTGCAGGTGCTCACCGGCGCCTACAACCTGAGCGGCCAGATCAGCCAGACCGCGGTGCTCCGCGACCTGCTTACGCAGACCGCCGACTCCAGCACCTCGCTGGTGAGCGAAACCGACAACACCGACTACCTGCACTTCGCCCGCGCCACCAGCGACCGCAACAGCCAGACCGCATCCCTTGGCGCTCCCGCCGCCCTGTCCTTGGTCACCAGCGGTGCCGCCGCCTCCTCGCTGACGATGCAGAACACCGCCTGGAGCCTCAGCAGCAGCAAGCAGACGGCCGCCGCACCGGGCGTGCAGTGGTCGTTCGTGCTCAACGACGGCAAGGCGTCGGCATCGATCGCGGCGGCACTCCAGACCGCCGCCGCCGCCACCGACGCGGGCGCCACCTACAGCGTGACCGCATCCGGCACCGTTTCCGGCTCGCCAGGCGCACCGGCGGTGACCACCTCGACCGACAGCGCCGGCAACACCGTCTACAGCCTGGCCCTCGCCAGCGACAGCAGCGGCGCCGTGATCAAGCGCGCCGACATCGTTTCGGTGAAGACCGGGGCGGCAACCGCTTCCGGCGGCGGCAGCGTCCAGCTCGCGGCGCTGCAGGGCGCGGTCACGGCGGCAGGCTTCGACGCCACCGTGTCCAGCAGCGGCGGGTTCACGATCATCGACCCGGCCGGCAACAACACCAACACCCTGGCGCGCTCCTTCGGCAGCGCGATCGCGGTCGCCACCGCCACCACCCTCGACGCCAGCGGCCGCCTCGCCCTGGGCCAGGCCGGCACCACCTTGTCCGCCGGCCAGGTGCTGACCGACGGCAGCACGGTGATCGGCACGGTGAAGTCGGTGGACAGCTCCGGCAACGTTTCCCTCCAAGCAGCGACCACCGCGACGATCAAGGCAGGCGACACCATTCAGGTCGTGACCGGCCTCGGCTTCAGCAAC
>CAXTCK010000265.1:0-3929 GCA_964242425.1 uncultured Acetobacteraceae bacterium | reverse complement strand
ACGGGCCGGGGCGGTCGCCACCTGCTCCGCCAGCAGCTCGTCGCAGGCCAGCCGCGCCCGGGCGGCTGACTGGGCCGCGGCGAGCGCTTGATCGTTTTCCGCCCCGTCGCTTCCCGCCCCGCCGCCTCCTGCCGCGTCGCCACGTGCCCCGTCGCCACGTGCCGCCTCGTGCGGCAGGTGCAGTTGTCGAAGCGCCAGGCCGAAGCTCGGCCACCCTTCGCGCCGCACCAGCTCCGGGTCCAGCCATTCCGGCAAGACCGGCACCAGGTCGAGTGCCGCCCTGATCGCCCGCGCGAGCATCCGTCCCGACAGGCCGGCGGTGAGCGGCCACACCGCCTCCATCGTCGGCACGAAGCCGGGGCTGCCGTCCGGACGGTCGGGAAGGAGGTGGTCGGGATGCGGCATGGTCAGGCGGTTGTTGAACTTATCCAGCAGGCCCGACACCGTGAGGCCCTGCCCGGCGGCAAGCTGCTTCGCCTGGTGCGGGGAGAAGAACACCAGCTCGAGGCTGCCGCTTCCGTCGCCCGCCTGCACCCGCCAGGGCTGGCGCGGCCGTTCCGGGCGCTGCACCCGCTGCACCGTGACCCTGAGCGTGGCGATCCGGCCCGGCTCGGCTGCACCCAGCGTCGGGCGGTAGCGGCGGTCGATCGTGCCGTCCGGCAGGTGGAACAGCAGGTCGATCACCCGGCTCCCACCGACCGCGCGCGCGATCAGGCCGCCGATGCCGGGACGAAGGCCGGGCAGGGTGGCGAGGGGCGCCAGCAGCGGGGCCAGCAGGGGCACCAGCGCCGGGACCGGCAGCGGAGCGGGCAGAAGGTTCGCCGCCGCGGGCGGGTTGTGCGGGATCGTGACCAGGCGGAACCACGCCTTTCTGAATGACGAGTGGTGGGCGGGCTGACATGGGGTGGGTGCGCGGCTATATGACAGCGCGCGCCATGGAACCAGACGTGATCCCCGCCGAGCCCGATTCCGATCCTCACGGCCCCGAGTCCCGGAACGTGGTTCTCGACCCGCGCCGGCGACGGATCCTGTTCCGCGCCACCCATCGCGGCACCCACGAGACCGACCTGCTGATCGGCGGCTTCGTGTCGCCGCGCATCGCCGGCTTCTCCGACACCGAGCTGGACGCGCTGGAGGAGCTGATGGAGCTGCCCGACATCGACCTCGCCGACTGGCTGATGGGACGGCGCCCGATCCCCGCCGATTGCGACACGCCGATGCTGCAGGCGGTTCTGGCCGCCGCACGCGCCCGCCCGCTGGCGGGCCTGCCGCGTTGAGCCCGGACGGCGCCGCCGGGGGCATCGCGACCCGGGTCACCACGGTCTGGGGCGCCCCGGAAGGCTTCGACGCGCTTCTGCTGGCGCGTCGCCAGAAGGCGTTCGGGGGCGAGCACGACGGGCCGCTGCTGCACGTGGCGCGAGACGATGCCGGGTTGGCGCGCCTCGCCGACCTGCTCGCCTTTGTCCGCCCGGAGGCGGAGGTGCTTCGCTTTCCGGCCTGGGACTGCCTGCCCTATGACCGGGTGTCGCCCAACCCGGGGCTGGTGTCGGAACGGGTGGCGACCCTGTCGCGCCTGCTGGAGCCCGTTACCCGGCCGCTGATCGTGCTCACCACGGTGAATGCCCTGGTGCAGCGCGTGCCGCCGCGCACCGCGTTCGCCGGGCAGTCGCTGAGCGTCAAAACCGGCGACACCCTGGACGTGTCGTTCCTGGTCGAGGTGCTGGTGGCGAGCGGCTACGGCCGCACCGACACGGTGATGGAGCCGGGCGAGTTCGCCACCCGTGGCGGCATCGTCGACATCTTCCCCTCCGGCGAGGGGGAGCCGGTGCGGCTCGACCTGTTCGGCGACGAGGTGGAGAACATACGCCGCTTCGACCCCGCCACGCAGCGTTCCAGCGACAAGCTCGACGCGCTCGTGCTTCGCCCGGTGTCCGAGATCTCGCTGGATCCCGACAGCATCACCCGCTTCCGCACCGGCTGGCGCGAGCGCTTCGGCCCGGAGGCGGCCGGCGACCCGATCTACGACAGCGTGTCCGACGGCCGGCGTCACGCCGGGGTCGAGCACTGGATGCCGTTGTTCCACGAGCGCCTGGAAACCCTGATCGACTACCTGCCCGGCGTGTCGCTCAGCCTGGACCACCAGGTGGACGAGGTGCTGGCGGCGCGGCTGGAGATGATCGCCGACCACGCCGAGGCGCGCAGCCTGCCGACGCGCGACGGCGAGGTGCCCTACCGCCCGCTGCCGCCCGACCTGCTTTATCTCGACCGCGCCGCCTGGAACGCGATGCTGGACCGGCTGCCTGTGCTGGCGTTCAGCCCGTTCGCCCGTCCCGACGACGCGCCCGGCTTCGACGCCGGCGGCCGTCCGGGGATCATGTTCGCGCGATCGCTGCCGCCCGGGCAGCGCGAAGGGGTGTTCGCCTTGTTGCGCGACCAGGTCGCCAGCTGGGCCAGGGAGAAGCGTCGCAGCTTCGTTTCCGCCTGGAGCCGCGGCTCGCGCGAGCGCATCGGCGCCCTGCTTCGCGACGCCGGGCTGGAGGTCGAGGCGATCAACGGCTGGGCCGACGCGTCGCGGCTCAAGCCCGGCCGCGTCGGCCTGCTCACGCTCGGGCTGGAACGCGGCTTCACCGCGCCGGACGACCGCGGCGGCCTTGCCCTGGTGTCGGAGCAGGACCTGCTCGGCGAGCGCATCTCGCGTCCGCCACGCCGTCGCAAGCGCGCGGACCAGTTCATCGCGGAAGCCACCGAGATCGCCGAGGGCGACCTGGTGGTGCACCAGGAGTACGGCATCGGCCGCTATGACGGGCTGGAAACCATCGGCGTCGACCGCGGTGCCGTGGCGTCCGCGCCGCACGACTGCCTGCGCCTGATCTATGACGGCAACGAGAAGCTGTTCCTGCCGGTGGAGAACATCGAGCTGCTGAGCCGGTTCGGCTCCGAGCAGGCCGGCGTGGCGCTGGACAAGCTCGGCGGCTCCTCCTGGCAGAACCGCAAGTCCAAGATGAAGCAGCGCATCCGCGACATGGCGGGCGAGCTGATACGCACCGCGGCGGCGCGTCACATGCGCGAGGCGCCGTCCCTTGCTCCGGCGGAAGGCACCTGGGACGAGTTCTGCGCCCGGTTCCCATTCGTGGAAACCGAGGACCAGACCCGCGCCATCGCCGACGTGCTGGAGGACATGGCCTCGGGGCGCCCGATGGACCGGCTGATCTGCGGCGATGTCGGCTTCGGCAAGACCGAGGTGGCGCTGCGCGCCGCGTTCGTGGCCGCCCTGTCCGGCTCCCAGGTTGCGGTGGTGGTGCCGACCACGCTGCTGGCGCGCCAGCACGCGCGTGTGTTCGCGGCCCGCTTCGCCGGCCTGCCGGTGCGTGTCGAGCAGTTGTCGCGCATGGTCAGCCCCAAGGACGCGGCGGTGGTCAAGAAGGGCATCACCGACGGCGACGTGACCATCGTGGTCGGCACCCATGCGCTGCTGGCCAAGGGCATCGAGTTTGCCGATCTCGGCCTGCTGATCGTGGACGAGGAGCAGCATTTCGGCGTCGCCCACAAGGAGAAGCTCAAGGCGCTGCGCGAGGACGTGCACGTGCTGACGCTGTCGGCGACGCCGATCCCGCGCACCCTGCAGCTGGCGCTGACCGGCGTGCGCGAGATGAGCCTGATCGCGACGCCCCCCGCCGACCGGCTGGCGGTGCGCACCTTCATCATGCCGTTCGACCACGTGGTGATACGCGAGGCGGTGCAGCGCGAGCGCTTCCGCGGCGGGCAGGTGTTCTGCGTGGTGCCGCGCGTGGAGGACCTCGATCGCATGGCCGAGCGGCTGCGCGACATCGTGCCGGACGCGCGCCTGGTGCAGGCGCATGGCCGCTTGTCGCCCACCGAGCTCGAGCGGGTGATGACCGAGTTCGGCGACGGCAAGTACGACATCCTGC
>CAXTCK010000264.1:0-4027 GCA_964242425.1 uncultured Acetobacteraceae bacterium | reverse complement strand
CGCGAGCCGCAGAACCGCCGCGTCGAGATCATCCTGCACTGATCCTCGTCGCGTCGTGATCCACGACAGGAGGGGCGCCGCGAGGCGCCCCTTTTCGTGGCCGCATCCGCAGACCTGCCAACGCAGGACGCTTCTTGTTTCCCGACCCCGGTCGGGGCTACCGAGTGGGACGTGAGCCAGAGCATCCTGCCCAGCATCGCCGACACGATCTTGTCCCACCTCCCGGAGCACGCCGAGGCGGCGGGAACGCTGAGCACCGGCGAGTTGCCCCTGCCGCCTGCCGGGGCGCCGGCGGCCGACCCGGTCGTGATCGCCGCCAGCATCGGCGAGTCGTCGCTGCTGTCGCTCGCGGCGCAGCTGCTGAAGTTCGGCACCGTGGGCGGCCTCGGCCTGCTCTGGGACGTGTCCACGGTCTACGCGCTGCAGAAGCTGGTCGGCGTGACCTTGGCGGCGCTGTCCGCGTTCTTCGTCGCCGCGACCATGAACTGGATGCTGAACCGGCTCTGGACCTTCCGCGGACGCGGTTCCGACGCCTCGCTGGTCCGGCAGTGGCTGAGCTTCCTTGGCGCCAACGGGCTCGGCTTCGTCCTCAACCGGAGCACGTTCTTTGCGCTGATCTGGCTGCTGCCGTTCTGCCGCGCGCATCTCGTGACCGCGCTGGCGGCCGGATCGCTTGCCGGGATGAGCGCGAACTTCACCTTGTCGCGCCGGCTGGTGTTCCGCTAACGCGTCGCGGCCGGACGCGACGCAGATACACGCGACGCAGAGACGGGCCGCCTCAGCCGGGCCTTCCCCAGGCGTCGAGGCGGGCCTGCGCCCGACGCGCCAGGTCGCTGCCAGGGACCGCCGCCACCACGCGCTCCAGGCATCGCACGGCTTGCGCGGCATGTCCCAGCTGGTGGCTGAGCTCCGCCGCGTGGAGCCAGTTCGCCATCGCCTCGGGCGCGATCAGCAGCATGCCCTCGAGCGAACGCAATGCCGCCGCGACCTCGCCTGCCGCCAGCCGGCGCTGCACGAGGTTGCGCTGCAGGCGCAGCAGCACGTCGCGGACCGCCATGGGCCGGGTCATGCCCGGATGCAGTTCGGCGTTTCCAGCATCCGGGCGCTGCAGCATCGGCAGCAGGTCGGCGCCGCCGACCACGGCGCCGTTGTTGAACGGGTCGATCAGCAACCGGCGCGGCTGCTGCGAGCGCGCGCTCTGCCCGGTCGCGACGGACCGGCCGCCCCCGCGGGCGAAGGCCGGAGAAACCAGCGACACCAGGAAGTGGCCGGGAAAGTCGATCCCGTGCCCGTCCCAGCCGGCGGCGCGCATGCAGTGCAGCCAGAGCACGCCCAGCGCCACCGGCAGCCCGCGCCGGCGCTCGATCACCCGGATCAGGTTGGCGTTGTCGAGGTCGTCATAGGTGTCGGAGTCGCCGCGATAACCGTGATGAGCGTGGATCAGCCCGGCCAGGGCGCCGATCCGGGCCTCGGGCGAGCGCCCGGTCATGACCGCGCCGACCGCGGCCGCGTCGCGCGCCAGCACGGACAGGTGCGACGAGGCCGGTTCCCAGTCGGTGCCGCCGGCATCAAGGCGCGCCAGCTGCAGCGCCGCCGGGGCCGGGTCGATCTCCCCGTCCGGGAGCATCCCGATCGCGGCCAGAGCTTCTCCCGGTTCCGCCATCATGTTTCCTCCGAACCGCGCGTCAGATCCCGATGCAGAACAGGGCGATGACGCAAAGCAGGCCGCCTGCCCACGATGCCGAGCGAAGTCCTGCCCGGTCGGCGACGTAGGCGACGCTGTAGGTGGCGCGCAGCAGCACGAACAGCACGGCCAGGCTGTCGATCCGGAACTGCGGTGCATGGGCCAGCTCCGCTACCAGCACGCCTGCGGCGAAGGCCGGCAACGCCTCGAAGTGGTTGCGGTGCGCCCAGTCGGCCCGCTGCCGCCAGCCCTGCAACCCTTCCAGCCCGACGCGCGGCTGCTTGTTGTCGATGCCGCCGCCGTGCTTCGCCAGCCCTGCCATCACGTAGGGCAGCAGGACCGCGATCAGGATCATCCAGTAGGCGAGGTGCACGGCGCGGCTCCGGAACAATGGAAGCAGAAAGCCTCCCACTTGCTGCGGTTCCTGCCGCGGTTCCTGTCGCTGCGGCGAACGCGGCCCCGGCGTCATCCCGGTCGCAGCCTTTCGTCCCAACGGTTGCTGCGCTAGGTGACGATGTCACGTCCGGGACGGCTACTCTTCGCCATGACCTCCAGCAACGACATCCGCGCCGCCTTTCTCGACTTCTTCGCCGGCCACGACCACCGGATCGTGCCGAGCAGCCCGCTGGTGCCGCGCAACGATCCCACGCTGCTGTTCACCAATGCCGGCATGGTGCAGTTCAAGAACGTGTTCACCGGCCAGGAAACACGGCCGTACCGCCGCGCGGCGTCGGCGCAGAAGGTGGTGCGCGCCGGCGGCAAGCACAACGACCTGGACAACGTGGGCTACACCGCACGCCACCACACCTTCTTCGAGATGCTGGGCAACTTCTCGTTTGGCGATTACTTCAAGCCGCTCGCGATCGAGCTCGCCTGGACGCTGGTGACAAAGGAGTTCGGCCTGCCGGCGGACCGGCTGCTGGCGACGGTGTATTCGGAGGACGACGAGGCCGCCTCCTTGTGGAAGCGGATCGCGGGGCTGCCGGACAGCCGGATCATACGCATCCCGACTGCGGACAACTTCTGGCGCATGGGCGACACCGGCCCGTGCGGCCCGTGCTCGGAGATCTTCTTCGACCACGGCGACCACATCCCGGGCGGGCCGCCGGGCTCGGCGGACGAGAACGGCGACCGGTTCATCGAGATCTGGAACCTGGTGTTCATGCAGTATTTCGAGGACCCGCCCGGCACGCGCACGCCCCTGCCCCGCCCGTCCATCGACACCGGGCTGGGGCTGGAACGTTTCGCCGCCATCCTGCAGGGGGTGCACGACAACTACGACACCGACACGCTGCGGGCGCTGATCCTGGCTTCCGCCGAGGCGACCGGGCAGGATCCGGACGGCCCGTTCAAGACCAGCCACCGCGTGGTGGCGGACCACCTGCGCTCGAGCTCGTTCCTGCTCGCCGACGGGGTGCTGCCATCCAAGGAAGGACGCGGCTACGTCCTGCGCCGGATCATGCGGCGCGCGATGCGGCACCTGCACATGATGGGCACCACCGAGCCGGTGTTCCATCGCCTGGTGCCGGCGCTGGTGCGGCAGATGGGTGCCGCCTACCCCGAGCTGGTGGCGAACGAGGCGCTGATCCGCGACGCGATGCGTCAGGAGGAGGACCGGTTCAAGGCGCTGCTGGAGCGCGGGCTCGGACTGCTGGCGGAGGAAACCGGGCGGCTCGGGGCAGGCGAGGCGCTGCCGGGAGCGGTCGCGTTCAGGCTCTACGATACGTTCGGCTTTCCGCTCGACCTGACGGAGGACGCGCTGCGCGAGCGCGGCCACGGGGTCGACCATGCAGGCTTCGAGCAGGCGATGCAGGTGCAGCGCACGCGGGCGCGGGCCGCCTGGTCCGGCTCGGGCGAGGAAGCGACCGGGCAGGTCTGGTTCGAGCTGCGCGACACGGTCGGCGCGACCGAGTTCCTCGGCTACGGCACGGAACAAACGGATGCGGAGATCGCGGCGCTGGTGGTTGCGGGAATGCCGGTCACGGAAGCGGCGACCGGGGCGGAACTGGGCGTGCTGCTGAACCAGACGCCGTTCTACGCCGAAAGCGGCGGTCAGGTCGGCGATACCGGGGTGATCCAGGCGCCCGGCCTGAGGATCGTGGTCGAGGACACGCAGAAGAAGCTGGGCGAGCTGTTCGTCCACCAGGGCCGGGTGGTCGAGGGCACGGCGCGCGTGGGTGCCGCGGTGACGGCGACGGTGGACCACGCACGTCGCGGCGACATACGCGCACACCATTCCGCCACCCACCTGCTGCACGAGGCGATGCGGCGCAGGCTGGGCGATCACGTGGCGCAGAAGGGCAGCCTGAACGCGCCGGACCGGCTGCGCTTCGACGTCAGCCA
>CAXTCK010000263.1:0-4055 GCA_964242425.1 uncultured Acetobacteraceae bacterium | reverse complement strand
GCATAGCCGTCTACCCGCAGGATGCCGCGGAACGTCTCGAGGTGCTGGGCTGGCCGAAGACCACGGCGGCAGGGCGTTGCTGCCGTAGGAGCGGTCGTCGCATGATGGAGGCAGTAGGCGGTCTGGGTCACACCGCTGCGCTGGTGTGCCAGCACATGCCGACGCCAATACCCACGCTCCTGCCGCACGCTCATTCTGCTCCAATCTGCGTCGGAACCAGAAGCACAGCGATCAGAGTGCGTCAGCGCGTACGCGTCGGACGGTTACCTTCTTTTGAAGTCGGCTACTGTCGTTGGTTCGGGCAGGCTTGCCAGCACCTCGGCTTCAAGCCCAACGGCAACAACAGGTTATCCGACCGATCTACGTGATCGTGTCCACGAGCACGCCTGATACCCACGCGGAGATACCGATTGTTGTGGGTCGCGTTACAGGGTGTCCAATTCCCTGCTGCCTCTCGCCGAAGCCTGAGCAGGCAACTTCCCGGCTCACCTGCGCCTTCGTGCAAACGGATTTCCTTCGATCGTGGCGAAGTAGCCGCTAGGCTCTCCGACCTCTGGGTTGCGGTAGGCTGGGAGACAAGGGTGGGCAGCAGGCTTCTTTCTCCCGAAGATCTGGCCGATCGGTTGCCCAGCCGCCCATTGCTGACGATGGCGCACAGCGGATGTAGCGGCCTCACTCTCCAGCGTTTCCAGCATCCGCCGAGCACCATAGACGTGCCCGCCCTTCGGGACGAGCTTCTGGTTGATCATCTGGCCGGTCCGGTTCTGGTCGAGGAGGATTACGGGACTGGCCGTCTTGAACGACGGTGGACTGGTCCTGGTCAGGTAACGCTCACCCCCACCGGGCAGCCGGTTCGTCGCATCCTCAAAGGGCGGCCGGACGTGGTGCTGCTCCATCTCGCACCCAAACTTCTACAGGCCGTGGCGCAGGAGATGTATGGCGAGAAGTCGGATCCAGTGCAGCTTCTGCACCGTTTCGCCGAGCCCGATCCCAGGGCTGACCAGTTGGTTCGCCTGTTGCTCGCGGAGGCAGAAACCCCGGGTCCGAGCTCTTCGCTGATGACGGAGAGTTTGGGGCAGGCGCTGGTTATCCACCTGCTGCGCTACCACTCCAATCTAGCTGAAGCGCCATCCAGGCAGATGGCTCCTGACCCGGCTCCGCGTGTCAAACGCGTCATCGACCAGATGCGACGCTGCCTGGACCAGGAGCTGCCTTTGTCTCGACTTGCCGAGATGACGGGATTGAGCCGGTCGCAGTTGGTCCGGACGTTCCGCCACGCGACAGGCGTGCCGCCACACCAGTTCCTCCGCGGCTTGCGCATCGAAAAGGCGCAGAAACTGCTGGAGCAGACCGACCTGCCTGTGATCGAGGTGGCCCTGAACTGCGGGTTCGGGCAGCCGGGCCACTTCGCGACCGCGTTCCGCGAAGCAACCGGAATGAGCCCCCGGGCCTGGCGGCAGGCACGCTGGTCCTGACGAGGCGACGTGCCGCATAGCCTCGCCATGCGTCGAAACCGTAAGTTCTGATCGATTCGGGCAGGACCGGCATCGTGTGCGAGCGGCATTATCCCGCCGACAGACAGGAGCACGGCATGACGCAACCACCGGACTTCGGGACCTTTGGCCGCTATCGCGAGACACCCGTGAGCGAAATGCCGACGGCGATGAAAGCAGCCTATGACATGACGGTGCGGCTGCGGGGCCAGGTGCCCGGTCCGCATAAGATCTGGCTGTCCAACCCCGCCTTGTCGGAGGCGGTCGTGCCGGTCGGTGCATACTACCAAACGCGCTCCACCCTGACCAAGGCGGAGATCGAGATCGCCACCAACGTGGTCAACGGGCACTGGCGAGCCGCCTACTCCAACTATGAGCACGAGAAGATCGCGGAAGACGCGGGCGGCCTGTCACCAGACAAGGTGGAAGCGCTGATCGCCGGACTGCCGACCCACTTCGACGAGTCCCGGCAGCAGGTCGTCTACGAGATGGCTCTGACCCTCGTGGCGCCACGCGTCGTGCCTGTGGGCCTGTATTGCCGCGCCAGGCAACTCCTGGGGGATGCCGGGATCGTCGACGTGACCATGCTCCTGGGCTGGTTCACCGGCGTATCGTTGACGTTGGCCGCCTTCGACGTCCCCGCCAACGCCATCGGGCTCGAGCAATAAGGATGACAGGCATGAACACGAGCCACCTGGGCGGCCGCCTTTCGCTGCTTGATCCGACCGACCTGACCGACGAGCAGAAAGCTGTCTACCAGCAACTGACCCGCACCATGATTCCGTGGGCGGAGCAATCAGGGTTCCAGAGCATCACGGAAGCGGGGCAGCTGATCGGCCCCTTCAATCCGGTCCTGCTCAGCCCCGCCATTACCCCGGCCTTCCTGAACCTGCAGGATGCCGAGCAGGCGCACACGTCGTTGGACGACCGGGTACGGCAGGTCGTGATCCTCGCCGTCGGTGCGGTGTGGCGATCGGACTATGAGCTGTATGCCCACACGGCAGTTGCGGGCAAAGCGGGGCTGCCTTCGAGCATCGTTCAAGCCCTGGCATCGGGCGAAGTGCCGGACGGGCTGAGCGAGCAGGAGAAACTGGCTGCGCGCTTCGCCCGCGCCTTGTCCACCAGCCACCAGGTAGAAGCGGCGCTTTACCGGGAAGCTCAGGCAGCCTTCGGCCCGCGCGGTCTGGTCGACATCGTCTACCTCGTCGGCTGCTACCACATCGTCTGCGGGTTGCTGAACACCTTCGAGGTTCCCGCTCCCGTGGCCCCAGCCCGGGTCGGAGCCAGCCGCCCAGAGCAAGGCACGCTGACCACCGTGGCGCTGTTCCCGGCCAGGTCGTTCCTCGAGAACCTGGCGGTCCGCAGCGACAACTCGGTGCTCGTCACCTCCATGAACGCGAGGGAGCTGTTCTACGTTCCACCGTCATCCGGCGACGTCCTGGTTGAGCCGATCCTGCTGCACCGCTTCGACCAGCCGACTACCGGCGTGGTCGAGATAGAGCCGGACGTGTTCCTCGTTTCCACGTCCAACCTGTACACGTCGCATGAGTCGTTTCTGCATCGCCTCGACCTGAAGGGATATCGGCCAGGGTCGCCGGTCCAGCCAGAGATGGTGTTCCGCTTCCCGGAGGCGGCACGTGGACTGAACGGCAGCTGCCTGCTCGGCCCTGGCGTCGTGTTGGTCGCCGACTGCTTTGCCGGGCTGATCTGGCGCCTGGACATGCAACCCGGCGGACAGGACATCCAGGCTCGGGTCTGGCTTGCGCACGAGACGATGAGCTATTTCCCCGGCAGGCTGAAGCCAGAACAGCCCGGCGTGAACGGTATCCGCTTCGCCGCACGAACCCACCACCTCTACTACACGGCCACGGCCAAGAAGCTGCTGATGCGCGTTCCTGTCGACGCGGCGACGCTGGAACCGGCTGGACCGCCCGAGCTGGTGGTGGCGGGCCGCATGGGCGATGATTTCTGCATCGACGAGGATGCCGAGGTCATCTACCTGGCCACCCACCGCCAGAACACCATCGACCGCATCTCCATGGACCCTAGCTATAACAGCGGGTTTCCGCAGAGCGTCGTGGGCGATCCATTTACCGAAGCGCTGATCGGGCCGTGCAGCGTCGCCTGGGGCCGGACGCCCGGCGAGTATGGCAAGGTGGCCTACGTCATCAGCGACGGGGGGACTGCCTCGCCAGCTCCAGCCGGACCGCTGCCTGCGCGGCTGCAACGAGTCGCGTTCTAGCCTGGACCGGACCAGCAGGACGGTGCGAAAGGCCGGCGTCCGGATCGAAACCTGTTTTGACGGGCGCGGACCAACGCTGGTCATCCTTTCCCTTCATATGGTCGTGGCGGTGGCACGAAGTGTGACGATGTCACCGCCTGGGTGGCGGCAGAGCTGTTTTGCTTGGCCGCGCTTTCCAGCATGCCCTTGCGGATGGTGGCAACCACCCGCTCAAACCTTGTCGTCGCGGAGGTCCTTGCCGCTTCCCGGGCTTCTTCCCATTGCCAGCTGACGAACCAGGACGCCCAGGGGTCGTTCAGATCGTGTGAATGAGGAGCTTG
>CAXTCK010000262.1:0-4068 GCA_964242425.1 uncultured Acetobacteraceae bacterium | reverse complement strand
CGGTGTACTTGGTCTGGCCCGCCTCGATGGCGCGCATCGCCGCCTGCTTGACGTTCTCCGGCGTGTCGAAGTCGGGTTCGCCCGCCGACAGGCTGATCACGTCGCGCCCCGCCGCCTTGAGTGCCCGCGCCTTGGTCGAGATCGCGATGGTCTGGCTCGGGCTGATCTTGTTCAGGCGTGCGGCGATGAGGTCCATGGATCCTGCCAGCAGTTCTTGGGAAAGCGGGGCGCAGGCTAGTGCGAGTCGCGCCTTGGCGGAACCGTTGTCGGCTCGGGGCTGGGTCCCGCCAGCGCCCCGTCAGCCGAGCGCGAACAGGTTGCAGCCCCAGGGCGGCAGGTCGAGGAACAGCCCGTCCTGCCTGATCTCGCGAGTGTCGCGCTCGTACTCCTCCGCGCCCAGCCGGTCGGACAGGCGCAGCATCCCCTGGCCCAGCTCCGCGTGCAGCCGGCATTGCCCGCGGTCGGGGCCATAGTTGGCGGCCAGCAGGAAGTGCTGGCCCCGTTCGTCGTGCCACAGGGCGGCGACGAACCGGTGGTGGCTCGGGTTGCCGTCCCAGGCGGCGACCGGGACCAGCGGCTGGTATCGGCCGTCGCGCAGGGCTGGCTGCTCCAGCACCGCCAGCAGCGCGCGGTAGAATCGCTGCACCGCCGGATCGACCGGTTCGGCCGGGCCGCGGTCGAGATGGATCGGGATGTGCACGCGCAGGCCGTCCAGCTGGCCCCTGTGCAGGAAACGCAGGCCTGGAGCGGCCAGCGCCAGCACGGCGGCGGCGCGGTGGCGGGGCCAGTCGAAGGCCGCCGCCGCCCGCGCCTCGTCGTGGTTCTCCAGGAACCGTGCCCGGTGCCGCTGCACTGCCGGCGCCGCGGCAAGCAGGTCGCGGACGAGGCCGGCGTTGCCGTCATGGAGCGCGTCGTAGAGCGCCTTGTCGTAGGCCCACTCGAAGCCGTCGTCGATCAGACGTTGTTCCAGCCCCCAGTACACCTCCGCCATCATCCGGAACCCGGGATGCGCCGCCCGCACCGCGGCGATGGCATCCGGCCAGAACGGCGGCACCGTGCGCCCGTCGAGCTGCGCCGCCCAGGTGCGCGCGAACACGTCGGGCAGCAGCAGCATCGCCATGTCGCAGCGCACCCCGTCGCAGCGTTCCGCGATACCCAGCAGCGTGTCGGCCATCGCCGCCTGCGTGTCCGGGTTGGCGTAGTCGAGCTGCACCGTGTCGCACCAGCCCGGGAAGTAGGGATCGCGGCCATGCGCCAGCACCCGTCCCCCCACCCGGATCCAGTTGCCGGGTTCCGCTTGCAGCGCCGCCTCCGTGCCGTGCACGAACAGTTCCGGCCGCGACGCTATCCAGGGATGGTCCGGCGCCAGGTGGTTCGGCACGAAGTCCAGCATCAGGCGCAGGCCGAGGGCGTTGACCCGCTCGCGCAGCCGCGCCAGCGACGGGTCGCCGCCGAAGGCGGGCTCCGCATCGAAGCCCGCGACCGCGAACGGCGAGCCCGCGATGTCGTCTGGCTCGAGGTCCGGCAGCGCTTGACGGAAGCCCGGCTGCCAGGCGGGGTTGCTGCGGGAGATCGCCCGGCCGGCGGCGCCGGTGCGCCACACCCCCAGGAACCAGATCCAGTCCGCGCCCAGCGCCTGCACCTCGGCCAGCATGCGGTCCGGCACGTCGTCGAAGCCGGCCTGCCTGCCGAGCGTGTTCGACAGGTCGCGCATCAGCACCCGGGTGTTGACCTGGTAGAGCAGCGGGTTGGCCGGCAGGTCGCGCATGGAAAGGATCCTTCGGGACCAGACGATACGCCGGCTCAGCGGTATCCGGCCATCGCCCGGACCTCGTCCGGCCCAAGCCCCTGCGCCCGCAGCGTCGCCAGGCTGGTGGCGCCATCGCGCTTGGCGAGCCGCCTTCCGTCCGGGCCGCACAGCAGCGGATGATGCGCGTAGGCGGGCTCCGGCCAGCGCATCAGCGCCTGCAGCAGCCGGTGCAGGTCGGTGGCGGGCAGCAGGTCGACCCCGCGCGTCACCAGGGTGATGCCAGCGAGCGCGTCGTCGTGGGTGACGCACAGGTGGTAGCTGGCCGGCACCTCCTTGCGCGCGAGGACGACGTCGCCGAACCGCTCGGGATGGCAGCGGACACGCCCCTGCCCGTCCTCGACCCGGTCGAGCGGCCCGGCCTCGCGGCAGGATGCGGCCATGTCGAGCCGCAGCGCGTGCGCGTCTCCGGCGGCCAGGCGTGCCGCCCGTTGACCCGGATCGAGCCGTCGGCAGGTGCCCGGATACAGGGCTGCCCCGTCCGGCGCCCGGTGCGGTGCCGAGGCCGCGGCCAGGACGTCCGCCCGGGTGCAGAAGCAGGGGTAGAGCAGCCCGCGCGCGCCCAGCGAGTCGAGGGTCTGCTGGTATTCCGCCAGATGCGCCGACTGCACCCGCACCGGCCCGTCCCAGTCCAGGCCGAGCCAGCAAAGGTCGCGGATAACGGCGTCGGCCCATTCCGGCCGGCAGCGGCCGGGATCGATGTCCTCCAGCCGGAGCAGGAACCGGCCGCCGCCGTCCCGCGCGCGCGTCCAGCCCGCCAGCGCCGAGCTGGCGTGGCCCAGGTGCAGCAGGCCGGTTGGGCTGGGCGCGAACCGGGTGCGCAGGGCTGATCGGGACGGGATCTCGGGGCGGTTCATGCGACGGGATCGTGACACGTTTGCCGCGAATCCGCCGACGCCTTGCGGAGTGGCGGGCCCTCTGCAATAGAAAGAGCCAAGTTCTCGACGACGCAGTTCGGCTGGCGTTGGTTTGATTGAGCGCCTGGCAGTCTCGGCATCGTCCCTGGAAGGGTGCACCTTTGGCCGCTGCCGGCTGTTTTCCGACAATGCTCCGCGGCTTCGCGCGAACACCTGCGGCATGAGCCACATCCCGACGCTGCAGACCCTTGTGCTGAACGCCGACATGCAGCCGATGAGCTGGGGGCCGCTTTCGGTGTGGTCCTGGCAGGACGCGCTGGTGGCGGTGCTGCAGGACCGGGTCACGCCGGTGATCAACTACGAGGTCGAGGTGCGCTCGGCCACCCGCTCCTTCCCGATCCCGTCCGTGGTGGCGCTGAAGCAGTATCACCGGCGCAAGCGCGTGGCGTTCACCCGCTACCACGTGTTCCTGCGCGACGGCTTCCGCTGCCAGTACTGCAGCCAGGAGCTGTCGGCCAAGGAGCTGACCTTCGACCACGTGGTGCCGCGCTGCCGCGGCGGCACCACCTCGTGGAGCAACGTCGTCACCTGCTGCCAGCGCGACAACCTGCGCAAGGGCAGCCAGTCGCTCAAGCAGAGCGGCCTGCACCTGCTGCGCCGCCCGTCCGAACCCAGCCCGCGCCAGGTGGACGAGGCGGCGAAGCGCCACGCGCCGCGCGACAACCTGCACAAGACCTGGCTCGACTTCCTTTACTGGGATGCCAGCCTGGAAGCCTGAGGCTATGGCCGTCCCGCGGCCGCTGCATTTGGCATCGGAATCGGCAGGTGGCCGCCAAACGCCTGCGCCACCGCACCCGCCAGCACCTCCTGCACGCCGGACACCACGATCTGCACGCCGATGCACAGCAGGATCAGCGCCACCAGCCGGGTGACGATCCGAGCACCCGACCGTCCCAGCAGCCGTACCAGGCGCGGCGCCCCGGAATAGGCGATCCACACGATCGCGCACACCGCCACCGCCGCCAGGCAGGCACCGACGGTGAAGCCGAGCTGGTTCAGCAGCCCGGGCGCGTCCGGACGCTCCGCCCCCAGCGCGATCGCCACCGAGATGCTGCCCGGCCCCACGGTGAACGGCATGGTCAGCGGGAAGAACGCGGTGGAGGATACGTCGGCCGACGCGGTGCGGCCCTCGCCCCGGGCCTGGTCGGTCTTCTTGGCCTCGTTGGCCTCCGGCGCCTGCAGCAGGCTCCAGGCGCGCACCGCCACCACCAGGCCGCCGGCGATCCTGAGCGCTCCGATGGTGATGCCGAAGAACGCCAGCAGCGTGCTGCCGATCCACAGCGACGCCAGCAGGATCAGCAGGCCGTACAGCGCCACCTTGCGCGCCAGCATCAGGCGCTCGGC
>CAXTCK010000261.1:0-4092 GCA_964242425.1 uncultured Acetobacteraceae bacterium | reverse complement strand
GGTAGGTGCGCGCCTCGGCCGGCGGAGCGGCCGGAGCAACCGGCGGGGGCGGCGGGGGCGGCGGCGGAGCGGTGTCGAACGCGTAGCGCAGCCCGAACAGGATCGAATGGTGGAACACGTTGCCGACGCGCTCCCGGCCCTCGCCCGCCACCTCGCCGGTCCGCGCGTTGAAGACAGTGAACGGGATCGAGTCCCCCGGGTCGGGAAGGCCGACGAAGCGGTATTCGGCCGTCAAGGCCAGTCCGCGCAGATACGGAACCGGCCACGACACGCCCACGATCGCCTGGTAGGCGAAGCTGCCGATCGCGCTGCTGCCTCCGTTGCGTGGGAAGCGGAAGCCCGGCGCGGACGAGTTGAGGTTGTCGAACTCCAGCACCTGGCCGCCGATGCCGACGCCGACATAGGGCGTGACCGGGAGGGCGACCGGGATGTCGTACAGCACGTTGGCGAAGCCGCCATACTGCTGCTGGTAGCCGCCGGCGCGGCGGATCTCGTCACGGGGAAAGGCGATCCTGCGGACGTGGTCGTTGAGGTAGTTGCCTTCGAGCTCGACGCGCAGCCCGTTGCCGAATCCCCAGCCCGCGCTGGCGTCGCCGGCGAAGCCGGGCAGGTCCAGATGCACCTCGCGCCTCGGTTCCAGACCCGGAATCGGCTTCAGCGTCTCGTCCTGCTGCAGGTCGATCCCTGCGCCCAGGCTGACATAGGGCCCGACCACCGGCGCGCTCGCAGCCACCGGACGGATCCCTGCGGCCACCAGTCCGGTCGCAAGAAGCAGTGCTTCCAGCCTGCGGCTGGACGGTGTGGCTGACGGCATCGGCTGGCGCTCCGGGAGGTGAAGCGCCTATAGCCGGCCATCCTATTGAAGTCGATAGTTTAGCGAAACGATCGACAACGATTTCCCTCAGAACTCCAGCGTTTCCGCCGCCCGCTGCAGCGTTTTCGCCGCGCCAACCTCGTAAAGGCTCGTAAGCCAGCGCCCCACCGTCCGCACCAGGACCTTGTTCTCACCAAGCTCGCCGAACAGCGCGGTGATGCCGAGCAGGGGGCGCGGGTCCGCTCCGCCCTCGATCGCCTTCTCCCGCAGCGTGTCCGCCAGCGGATGACGGATCTCGATCGGGTTGCCCTGCTCGTCCTCGCCGCGTATGCGCCGCATCCAGGCGGCCAGCGCCAGCGCCAGCAGGTCGATGCTTCCGTTCTGCGCCAGCCGGTCGCGTATCGGGTCCACCAGCACGTTCAGCGGCGCATCGGTGTTGACGCGCTCCACCGTGTCCTTCACCCGCGGGTTGGCGAAGCGCTCGATCAGGGTGCGCTTGTAGTCCTCGAGGTCGATCCCCGGTACCGGCGACAGGGTGGGCTCAGTTTCGCGATCCATCAGCGCCGCCATGTAGCGGGTGATCAGCGGGTCGCGCATCGACTCGTCGATGAAGGTGTAGCCCATCAGCCGACCCATGCCCGACACCGCCAGGTGGCTGCCGTTGAGCAGCCGCAGCTTCATGAACTCATACGGCGTCACGTCGTCGACGAACTGCGCGCCCACCTCCTCCCAGGCCGGGCGGCCGGCGACGAAGCGGTCCTCGATCACCCACTGGGTGAACCGTTCGCAGAACACCGGCCAGCGGTCGGCGATGCCGTAGTCCCGCTCCAGCGCCGCCACGTCGTCCGCCTGCGTCACCGGGGTGATGCGGTCCACCATGGTGTTGGGAAACGACGCGTGGCTTTCGATCCAGTCCGCCAGTGCCGGATCGCGCAACCGCGCCAGCGTCAGCACCGCCTCGCGGAGGACGTTGCCGTTGTGCTGGATGTTGTCGCAGCTCATGGCGGTGAAAGGGGCGGCGCCGGCGGCCATGCGGCGCCGGTATGCTTCCACGATGATCCCCGGCGCGCTGTGCGGATGCTCCGGGTCCGCGAGGTCCTTGGCGATCTGGGGGTGCGACGGGTCGAGCCGCTTGGTGGACCGGTTCAGGCAGTAGCCGTGCTCCGTCACCGTCAGGCTGACGATGCGAATCTCCGGCCGGTCGATCGCGTCCAGCAGCGGGCCGGAATCCTCGGCGGTGAACAGCACGCCGACGATCGAGCCGATGACCGTGACGGTTTCCTCGTCCGCCGAGCGCTCCACCAGGCTGTAAAGCCCGTCCTGCGGCTGCAGCGCGTCCAGCATGCGCCGGTCGTTCGGCAGCAGCCCGGCGCCCAGGATGCCGAACCCGCTCTGGTCCGGCCTGCGCTCGATCAGCTCCTGGGTGTAGCGGGCCATGTGGGCGCGGTGGAAGTTGCCGAGCCCGAGATGGACGATGCCCGCCGACAACGTCGCCGGATCGAAGCCAGGGCGGCGCACCGGCGTGTGAACGGTGTTCAGGGTTTCCCGGTTGAGCGGCTGGGTTTCCATGGCCAGTATGGTCTCCTCGCTTGCGGCAGGGGCCTATGCCCCTCTGCGCCGGAGGCATTCCGCCCCCTTGATGCACCGCAGCCTAGGCCGGCTTTGCTTCCGCTAGAAGGTGCCGCCCGCCGCATGCACCGTGTTCTACACCGTGTAGATCGGGCTGCCGTCCGGCGCGGTGCGTATGGGCATGATCACGTCGCTTTTCGTATCGCCGGCGCCGAGCAGCGCCTTGGCCTTGACGAGGTAGGCGGTGCGCTCCTTGAGCCCCAACATGCGCTTGCCGTTCACCCGGCGCGTGATCGCCTGGATGTCGTCGAGGTCGGCGAACTTGTTCAGGTGGTGGTCGGTCCAGTACAGGCAGGCGGTGTCCACCGCGACGGAGGCAGATTCCGCCAGGCCCGGATCACCGACGAGGTCGAGGTCCAGCTCGCGTCCCGCCCTGGCGTAGTTCGCGCGGCCGGTGAGCTGCACCAGGCCGCGTCCCTTGTAGCGCACCCCGTCGCCGGGCCGGGTGTTGCCAAGGTTCTTGCGCCCCTCGTACTCCTTGCCGCTCGCCTCCTCCTTGAGGTCGGACAGGCCCCAGCTTTCCTCGCACACCTGGGCCAGGAAGTGCGCCTGGCGCAGGACGGTGTTGATGGAGAACCGGGTCAGCGCCGCCGGCAGGTATAGCCCGACCTGCCGGATGTTGCCCTGCTGTCGGATCCCCCGGGCACCGTGGTAGGTTGCCACCAGCTGGGACAACAGGCCTGCATCCACCAGGCGCATGAGGCACTCCATGACGAGGTCGGACGGATGAGCGGTCGGGCGCGCCGCATCGCTGCGGGCACCATCCTGGGTCTGCTGGGTGCCGGAGTCCAGGCGGATCGCGCGCAGGCAGCGGGTTGCAGCCCGCCCGCCCAGGTCCGGTTCCGCCACGGCCAGACCGGCGCCACCGTCAACGGCGGGATCGTCCGCGCCGAGGAGGTCTGCTACGTGCTGGACGGCCGCGCCGGCCAAGCCCTGCAGGCCGGGATCAGCAGCCCCGACGACAACGTGGTGTTCTCGCTCTACCGGCCCGGCTACGCCATCAAGCCGGCGAGCGACGGCCCGGACATTTCCGGGCCCACCGTGCCCGGCGCCGGCGCGCAGGACGACGCCACGAGCGTCAAGGCGGTCCTGCCGGCCAACGGGCGCTACCTGTTCGTGCTCGGCACCACGCGCGGCGGCGGCGGCGAGTACAAGCTCAAGGTGTCGGTGAAGTAGCCGAAGCGCTACCGCGCCTGCTGGATCGCGGACAGCAGCCAGGAACCGCCGCGGGCGCGGACAAAGGTCCACAGCTCGGTCACCGTCTGCCGCTCGTTCGGGCTGCCGTCGACCACGCGCCCGGTCAAGTCCGTGGTCACGTCGATCACGGAATAGCGCATGGCGACCGTGGCGAACTCGCGGTTGTTCTCGCTCCAGGCTTCGGACAGGTCGCCGTGCTCCATGCGCACGGCGCTCACCGCGTTGCGCAGGTTGCGGCTCGACAGGTCGGTGAGCTGCTCGGAGAAGTAGCTGACCATCTCCGGCGTCGCGAAGCGGGACAGGGCGCGCAGGTCTTGCATCGACCAGGCCTGCTGTATGTCCAGCAGGGCCTGCTCGAACTGGCCGTAGTCGGCGGGCGTGATCGGGATGGCCCCGCCGGAGCCGCCAATGACGCCGCCGCCCGCGACGCCGCCGGCCGCGAACGGGACGGC
>CAXTCK010000260.1:0-4101 GCA_964242425.1 uncultured Acetobacteraceae bacterium | reverse complement strand
CCTGGCTGTTATAGACGGTGGCGCCGACGAGCTTGCTGCTGCGCCAGTCGCCGTGACTCTGCTCGAGGCTGCCATTCGCCGTCATCGTGCCGTTCGACGCCGCATTCGCGCTGACGCCAGTCAGCAGCAGCACGGACATCAGCGCGACCGCACCACTCTTCCTACTCAGGCTGGACATTTCTTCTTCCCTTTATGAAAGATACAGCAAACCTTGAATGTCCGTCTGTCAACTGCACTGCTTACAGGCCGGATCGTTGCCGTCCACAAGCGAGACTGCGGAGCTGCGTCGCATATCTGCAGCCAAACCATGTGGCGCACTGCACGTTGACTCCTTTTCGAAAGCCGAAATTTGTTTCCAACACCATCATCTTGCTACACAGGATACGGGCAGGAACTTCCGTTCCGCCAGGCTGGGGTATATTTATCAGGAGGCGGCGCCAGCTTGTTGACGATGTGCTCAGATCGGGCTGGCCCTAGAGTCGATTTGCTCAGGCCGGTCAGGTCACCACGCGGCGTTCGGGCTGACGGCCCGCGTTTTGCCGCGATGCTGTCGTCGGACGAACGGCTGTTTTGCCTCCACCAGGGCGTGCTGCACAGCAAAGGCCGGAAGCACCAACGAAATCCAGACGCCCGCTGCGGATCAGACGCGCCTAGGCATCGTCGTCACGCCGAGGGTAGTGTCGAGCCGCGTCTTCGGCACCGCTGCCGACCGGCATCGGTTTGTGGCTGCCGCGAGCGCCCTGCAGTCGGCCCGTATGGCGGAACCGGCGACCGTTTCAAGCTGGACAGATACGTCGACCGGCCACAGTTCTCGACGCCGCGCCCGGTCCCATCGGGCCGCCCTGTCGGTTCGGCTGCGCTGGCCGCATGAGCTTCGTCGGAAGCATCGAGGCGCGCGAGGGCGAGTCCGCGCTGGCCCATATTCTCCGCACGTTGTGGCAGGAGATCTTCAACGACCATGCGACCGTGATTGCCGCCGGCCTCGCCTACTACGCCATCTTCGGCCTGCTGCCGGGGCTTGCCGGCGCGGCGGCGCTCTGGGGCCTGTTCAGCGACACAGACGCGCTGCAGTCGGTACTGCAGGACAGCGGCAACGTGATGCCATCCGCCGCGGCCGGGCTGCTCAAGCCCTTCATCACCAGCGTGCCACGGGGGTTCGGCGGCGGCCTGGCCCTGCTGCTCAACGTCCTGCTCGTGGTGTGGACAGCATTTCGTGCGGCAGGCGGCCTGCTCACCGGCCTGAACATCGTCTATGATGTCGAGGAGCGGCCGAGCCGGGCGCAACGTGCCGGCGTGGCACTGGCGATCGGCATCGGCGGCATCATGGCGATGTTCATGGCGGTGGCACTGCTGGCGCTGGCGCCGCTGGCGGCCGCCTCGCTGCATTCCGCCTTCGCACCGCTGCTGATGCTGCTGCGCTGGCCGGTGCTGGTCTCGATGTTCGCCGCTATGCTGGCGCTGCTGTTCCGCTACGCGCCGAACCGGCCTTCGGTGCGGATGGCTCCACTATGTTGGGGCGTCGCGTCGGCGACCGTGCTGTGCCTGCTGTCCTCGGCAGGCATCTCCCTCTATGTCGGCCATTTCGCCAACTATGGCCGGCTCTATGGCGCCCTCGGCGGCATCGCGGTCGTGCTGCTTTGGCTCTATGTCTGCTCTCTGGCCCTGCTGGTCGGTGCCGAGATCGACGCGGTGCTGACGAGCAGGCAGACCGACCGTCCGGATCGCTCCAGGAATGGCCTGGCTCCGGGTGCTGCCGCCTCGAGACACGATTAGAACAACGGAGAACCACCATGAGACTCCTCATCGCGCTTCTGCTGCCGTGGCTGCTGTTCTTCACAATCGGGCGCCCGATCGCCGGCGTGATCTGCCTCGTGCTGCACGCGACCATCATCGGCTGGATCCCGGCGGCGATCTGGGCGGTCTACGCGCTCAACAAGCATGAAGCCACACAGTAGGATCGCGCCCGATGCGGTTTGCCGGCGCCTGCGTTCTGCTCGTGCTGGCAGGCTGCACTCATGTGCAGCTCGCCACCAGCACCTCCCGGGCCGCCAGCACCGTGATGGAGATCCAGTACCAGATGGTGATGGACAATCTCGCGCGCATGGAGCGCTTCCCGGCGACGCTGCCGTCGCAGATCCGGATGAAGCAGGGAACGGTCCAGGTCAGCGACGAACTCGGCCTCTACCAGCTCGAGGCGTCCGGCTCCGCCAGCGGGAGCTTCGGCGGTCCGCGGGTCGAACGGACCGTGAGCGAGCAGTGGGGCGCCGATGCGATCTGCGATCCCTTCGCCGTCAAGCAGTTGCAGGATGTCTACCGTGCTGCCTTGCAGTTGGCACCGTTCCGGGATCCCGGTTTCATCGACGTCGAGAGGGCGCGCGCAAGCCGCCACGCCGGCTCGACACGGAACAGCTCCAATCAAGGCGGCTCCGGTCATACCGGATCCAGTCGGGACGGCTCCAGCGATGCCATTGCCACAGTCGATCTGCAGCGGGACGTCCCGCATGGCTGGTTCCACTCGGGCTCCCGGAGCCAGGTGCCTGCCGATGCCGCCTATGCCGGCGACTCCGGGGGCACGTGGGTCTGGGTCACGCCGGACCAGGTGGGCGAGCTCAGCCGGTTCACCCTCCTTGTCCTGTTCATCACCAAGCTTGGCCCGGGAGAGAGCACCAGCGACGGAGCCGGGCTCATGTACACCGGCGGCGGCAAGTGATCCCCTACATCGCCTCCTTCACCCCGGAGCGGATCAGCCACCAGTTCACCGGGTAGGCGGTCGCGAAGCCGCACAGCATCGCCAGCTGCATCATGAACCAGAACGAGGCGGTGTCGGTGCGCAGCCGGGTGCCAAGCAGCGTGCCGAACAGGTAGAAGTCGGCGAAAGCCATGAAGCCGTACATGCCGATCTGCCAGGACGCGAGCGAGAGGCAGTCGACCTTGATCGCCTGCCAGATCCCCTGCCCCACCGACAGGTCGCGCATCGGCTTGATGGTGAAGTACTGGAACACCACGCCGAACGCGAAGGCGACCAGGAAGTCGATGATCCAGGTGGCGAAGATCTTGTCGGCGAACAGGCTGTGCCAGCCGAACCAGACCGCAATTGTTGGCACCAGGAACACCAGCCACTCGGCACAGATGTCGCCCAGCGTGCAGCCGCTGCCACAATGCAGCGCGCCGTTGGCGACGATCATCGGGAACGGCGTCTGCGTGCGGCTCGGCATGTCGCGGCCCTGCTCCATCGCGGCGCGCGCGACCCGGTCCTCGGCCAGGCGGCCGTAGCAGAAATACTGCCAGACCACGAGGACGCTGCCGAACAGGGCGGTGACCGGCCACACGACGTTCATGATCCACATGTGCTGCGGATGCCGGACCAGGTCGAGCGCGATCACGATCGCGCAGACGGCACCGATACCGAGGCAGGTCAGTGACAGCAGGTGCAGCCACTCTGGAATCATTGTTCACCTTCGACCGAGCATGGCGCCCGACAAGGCGTCTGCATATGAACGCCTAGTCCGGACGCTGCTCCCGCAGCCGGCGGATCGAGGAGCACCGCGCGACTGCGAACCGCCTCGACCAGACAATCGAGCACGGCCCGAACCCGCGGCACCTGGCGGTTCTCGCGGTGCACGCCCAGCCAGATCTCCGCGATCGGAACCGGCACCGGCGTCTCCAGCCGACGCAGGCCCGGCTCCGCATCCGCTCGGAACCGGGGCAGCAAGGCGAGCCCGCCGCCGCAGGCCGCTACCCAGTGCTGGGTCTCGTAGCTGTCCGCCCGGAGCGCCACGTGGGCCCGGTCGGCATGCTCCGTAAGCCAGCCCGCCTGCTCCGACAGGTCCCGCTCGTCGAGCAGCGTGATCAGCTGGTGTCCGGCGCAGCCGCTGCCCGGATCCGGCTCGCCATGCCGCTCGAGATAGGCGACCGAGCCATAGAGGCCGAACGCGACCGCGCCGATGTTGCGGACAACGAGGTCGGCTTGGTCGAAGCGGCGCAGTCGTACCGAGATGTCGGGCTCGGGCGCTCCAGACGGGCTGCCCGTCGCATCGACTACCGCCTCGATCAGCAGGCCGGGATGCCTAGCGTGGACGGTCGCGAAGCAGGCGGCGAGGA
>CAXTCK010000259.1:0-4103 GCA_964242425.1 uncultured Acetobacteraceae bacterium | reverse complement strand
GAGCTAATCCCTCATTAGGCACGAGATGGATGTCGAGACGGCGATCGATTGCCGCGGTATCGCAGAGCGGCGGGTGCAGAGCAGCCGTCCTTGAGGGCTTTGAGTACCGTGTTACTCGATCCCCTATCGGGATGGATGGACAAGCCCGCTTTTCCCGGCCGACCGCCACTCGTGTAGCGCCTTCGCTAACGCGGCTCAGCTTTGCCGGCGGCCGCGCCGCATGCCTTGTGGTGGAAGGAGCGGGCCGGCAAAAGCGCTGGATGATGCTCCCCGCTCGCGCGCGGCCCGCCGCGTCGTCGCCTGCCGCTCCCCGCCCGCCTTCCTGCGCGGGTGCGGGGCCATGAGCACTATGGAGACGGAGGCCGGCGCTGTCGTTCCGGAGCGGGGCTGGTCCCCGGTCGTCATTATCCTGCTCGCGCTCTCGGGCATGCTCGACTTCATCGACCGCTTTGTCTTCTCGACCGCCAATGAGGCGATCAAGCACGACCTCCATCTGTCGGACACGATGATCGGCCTGCTGGGCGGCACCGCCTTTGCGCTCCTCTACGCCGTCACCGTGATCCCCTTTGCCCTGGTGGGCGACCGGGGCTATGCGGCCCGCTTGGCCGCCGGCGGCATCACGCTCTGGAGCCTGGCGACCGCGCTGATGGGCCGCGCAAGCAGCGTCGCCGTGCTCGCCGCCTCGCGCGTCGGCGTGGGTCTGGGGCAGGCGGCATTCTCATCCACCTCCTCGGCGCTGAACGCCGCCTATTCCACACCCGAGACGCGCAACACCGCCTTCGCGCTGTCCTATGGCGGCAGCTATATCGGCTACATCGTCGGCCTCGCCGGCGGCGGCTACATGGTCGAGCATATCGGCTGGCGCGCGACCTTCGAGTTCGTGGGCCTGCTCGGGCTGCCGGTGGCAGCGCTGATGTTCATCCTCATCCGCGAGCCGAAGGCGTCGCATGCCAGCGCCGATGCGGAATCCTGGCACGCGCTGCTCACCAACCGCCCGTTGGTCGACCTGCTGCTCTACGGCGTGACCAGCCAGGTCGTGAGCTACGCGCTGACGCTCTGGGGGGTGAGCTTCTACATGCGCTCCTTCGGCCTGACGTCGGGACAGGCGGGGCTTTGGTTCGGCTTTGGCATCGGCGTCGCGAATGTCGTCGGCACGCTGATTGGCGGACCCATCGCCGACTGGGCGTCGCGCCGAGCCGGGGGAGTGTCAGGGGCGATCCGCTTCGCCTTTTGGGCCTACCTGATCGCGCAGCCCTTCGGGTTGGTGCAGGTGTTGACGCATTCGCTCGGCATCTCGCTTGCAGCCTTGGTGCTGAGCTCGCTGCTTTCGGCGCTGTGTGCAGCGCCCGTCTATGCGTCGGTTCCGACCGTGGTGCCGGTGCATCGCCGGGCCACGGCGGCGGCTCTCTACGGGCTGCTCGCCAACGCTGTCGGCATCGGGCTCGGGCCACCGCTCTTCGGCTGGATCAGCGACTTATTAGCACCGCATTACGGCAGCGAGTCGCTCAGGATGTCACTCGTCGTGGCAGCCGTTCTGAGCTTCTGGCCCGCGTTTCACCTGTTCCAAATGCAGCGCCACCTACGCAGGAATAAAGGATAAGCGTCATTAAGAGGTCGGTTCTTCGACGATCCCTGCGGTAATGAGCAATGCGGCCACGGCGGCCAGCTCTCATAGTCTCGCGCCATAGACAACCCACCCAAGTACGAACGGCCCCACCCCCAGGTAGGAGAGCCGGCGAGTGATAAATGGAATTATCAACCTTAGAAGAGGGCCCGCTTAATAGGCGGGCCCTTTGTCATTCTTCAGGCTCGGCTGCGATCTGCTCACCGTCTCCGCAGCCATCGTGAGCACCGGTGACGCGCCACCGCGTCGGCCGGTCCTCTTCCGCTGATGGCGATGGCGCCAGCTTGGTGCAATAGCCGCTCTGCTCCCACCACTCCCGCGACAGGCCCTGGCGATAGTCGGGCTCAACCCCCTGCCCGTTCGGCTGTAGCCAGTGGATGCACCAGGCGCACTCGATCACGGATGGACCGCTGCCATCGCCGACAGCCGCTCCGGCTCCGCAGCGGTCTGTCGGCTTCACCAGCGGCCATCGCGCGATCTCGAATGTCTCGATAGTCGTTGTCGGCGCGTGCCTCTGGCAGAACCCACGCTCGCTCGGTCGATAGACGCAGGCGGCACAGTTCTGGGGTAGCGGAACCCTGGCTTCCGCCATCGTTGCTAGAGCTTCGCCGCGCGAGCTGCAGCAAGCACCTGCTGCTGAGCTTGCTGGTTGGCCGATGCGGTAGAGGGCGCAGTCGCCGGCGTCGCCTGACGGGCAGCGTCGCGCTGTGCCTGTGATGGCGGCTGCGCTGCCACCTGCAGACGATCGAGCAGCCCATCAACCCGTGGCGTCTCGCGCACCGCGCCTGTACTCACGGCTGTCTGGACGCGGTTGCTGAGATCCTGCGCCTCGCGTGGCGACAGGGCTTCGGTGGGTGGTGCCGGGTAAGGCAGGTTGGTTCCTGACATGCGGGCGTTCCTATGCTGTGGGTCGATTGGACTGGCGAGCGGCATCCTGCGCTGCGCGAGCCGCGGCTTCTGCGGACGAGCTGCGCGTCGGCGCCGATGCGTTTGCCCGCGCGGCATCGCGCTCTGCCTGGGATGCCATCGGGCGCGGACCGGCTTTGGGGGCTTCTGGCGGAAGGCTGATGCCGTGCCGGCCGAGCTCGGCTCCTACCGTGTCGCGTAGGGCCTGCCTGCCATGCTGGGCGGCATAGTCGTTCCAGTCGGTGCCCTTGTCGGCCGACGTGAAGGCCGGCAGCAACAGCACGCCGCCCACGGCCTCGGCCGCCGCCGCTGCTTTCTCCATGCCGACGTTCGGCAGTGGTGTGTCACGCCTCGGCAGATGGTGGTCGTTGTCGCTGGCGAAGATGATCGGCCGCGTCGGGTCGGCCGCCCGGTATGCCTTGGCGACCTCGAGTAGATTGCCGCTGTCAAAGGCGGCGATCGTCGGCAAGCCTGTCACCTCCCGCATGGTGGCTGCGGTGGCGTAGCCTTCGGCGATGACGATGGGAGAACCTGGCGCAGCCTTCCCAAGCACGGCATGGGTGCCGGTCTTGCGGCCGTTTTTCAGGTAGAGCTTGCCGCCGTCCGGGTCGATCGTCTGGATGCTCCAGAGCTTGCCGGCGGCGTCGCGCATCGGGACGAGCAGGTTATTCCGCCGGTCCACCTTCACGTCATGCGCCGCAACGCCCTTCCGGGCCAGGTAGGGATGCGCGCGGGCAGGCTGCGCCCGGTTCCACATCGCTGTTGCCTGCTGGGCAACGACACCCTCCTGCCGCCGGCGTTCCGTGTCTCTGGCATCTCGCTCGCGTTGGATCCGCTCCCGGAACGCGTCGCGATCGGCCTGCGACATGCCGCTCGTGGGCCGCGATGCCTTCCAGCGGATCTCCTCGCCCGACTTGTGATTGCGGATGAAGCCGGCCGGGTAGTCGTCCAGGTGCCCGATATACATGCCGGACTTGCGGCCCTTCTTGTCGCCTTCCACGTCCACCCGGTGCTGCTTGCCGTCCATGACAGGCGCGCCGCGGACAATCAGCCCCGCCAGCCGCAGCGCGTCGGCGAACTCTGTCATGGCATCGGTCTGAGACATGGGCGCCTGCTTCCGACTCTTTGGGCGGGCACCTGGTGCCCTGGCTGATCTTCGCGCTGCCACGATGGCCTTGCGCGCTTCGTTGGCACTCGGACCGGTGAGAAGGCCGGCCACCTTTCGCATCTCGACCGCTTGGGCCCTGACTGCTTCGGCTACAGGCCCGGCCGCAGGTTCAACGGTCTTGTCATCCCGCGTCTGCTGGAACGTCTCGTGCAGGGTCGTCCCGTCTTTACCTTCAGCCTGGCGCTGCTGCTTCATCTGGAAACCCGATGCCAAGGATCGGACCGTCCCCACTTGCACCGTATTGGAGCGCCTGATTAGATCCGTCGCGAGTTCTTTTTCCTGCTGCCTCGACAGATTAGCAGCGATATTCTTCCAGACGCTATCTTCATCTATCGGATCAACGCTGCCGAGCGCACGTTTTTCCATGATCTCCATGCGCTCGCGCCCATCGGAGACGACAAGCCA
>CAXTCK010000258.1:0-4105 GCA_964242425.1 uncultured Acetobacteraceae bacterium | reverse complement strand
AACCTCATGGTGTACAACCGCTGCGTCGGCACCCGCGCCTGCTCCGGCTACTGCCCGTACAAGGTGCGTCGGTTCAACTACCTCGACTATTCCGCGGGGGCGGCGCCGTCGATCCAGGCCATGCGCAACGTCGACGTGACGGTGCGCGCCGCCGGCGTGATGGAGAAGTGCACCTACTGCGTGCAGCGGATCGTCGAAGCGCGGATCGACAGCGACAAGACCGGGCAGCCGATCGCGGATGGCGTGGTGCGCACCGCCTGCCAGACCGCCTGCCCGACGCGGGCGATCGACTTCGGCAACCTCCGCGATGCTTCGTCGCAGGTGACGGCGCAGCGCAAGGACGGGCGCAACTACGCGCTGCTGGGCGAGCTCGGCGTGCGGCCGCGCACCACCTACCTGGCCGGGCTGCTGCCGCCGGGGGATGCGGCATGACGGCGCATCCGACCACCCTGATCCGTTCCGACCAGACCTTCGAGAGCATCGGCCGGTCGATCGAGCAGGCGGCGTTCGGCAAGGTCGGAATGGCCTGGTGGCTGGCGATGTTCGCGTCGGCGGGCCTGGTCGGGCTGCTGGTGATCTCGGTCGGCTGGCTGTTCGTCGAAGGGGTCGGGGTCTGGGACAACAACATTCCCGTCACCTGGGCGCTCGACATCGTCGGCTATGATTGGTGGATCGGCGTCGCCACCGGGTCGCTGGCGTTGTCGGTGCTGCCGCTGCTGCTGGACCGGAGCTGGCGCGGCGGCATCGCGCGGGTTTCGGAAACGGTGGCGGTGCTGGCGGCGGTGGCGGCGGGGATCTATCCGATCATCCACCTTGGGCGGCCGTGGTTCTTCTACTGGAACCTGCCGTATCCCAACACCATGGTGCTTTGGCCGCAGTTCCGTTCCCCGCTCTACTGGGATGCGATCGACATCCTCAGCTTCCTGGTGGTCAGCGTGTCGGTCTGGTACCTGGGGCTGCTGCCGGACCTGGCCAGCTTGCGCGACCGCGCGGTGGACCGGCTGCACGGCGACGACCGGGAAGAAAGCGGCGGCCGCTTCGCGCGCCGGATCGCGCAGTTCTATGGTGTCGCGGCACTTGGCTGGCGCTCCTCGGCACCGCACTGGCACCGGCGGGGGCAGGCGCTGCGCATCATCGGGCTGCTCGGCGTGGTGGTGGTGGTATCGCTGCAGACCGGTGCGGCGGTGATGTTCGCGGGCACGCCGGAGCCTGGCTGGCACGACACGCTGCAGCCGGTGGAGTTCCTGGTGGTGGCGCTGTTCTCGGGCATCGCCGCCAGCACGCTGGTGGTGGTGGTGGTGCGGTCCGCGTTCTCGCTCGGCGGCGTGATCACCGAAGCGCATCTCGACCGCCTGGGCCGGCTTCTGCTGGGCGTCGGGCTGCTGGACGCGTACTGCGTCGCCACGGAAATGTTCGGGACCGGAACCAGCGGCACCTCCTATGCGGTGGCTTCCCTGGCGCAGCGGCTGCACGGGCCGCATGCGTGGGCGTTCTGGGTCATGGTGCTGGCCGGGCTGCTGCCGGTGCAGCTGTTGTGGCTGAAGGGGGCGAGGCAGTCGCCGCCGCTGCTGCTGCTGATCGCGGCCGCCGTGTGCGTCGGCACCTGGGCGGACCACTTCATGGTGATCGTGGTGACGCTGCAGCACGATTTCCTGCCTTCCTCCGACCTGGCGACCTACACGATCGGGCTGTGGGGGATGGCGACGTTTCTCGGCTCGTGCGGGCTGTTCCTGTTCCTGCTGCTGCTGGCGATGCGCCTGCTGCCGGTGCTGGCGGCGGCGCCGGTGCGCGCGCTGACCCATCCGGGGGCGGAGTCGACGCGCAGCCCGGTGTCGTCGGACCGGATCGACCTGCCGAAGGACGCGCCACTCTGGGGTGTTGCCGCGGAGTACGGCGAGGCCGAGGAGATGATGCGTGCCGCGTCGTTGCTGCGGCCACGCCGGCTCGGGCGGATCGACCTGTACTCGCCGGTGCCGCTGCCGGAGGCGGCGGAATTGTTGTCGCTGTCGGGGCCGGGGATACGCCCGCTGGCGGTGTCGGGCGTGCTGCTGGGCGGGGCGGCGATGATGGCGATGTGCCTCCTTGCCACCGGCTACGACTACGTGTTCCTGATTGGCGGCCGGCCCCGGTTCTCCTGGCAGTCGTTCGTGGTGCCGAGCGTGTCGTTTGCCGCCCTGACCGGTACCCTGTTCGCCTTTGCCGCCATGCTGTTCGGCAACCGGATGCCGAGGCTGAACCATCCGGCGTTCAACATCCCGGGCATCGGCGGGGCCACGCGCGACCGCTACTTCCTGGTGATCGAGGCGCCGGAGGACGGGTTCAATGCGGCGCGGGTGGAAGGTGAGATCGCCACCCTGCCCGACCGGCCGCTTGCCGTGCACCGGGTGCCGCGGTGAAACGGAAGATGATGATGCTGGCGCTGTGCGGGATCGTGTTGGCCGGCTGCAAGCGGCACGACATGTATACGCAGCAGCGCTCGCAGACCTGGGACCAGAGCAGGTTCTTCCCCAACGGCCTGTCCATGCGGCCGCCGGCGCCGGGTGCCGTGCCGGTGCAGGAGGACGATCCGGACGTGCCGCAGCCGGCGCGGATCACGGAAGCGATGCTGGCGCGCGGGGCGCAGCGGTTCGACATCTTCTGCACCCCCTGCCATGGCCGCACCGGCGACGGCGACGGCATGATCGTGCAGCGCGGCTTCCCGCATCCGCCCTCGTTCAACAGCGACCGGCTGCGGGCTGCCAAGGCGGCGCACTTCTACGACGTGATCACCAACGGCTACGGCGTGATGTACAGCTACGCGTCGCGGGTGCCGTCGGCGGATCGGTGGGCGGTGATCGCCTATGTGCGCGCGCTGCAGCGCAGCCAGGGAACGGCGGCGGCGTCGCTCACCGCGGACGACCGCGCGGCGCTGGCGCAGGTGGCGCCGTGAGCGGGTCGGTGACGGCATGGATGACGGGGGGCGGCGACCGCAGGCGCTGGCTGGCGCCGGGGATCGGGCTGCTGCTGCTGCTGCTGTTGCTGGCAGGAGGGCTGGCGGGGGTGCGGGTGATGCCGTCCTACCTGTCGGCCTGGCTGTTCGTGTTGTCGATACCGGCCGGTGCCCTGCTGCTGGTCACGGGGATCGAGGCGTTCTCGGACGCGGCGGACGGCGAGCGGATGCTGGCGCCGCTGCGCGCGCTGCTGCCGCTGCTGCCGCTGCTGGCGGTGTGCGGGGTGCCGGTGCTGCTGGCGTCGACGCTGAACGATCCCCATGCCTGGTCCGGCGCCGGCTTCGGCCGGGGCTGGTTCGCGCACGGGCCGACGGATCTGCGCACCGTGCTGTTCCTGCTGCTGTGGAGCGGGCTCGCCGTGTTGTTCGCGGTTCCCGAAACGCGTCGCGGCGCGGCCGGGCTCGCCTTCGCGGGCGTGCTGGTGACCGGCACGCTGGCGGCGTTCGACTGGGCGATGTCGGTGGAGCCGAAGCTGGCGTCGTCCTCGTTCGGGCTGCTGCTGTTGTCCGGGCAGGCGGTCTCGGCGGTGTCGCTGGCGCTGCTGCTGGCGAGGCGGGACGCGCGCGGCGGCTTCGCGGTGCCGATGCTGGTGCTGCTGTGGATCTGGGCTTTCCTGCACTTCACCCAGTTCCTGGTGGTGTGGTCGGGGAACCAGCCGGACGAGGCGTTGTGGTACCTGCACCGGCTCGGTGGCCTTGGGCTGGCGGCGATCGTCGCGGGTGCTGCGCTGCCGGTGCTGGCGCTGGTGTTGCTGCCGGTGCGGCGGCTGGCGCGGCGCGGCTGGCCGGTGACGCTGGTGGCGGGGTTCGCCCTTCTGGTGCAGCTGCTGCAAAGCTTCTGGCTGGTCACGCCGGCGTTCCGGGGCCGCTTCACCCTGACGGTGGCGGACGTGGTGGCGGCAGGAGGGCTGGTGGCGCTGTCGGCCGGGCTGTGGCGGGGCGGGATGCTGCCCCGGCCGAGGGGGATGACCGATGTCTGATGCCGGGCAGGCGGCAGGGCGGCCGGAACGGTTGCGGCGGGGGCGGGGGCCTGTTGCCCCCGGGGGGGGGGGGGGCCGGCGCGGGGGGGGGCGGGGGAGGGGCGGGGGGGGGGGGGGGGGGGAGAAGGAGGGGGGA
>CAXTCK010000257.1:0-4124 GCA_964242425.1 uncultured Acetobacteraceae bacterium | reverse complement strand
CGCGCAGCAGGCGCGAGCTCATCATCGGCGACAGCGTCAGCGCCAGCAGCGCCGACACGGTGACGGCACCCGCCAGGGTGAACGCGAACTCGATGAACAGCGCGCCCGTGAGGCCGCCCTGCAGTCCGAGCGGCACGTAGGCGGCGATCAGCACCACCGTCATCGCCAGGATCGGCTGCACCAGCTCACGCGCCGCCGCCACCGCGGCCGCCACCGGCGCCAGGCCGCGCGCCAGGTAGCGGTTGACGTTCTCCACCACGATGATGGCGTCGTCGACCACCAGCCCGATCGCCAGCACCAGCGCCAGCAGAGTCAACAGGTTGATGGAGAACCCCATCGCCGCCATCATCGCGAACGTGCCGATCAGCGACAGCGGGATCGTCACCAAAGGCACCAGCACCGAGCGCGGCGAGCCCAGGAACGCGAACACCACCAGCGCCACGATCAGCAGGGACTCCGCCAGCGTGACCACCACCTCGCGGATCGAGGCGCGTATGTAGTCGCCGTTGTCATCCAGCACCGTGATGTTGATCGCGGGCGGCATCTGCCGACGCAGAACCGCGATCTGCGCCAGAAGGTCGTGCGACACGGCAAGCGCGTTTGCCGACGGCGTCGGCTTGATGCCGATGTAGACGCCGTTGCGGTCGTTGGCGATCGCCTGGAAGTTGTCCGGGTCGCTGCCGAACTCGACGCGCGCGACGTCGCCCAGGCGGACGATATGCAGGTTGTTCTGTCGGATGACCAGGTCGCGGAACTGGGCCGCGTCGTGCAGGCTCGAGGTGATGTCGAGGTTGACGCTGACCGCGCCGCCAAGCGTGTTGCCGACGCCGGTGACGAAGTTGTTGCTGGCCAGCGCCGTGTCAACGTCGTTGGGCGTGAGGCCATAGGCAGCCAGGCGCTCCGGATCGAGCCACACGCGCATCACCACGTTCGGCGCGCCGTTGATGTAGATGGTCTGCACGCCGGCGACCGCCTGCAGCCTTGGTGCCACCACACGCTGCACGTAGTCGCTGACCTTCGCCGGCGACAGCACGTCGCTGTCGACCGAGATCGACATGATGGTGCCGCCGGCCGAGTACATGCTGATGGCGGAGGCCTGCACGCCGGGAGGGAACTGCGAGGTCGCGGCGGTGACGTAGGACTGGATCTCGGCGAGCGCCCGCGCCGGGTCGTAGTTCAGCTTGAGGCTTACCACGATGTCGGACGTGCCGATCGAGGAGGTCGAGGTCATGTAGTCGATGCCCTGCGCCTGGCTGATCTTGCCTTCCAGCGGCGTGGTGACGAAGCCGGCCACGGTGGCCGGATCGGCGCCGTAGTAGCTGGTCTGGATCTCGACGGTGCCGGTGACGGTGTGCGGGAACTTCTCGATCGGCATGGACTGCTCGGCGCGCAGGCCGAACACCAGCACCAGGATGGACACCACGCAGGACAGCACGATCCGGTGGATGAACAGGTCGGTCAGGCGCATCGGGCGCTGCTCCTCATTCTTCCCGCTCACTCCTCGGGCGGGTTCGGCGACAAGGCGTCCGGCGGCTCGACCCGGTTGTCGATCACCACCGTGGCGCCGTTGCGCAGCTTGATCTGGCCCGCGGTGACCACCGTGTCGCCGTCGTGCAGCCCGGCCGTCACCACCACGCGGTCGCCCTGCGTTTCGCCCAGCGTCACCACCCGCGAGGTGGCGAGAAACACCTGCGGCTTGCCCGGCGCGTGTCCGGGCTGCGGCGTCAGCACGTAGACGAAGTCGCCATACGGGTTGAAGCTGATTGCCGTCTGCGGCACCGCCAGCACGGTGCGCGCGGGCCCGAGGTCGAGGTGCGCCACCGCGAACATGCCGGGCAGCAGCGCATGGTCGCGGTTGTCCAGTCTGGCGCGCACCGAGACCATGCGGCTTTGCGCGTCGATGCGGCTGTCCAGCGCCTGCACGGTGGCGTGGAACACCCGGCCCGGATAGGTGTCGACGCCGACGTCCACCGCGCCGCCGGGATGGATGTCGCCCACCTGCTGCTGCGGCACCGAGAAGTCGACAAAGATCGGGTCCAGCGCCTGCAGCGTGGTCACCGCGGTGCCGGGCGGCAGGTACTGCCCGAGATCGACCTCGCGTATGCCAAGGCGGCCGCTGAAGGGCGCGCGCACGATCTTCTCGTCCATGGCCTGGGCCTGCGCCTGGACCTGCGCCTGGAAGCTGCGCAGGTTGGCGGTGTCGAGGTCCAGCGTGGCGTGGCTCACCGCCTGCGCCTCGAACTGCTTCTGGTCGCGGGCAAGGTTGGTGTTGTACAGCGCCACTTCCGCCTGCAGCTGCTGCAGCTTGGCCGGGTCGTCGTACAGGCGCAGGCGCAGCAGCACGGTGCCGGCCTTCACGTCCTGCCCCGACTGGAAGTCGATCTCGTCGACGATGCCGGGAACCGGCGCCGACAGCGCCGCCCCCTGCACCGCCCGCGTCTGCCCGAACGCCTTGAGCCGGTCCTGCCAGGCCTGCGGACGCACCACGATGTCGGACACCGTCTGCGCGGGCTCCACCGCCTGCGCGGTCGCGGCCGGTGCGTCAACACGGTGGGCGACGAGCCAGGCCGGGTAGGCCGCCGCCGCCAGCACGAGAAGCAGCAGGAGATAAACACGCATCCGCGTCATGGTGGCGTTCCGTCGCGGCTCGGGATGGCGGGACATGTCGGCGGGCGGGCTCATGGCAGGGGAGAGCTCAGCAGCCCGGGCGGCGGTGGCGGCAGGTCGCGGCGGTGCCACCAGCCGCCGCCCAGCGCCTGGAACAGCAGCACGGTGTCGGCGTATCGCGCCGCCTGCGCCCGGATCAGCGTGAGCACCGCGGTCTGGTAGGTCTGCTCCGCCGTCAGCACGCTGAGGTAGGACACGCCGCCCAGCTTGTACTGCAGGCTGGCGAGCGACAGGCTGCGCTGCCCGGCCTGCGCGGCCGTAAGGGCATATTGAAGGTTCACCGCGTCGTTCTGCAGCTGCGCCAGCACGTCGGCGACGTTCTGGAACGCGGTCACCACCGTGTTGCGCCAGGCAGCCGCCGCCTCCAGCATCGCCGCCTTCTGCGCGCGCTGCCGGTGCAGCAGCTGGCCCGCGTCGAAGATCGGCTGCACCGCCTGGTTCACCACCGACCACAACCCGTTGCCGGGGCTGAACAGCTGGTGGATGTCGGCGGCGGACGAGCCGACGGTGGCGCTCAGCGTCACCTGCGGCAGGCGCTGCGAGATGTCGACGCCGAGAAGCGCCGTCTGCGCATGCAGGGTTTCCGCTGCCGCCAGGATGTCGGGGCGCTGCGCCAGCAGCGCCGACGGCAGGCTCACCGGCAGGGTGTCCGGCAGGGTCAGCTGGTCCAGGGTGACGGCAGGCAGCTCGATCTCGGACGGCGCCTGGCCCAGATAGGCCGCGATCTGGTCGCGTGTCTGCACCAGCTGGGTTTGCAACGGCACCAGCACGGTCTGCGCCTCCGCCACCTGCGCCTGCTGGGTGGCGACGTCGGTTCCGGTGGCGCCGCCGAGCTGGAACTGCTGGCGCACCGTGTCCAGCTGCTTCTGCTCGAAGCCGATCAGCTGCTGCTGCACCGCGATCTGGCCGCGCAGGGAGGCGGCCTGGATCGCGCTGGTCACCACGCCGGCGCTCAGCGACAATACCGCCGCTTCCAGCTCGAAGCGCTGGTAGCCAGCCTGCGCGCCCGCCTGCTCGATCGCCCGGCGCAGGCCGCCCCATACGTCGAAGGTGTAGCTGAGGTTGAGCTGGGCGTTGTACTGCGTGAAGGTTTCCGCAGGCGCACCCGGTTCCTCGTAGGACAACGGCAGCTCCTGCCGCGCGCGGAACACCTGGCCGGACACGCTCGGGAACAGCGTTCCGCGCTGTTCGAGCTCCAGCTCCTGCGCCTCCCGCAGCGCCTGCCGTGCCGCTTCGAGGTTCGGATTGTCGCGCAGCGCGGTCGCGACCAGCATGGACAGGCCTTGCGAGTGGAACAGCGTCCACCAGTCGCCCTGGAGGTCGGCACCGTTGGCGAGCGTCTGCGCAGCACCCCCCGCCGTGCCGGCCGACGCGGTACGGGTCGCCGGCGCCTGCTCGTTGTAGCGCGCCGGCGTCACCAGCGACGGCCGGCGGAAGTCCGGGCCGACCTCGCAGCC
>CAXTCK010000256.1:0-4167 GCA_964242425.1 uncultured Acetobacteraceae bacterium | reverse complement strand
GCGCGGCCAGGCGGCAGGTTGACCAGCAGCACGGACTCCTCGCCGGTATAGTGCAGGAAGTTGGCGAGGTAGGCGTGCAGGAACTCGTCGCTCTCGTTGTAAAGGGCCGAGAACACGATCCGTTCCGGGTCTGACCCGAACGCGTCCTTTGGCAGTGCCTCGTCGGGACCCACCGGCACGCCGAACACCTGGCATTCCTTGAAGTGCAGGCAGTCGAGCCCGTCCAGCCGCACCCGCAGGAAACGCAGCACCGGGCGCCCCGGCAGGTCGAGCACGAACGGCGTCCCGTCCGGACCGAACACCCCGTCGTCGGATTTCGACGCCAGGATGTCCCAGACGATCCCGTCGAGCGAGCCGAGCACGCTGAAGCGCCGCAGCCGCTCGGGGAAGAAGTCCCGGTTGAACACGCAGACCCGCTCCACCGCGCAGGTCGCTTCGAGATCGACCTGCCACCAGGGGTCCCGTTCGCCGTCGGTGTGGATGCCGAAGTCCCGCGACAGGTCGCCGTCGTTGCCGCCCCGTGCGGCCTCGGCCGCCACGCGGCTGCTCGACCAGTCCGACAGCGAGCTTTGCAGCGCCGGCTTGTGCAATGCGAGGTTGTCCATGGTGTGAAGTGTGCAACGGCCGCTTCCGCCCGCAAAGGGGCGTCGCGGCCGCAGCCGGCGGCTACCGGTCCCCGTCCAGGATCCCGATCACCTCGTGCAGGCTGCGCACGATCCGGTGTGCCTTCTGGTGCATCTCCGCGGTCGGCTGCAGCAGGTCCGGCACCATGACCACCCGCATGCCGGCGGCGTGGGCCGCGCGCACGCCGGTGTGGGAGTCTTCCAGCGCCAGGCAGGCCGCCGGCGGCACCCCCAGCCCGGCCGCCGCCGTGAGGTAGGGTTCCGGATCCGGCTTGCCGCGCGACACGTCGTCGCGCGTGACGATCCGCCCGAAGCGCCCGGCGATCCCCGCCTGTTTCAGGTGGTGCAGGGCGCGATGCCGTCCGGACGAGGTGGCCACCGCGCACGGCAGTCCGCGCCGGTCGAGGGCGTCGAGCAGGGTCGCGACCCCGTCCTTCAGCGCCAGCCGGCCGGACAGCACCAGCGCGTCCAGGTGTTCGCCGTGCAGCGCGAAGAAGCGGTCCAGCGGGAACACATCGCCATGGCGCTCCCGGATCATGGCCTGGCACAAATCGACCGAGTTGCCGATCATGCCGAGGCAGAAGGAGGCGGGCATGTCGACGCCGAGCGCGGCACCGGCGGTTCGGAGCGCCTCCATCGACAAGGTCTCGGAGTCCAGGAGCAGGCCGTCCATGTCGAAGATCACCGCCTCGATCGGCGACAAGGCGGGGCGGGCGGGCATGGTGCTGGTGTCCTGGCCGGAAGGGTGGATCGGAGCATGTCGAGCCCCTGAAAGGAAACCTGTCGGTTCCGTGCGCCCGTCAGGGCCCGGACGCGCCGGTGTCGGTGCCGGTTGCGGTGCCAGTCCTGGGCTCCGGCTCGTCCGTGCCGCCGTGCAGCCCGTAGATCCGGTAGGTGTCGAGCGCCCGGGCGGTGGGGAACTGCTCCGTCATCTGTCCGGACCGGCTGAAGTACTCGGTCACGACGATGCCGAGCGCCGGGTCGATCACCGGTTGCGGGTTCAGCAGGCGGACGGGAACCTGCGGCACGGCCGCCGGCACGGTCGCGACGCTGTCCGGTTCGGCCGGCGACGTGGCGGCGGCGACAGGCACGATCCGCATGAGCTTGCTCCTCAACCTTCCGCGACCCGTCGAGCAGACGCCGCCGCGGTTAAGGAAGTCCTAAGTTTCGCCGCTTCCGGCGCTCAAAGCGGGCTCACCACCAGGTCCGCGCGGTCGCGCGTTTCCTCGATCAGCCGGGCGTTGGGCGCGTCGGTGGCGGCGATCCACGCCAGCGCCGCGTCCCGGCTGCGCCCGAACGCCATGTGCCGCTCCAGGAGCCAGTGCAGCCGGGCCGGTTCGGGAGTGGCCACGAACCAGCTCTGGTCCAGCAGCGCGCGCACCGGAGCCCAGGGGCCGTCCAGAAGCAGGTAGTTCCCTTCCGTCACGATCAGCCGCGCCTCCGGCGGCACCGGGATCGCCCCGGCCACCGGCTCCTCGATCTCGCGCCGGAACGCGGGCGCATACACGATCTCGTCCGGCGCCTGGCAACGCAGCCGCCGCAGCAGCGACACGTAGCCGGCGGCGTCGAAGGTGTCGGGCGCGCCCTTTCGTCCGGCACGGCCGAGACGCACCAGTTCGACCTGGGCGAGGTGGTAGCCGTCCATCGGCACCAGCAACGCCGCAGTGCCGAGGCTCGCCACCAGCTGCGCCGCCATGGTCGACTTGCCGCTGCCGGGCGGTCCCGCCAGGCCGAGCAGCCGGCGTCCACCGGACGCCAGAAGAGCGTGCGCGCGGTCGAGAAGCGCTGCGGGCAGGGGTGTCGGGTCGGACATGGATGTCGTCAGCAGGCCCGTCCCGCTCCCGACCGTCAAGCAGCACCCATCTCGCGGCCTACCGAGAAGTTGAACGCGACGGATATCCTGGCACCCGGCCCGGCATAGGGTGCCACCGAATGCACCAGCCAGGACGGGAACAGTACCATGGTCCCGGCTTCGGGCATGACGGTCTCGCCTTCGCCGTCACCGTGGGTGGCCGGGATCGCGCAACGCAGCTGCGGCGCCACCATGCTCGGCAGGATGCCGCGCGGATCCGCCAGCTCGAGCATCCCGCCGCGTGCCGGGTCGCCGGACACGCCGCCGTCGTCCACCCAGTAGATGCCGGACCAGTAGGCGCCCGGATGCGCGTGCGCGCGGTTGCCGTGTCCCAGGCGGTTGACGTTGGCCCACGCGGTCGCGACCCACCCCACCGCGGCCGGAACCAGCGCGTCCCCGCGCCGCATCACCGTCATGTGCTCGACCAGCGCACGCGCCGCGTCGAGCACGGCGTGGCCCGCCGACCCGCACCAGGACGCGAACTCGGCCGAATGCCAGCCGCCCTGGTTGCTCACCCTGAGGCCGCGTTCCGCCTGCTCGCGCGCCAGGATCGTCGCGGCGAGTGCGGCGTCGAGCGCCCGGTGCCCGACCAGGCGGGCGCTGATGAGCGGGGTGGGGAACATCCCCTTGGCCACGATCGTGCCGGGCTCGAACGACGCGTCGAGGGGGTCGTCAATCCTGTCGCCGCTCATGCCCGTCCAGCCTCCTCCCGTGGGAAAGCGGCCGCGTCGCGCGACCGCTCCGTTCATGCCTCATTCCAGCCCGAGCGGGCGTTCCAGCAGCCGCGCCCGCGCTCCGGCCAGGCCGATCTCGCCGGTCAGCAGCGCCGCCACCGTGTCGATGATCGGCACGACGACCCCCGCCGCCGCCGCACGCGCCGACAGCGCCGGTGCCGTGTCCACTCCTTCCGCCACCGTTGTCCGGCTCCCCAGCACCTCCGCCAGCGTCCGGCCCTGCCCGAGTGCTACGCCCAGGCTGGTGTTGCGCGACGAGGCACCGGTGCAGGTCAGCAGCAGGTCGCCCACCCCCGACAGGCCGCTCGCGGTGGCCGCCTGGCCGCCAAGTGCTACGATCAGCCGGGACAGCTCGGCGATGCCGCGCGTCACCAGGGCGGCCCGGGCGTTCTCGCCATGGCCGGCGCCGATCGCGGCGCCCGCCGCGATGGCGATCACGTTCTTCGCCGCCCCGCCGACCTCCACCCCGGTCGGATCGCTGCCGGCATAGATCCGGAACGCGTTGCCCGACAGCATGGTGGCCAGCCCTTGCGCCAGTGGAAGGTCGGCGCTCGCCAGCACCGCCGCCGCGGGCAGCCCGCGCGCCACCTCGCCCGCGAAGTTGGGGCCCGACAGCACCCCGCGCGGAAGAACCGGGTGCAGCGCCGCCAGCACCTCGCCGGGCAGCCGTCCGGTGCCGCGCTCCATCCCCTTGCAGCACGCCACCAGGGGAGCGCGCACCGCCAAGGCGGCGGCGACGCCGCGAAGGTGCTGCATCGGCACCGCCAGCAGCACCATGTCCGCCGCCTTCGGCAGCGCTCCCGTCACCGACACCCGGTCCGGCAGCGCGACCCCGGGCAGGCGCGGCATGCAGCGGTCGGGGCCGAGGCTGGCCGGGTCGCGCGCCCACAGCGACACCTCCGCCCCGATCCGCGCCGCCTGCACCGCCAGCGCCACCCCCCAGCCCCCCGCGCCGCCC
>CAXTCK010000255.1:2413-4207 GCA_964242425.1 uncultured Acetobacteraceae bacterium | reverse complement strand
GCCGGCTACGAGAACATGGGCTGGAAGGACAGCGGCGACGCCGTGATGTATCCCGACGGCACCCTCGTGCGCGGGCCCAAGGCGTTGTGCGAGCTGCAGGGCTACGTCTACGACGCGTGGCGCCGGATGGCGCAGATCTTCGAGCACCTCGGCGACGGGGAGCGCGCCGCCGCCTTGCGCGGCAAGGCGGACCGGTTGTTCGAGCGCTTCAACGAGCTGTTCTGGAACGAGGCCGAGGGCACCTACGCCTATGCGCTGGACGGGGCCAAGAAGCCCGTTCTGTCGGTCGTGTCCAATCCCGGACACTGCCTTTGGTCCGGGATCGTGCCGCCGGAGCGCGCCGCGCGCGTGGTGGCACGGCTGATGAAGCCCGACATGTGGTCCGGCTGGGGCATACGCACCTTGTCCGCCGAGCACCGCTCCTTCAATCCGTACGCCTACCAGCTGGGCGCGGTCTGGCCGCACGACAACGCGCTGATTGCCATGGGCTTCAAGCGCTACGGCTTCGGCCGGGAGGCGGCGCAGGTCGCCCGCGACATCAGCGGCGCCGCCGAGCATTTCGGCAGCAACCAGCTGCCTGAGCTCTACGCCGGCATACAGAAGGACCGCACCAACTTCCCGGTCCAGTACATCGGCGCCAACGTGCCGCAGGCCTGGGCGGCAGGATCCGCCTTCATCCTGCTGCAATCCGTGCTCGGGCTGCTGCCCGACGCCATCGCGGGCAGGGTGTTCATCGACCCGGACCTCCCGGACTGGCTGCCCGACGTCACGATCAGGGACCTGACGGTAGGCGACCAGGACTTCTCGATCCGGTTCTGGCGGGACGGGGAGGCAACGCGCCACGAGGTCCTGTCCGGCGATCCCGACGCCGTCCAGCGACGCGCGTTCGGGCTCAGCGTCGACCCGCTGGCCTAGCCGGAAGCCGGGCTCGGCGCGGCGGCTCTGCCTCAGGGAAGCGGGTGTTGGGCGTCGAGCGCCTTGCGTTCCTGCGCCACGCCGGCCGCGGTCAGGCTGCGACCCCGCGCCGCCGCGATGTCCGCCACCGCGATCGTCTGCGGCGGCTTGCTGTCGCCCAGCGCCGACACCCAGTTCAGGATCTCCGCGATCTCGTCATCCTTGAGGTGCGAGAAGGCCGGCATGTAGCCGACATAGGTATCGCCTGCGGCCTGGATCGAACCCGACATGCCATGGGTCAGCAGGTCCGCAAGGTAGTGCCTGCCTTCGGGGGTGGACGCGATCTTGTCGACCCGGTTCTTCAACGGCGGAAACTGCCCGGCGAGCCCGGCGGCGTCGCCCTGGTGGCAGCTCGAGCATTGCTGCGCGTAGAGCTCGGCACCGGAGGGTGCCGCCGCCGCGGCACATGGGAGCAGCAGGGCAAGTGCCAGAACGCAGCGCGCCGTCACCACGCGGTCCGGCAGAATGGTCGAACGGGTGCGCATCGAGGATCTGGCTCCATCTATCAGGTCGGGCGGGGGCAGGTCGGGTGGCCTGGTGCCTGCACAAGCCATGCCAGCATGCCGCCGTCCAGGCGAGCGTGCTCAGGCCGGACCGCGTGCGGCGTCGAGCAGCCGGGCCGCGACGACCGGCACCTCAGCCAGGTCTTCGAGAACGGCGTCCGCATCCGCCCGCTTCCCGGCAGCGCCATGGCCGGAGGCGGCGAAGATGGATGGGCTGCGTGCGCCGCACGCGGCAAGCACGTCGTTGCGGTGGTCGCCGATCATCACCGCCCGCTCCCGCCGCTCGCCCGTCAGCCCGATCGTGCCGAGCAGGTAGGCAGGTGGGCAGGTGGGCAGG